>JAOZOW010000013.1 GCA_029933075.1 Deltaproteobacteria bacterium | reverse complement strand
AGAAGCCGGAGGAAAAAGAGCAAATGCCCGGGATGCCTCCTGGAGGCGGCATGGGTGGCATGGGCGGCATGATGTAATCCCCCATGCGGTGCTTTTGCTCTCGGGCTGGATCGTATTCTCGATCAGATTCACAGGGCAGGCCAGTGGGGTTTTGTTAAAAACGCCGGAGTGCTCCGTCAGGAAAGGCGGGGTATGACCGGCGTTCTTTTTATGAGTTGGGGCTGTGGGTGAAAAGCTCATGATTTTGTAGCATTTTTCTGTTAAGGAAGGTGCAAGGTGCCCTTGCAGCTCTGTAGATCTTTTGCAGGGGGGGATCTGAGCATAGAAAAAGTTTGCTTGAGGAGGAGGACGACGTATGAGGAAAGACAAGGAATCTATTATGGTCACCGGAGCTGCTGGCTTTATCGGATTTCACCTCTGCAAGAAGCTTTTGGAGACGGGAAATCCTGTGATCGGTGTTGACAATATGAATGAATACTATGACGTCACCTTAAAGAAGGGCAGATTGGAGATACTCAGGGGGTATGACGGTTTCACATTCTACCGGGAGGATATCTGCAACCTCGAAGGCCTCAGGGCTATATTTCAGACAGAAGGCGTGAGCATCGTCTGCAACCTGGCAGCCCAGGCCGGGGTACGATACTCTCTCAAAGACCCCTATTCTTATGAGAAGAGCAACCTGGCAGGATTTCTTAATCTCCTTGAACTGGCACGAGAGTACCGTGTAAAAAACTTTGTCTATGCATCTTCCTCTTCCGTGTATGGCAAGAACAGGTCCATACCTTTCAGTGTTGCCGATAAGACTGATCAGCCCGTTTCTCTGTATGGGGCTACCAAGAAGGCCAATGAATTGATGGCGCACGCTTACAGCCATCTTTTCCACGTCCCCTGCACGGGGCTGAGGTTTTTCACGGTTTACGGACCGTGGGGGCGCCCCGATATGGCACTGTTCATTTTTACTGATGCGATCCTGAAGAACAGTCCTATAGATGTCTATAACTTTGGAAAGATGAAGCGGGATTTCACCTATATTGATGACATTGTGGATGGCACCATGGCGGCCTTGAAGAGGCCTGTACCCTTTGAAGTGTTCAACCTCGGAAACTCCAATGCCGTGGAGCTTATGGAGTTCATAAGCATACTGGAAGAGGAGCTTGGCCGGAAAGCGGAGAAAAACATGCTCCCCATACAGCCGGGAGATGTCCCCGAGACCTTTGCTGACATTGAAAGTGCTAAAAAATCCTTGGGATTCAGCCCCAAAACCCCTTTGAGAGAGGGCATAAAGAGGTTCGTTTCATGGTACAAAGAATATTATGGAGTAT
The DNA here is from genome assembly GCA_029933075.1 of Deltaproteobacteria bacterium. GTDB lineage: Bacteria > Desulfobacterota > DSM-4660 > Desulfatiglandales > Desulfatiglandaceae > JAOZOW01. The sequence continues at coordinate 49,244 of JAOZOW010000013.1, read as the reverse complement.
GATCACGGAGGTGTATCCAACCTGTTACGAGAACTTTCCCTTTGCGCCTTTTTCCTTCATGAGTTGATCCATTTTTTGGCCAAGCATATTCAGGTATTTTGCAAATTCACTGGCCCGCTGGAATCTTTTATCGGGATCTTTGGCCAAGGCCTTGTCGATGAGCTGCTCGCAGGGGCGGATCACCCTTGGATTGATGGATTTGGGCGAGGGATGTTTGGACTGGGTGATTTGATAGAAGAGTTCGGTGATGGTTTTCCCGACAAAAGGAAGCTGGCCGGTCAGGAGCTGAAAAAATACGGCGCCCAAGGAGAAAACGTCAGACCGGCCATCGAGCGGTTTGCCGTTTATCTGCTCCGGTGACATGTAATTGGGCGTTCCGAGGATAACCCCGCTTTTGGTCATGGATGAAGACGTAGCCTTGGCAATCCCGAAGTCCGTTACTTTGACATTCCCGTTTTTCAGGAGCATGATATTTCCTGGCTTTACGTCCCGGTGGATAACCCCATGGCTGTGAGCGAAGTCCAGCGCTTCGGCCGCCTGAGCAATAATCTGGATCACTTTTCTTATGGGAAGCAGATTGTCCTTTGTGCAGTATACATCCAGGTCTTCGCCGTCGAGGAGCTCCATCGCCATATATGTGAGATCGTAGTCCTCTCCCACATCATAGATGGAAACAATTGCAGGGTGTGATAATTTCCCGGCCACTTCTGCTTCTTTGAAAAAACGCTGCTTCACTTCCTTTATCTGGGATTCTTCAAAATCATCGGAGAATCGGATCGTCTTGATGGCAACAAGGCGGTTGATTTTCGGGTCCTTCGCCTTATATACGACACCCATAGCCCCTTGGCCCAGTTCTTCGAGGATCTCGTATCGTCCCACTGTGGGCTTTGTTCCCAGTTCATCCGAGACAATGATTTTCCCACCCTTTTTGGCTCCATGTTTTCCAAGGGGCAGCTCTGAAGCGAATTTTTTCAGTTTGGGGATTCGCGTTTCCAGGTCACTATAGGTACCCGCCTTCAGAATATATTCATAGACTGAAATGGCTTTATTGATCATCCGTTTTCGCTCGAAGTCGAGCCCAAGGTTATAAAGTACGTCCTTGAGATCATCATCTATGGGGATCTTCCGGAATTTTTCAAATGCCAAATCTAACAGTCCCTGGCTTTGTAAACTGAGCCCCAGCATCCGATTTGTTTCCATGCTTTCTTTGGAAGAAATCTCAATAGTCTTTTCCGTGACGATTAGTTCCTTTACAGAGAATGCAACATAGAGAGTAACGACCGAAAGCCCTACATATATGGTCTTGAACCAAATGTTGAAGCCCATGAAAAGAACGAGGCTGGTAAGAAAAAGGAGGAGTAGGAAGGCCCCAGTAGCCATTGTCCTGGGAAAATAATTCAACCTCGGCAGAATAAATGAAGAGGCAAAGCCCAATAGGAGTATAAGAAGGGCCTCCAGGTAAATGATGCTTCCGGGGCGATCCAGGTACCTTCCCTCCAGGAAGCTATCAATAATATTGGCGATCAATTCTGCGCGGGGCATATGTGGATCGACCGGTGTATTGATGGTTACCCCACCCTCTGCGGCCGTGTAACCAATGAGTACTATTTTGCCTTCAAAAACGGCCGGGACCTTTTTCACTTTAAGGATGTCAACAAAGGAATAATAGGGGAAAGAGCGCCTTGCCCCTTTGAATTTCACGAGGACTTGCCCATTAGAGGAAGGGATAACCCTATCCCGCAGCTTAATGGCTCGATCCTGGATACCTATCCGGTCGGGGCTGATCCCCAGAAAATCAAGGGCCAGGCGGAGAGGCATCGAAGGGATTACATTGCCCCTATAGCTGATGAAGGGAAGATGGACCTGCCCGGTGCTGGCCCCACTGAAGTGGAGGTTGATATGGCCTAAAGCATGACAGCTTTTTGCCAACTCGGGGAAGGGAGTTTTTAATCTAATCACGGATAGCCGTTCTATGAGTTCTTTGTCGATCTTCTGGGGCTTGATGAAGTTGGATTGAAGGAAAGGGTCTATAGGAGCAACTATCTGGGTATCCAGATGACCGAATTCCCCGACAACTGGTAACACGACGTTGCCTGACTCCTTCACCGCGTTTGAGAGCTTTTGATCGTTATCCAGTTTTTTCTTAATATCGCTAAGCTCAGAGAGTATCCACTTGTAGCTCTTATTGTCTCCTATGTCTGCCTGATACTCGGAGATCGTCCTGTAGAGCTTTATGATCTCATTTAGCCCCTGGTTCTGTTCCTTGTGGCTGAATAGCAGGTCCAACCCGATGAGCTTAGCGCCATTTGCCTTCAGTATCCTGATCATCTCTGCGATCAGGTATCTTGGCCACGGCCACGGACCCAGCCGGTTGATGCTTTTTTCATCGATGTTGACAATGGCAATCCTGCTTCTTCCAGAGGACCGAGGAAGATCCAAACGCATTTCGATGCTATAAATGATTCGTTCAAAGCCCTCAAACAGGGCGAAGTTTTGGAATGAGAGAAATACAAAGAGGACGGCAACAATCGCTGTGACCAAGAGATCCGATTTTTTGAAAGAGAATTTCATTAGCGAAACTCTTCCTTCTCCCTTTTTGGCCCGTAATTGTAGGCAATCAGGATATCTGACGCGCGGTCCAGGAAATAGGTTTCCTTCACGGAAAACTTTTTAAAAGTTACCAGACAACCCAAGGATTGTCAAAGGGAAACAGGCGGTTGCGCAGCACCCTGCTGAGAGCACGGCTCCGGCGATTGTTTCCTCCTTGGGTTCACAAACGCCATAGGTGAATATGGCCAATTCCGCTTGAAAACTTGGAAATTAAGTGTTAGTATCCGCAATTATTCGATCATGGAGCAGGATGAACCATACTGGCAAAAAGGAAGGCTTTATGGGGGGAGAGGATACTAAATCATTGCCACAGTCAGGGAATGGGAGGAAGAATTTTGTTGACCGGCGTAAGCTTGGCGAGCTGTTGGTGGAAACCGGCCTGCTGAGCCGGGACAAGCTCCATGAGGCCCTGGCAGCCCAGCAAGGGACGGGCCGGAGGCTTGGGCAGGTTCTGATCGATATGGATCTCATCACAGAAGATGAAATGGCGTTTGCCCTGGCCATGCAGCTTAAAGTCCCTTTTGTGGATTTGGGAGATCATGATATTGAAGCAGGAGTGATTGAATCCATCCCGGAAGAGGTCTGCAGAAAGTTTTTCTGTATACCCATAGCCAAAGAGAATAACATCCTCCATGTGGCCATGTCCGACCCTTTGGACCTAAATATGATGAAGGAAATCACCTTCATCACCGGATTCAATATACAGCCTGCTGTCTCTACTGCCACGCAGATTCTCGAGCGGTTGCAGAAGCATTATCATCCTGAAAGAACCATGGCCGAGGTGACCGATGAACTTGCAAAGGAGGAATTGCTGGAATTTGCCCCTGAGGAGGAGGGAATTCCTGACGAGGATGACCTTGACAAACTCCAGGATTCTCCTTTTGTCAAAATGGTGGATTTGATTATCCGCAATGCCATCAAGAAGGGTGCCAGCGATGTCCATATAGAGGCTCAAGAGAATCAGGTAAGGGTAAGAAACCGTATTGACGGAGTGCTCCAGGAATCCATAACGCTTCCGAAGTGGACCCAGCCAATTATCATCTCCCGTATCAAAGTCCTCGGGGGCATGGACATTGCCGAAAAAAGGCTTCCCCAAGACGGAAGGATCAGGGTCAAAGCAAAGAATTTTGCTGCTGATTTGCGGGTCTCAACGCTACCCACATTTTATGGGGAAAAGGCGGTAATCAGGATTTTAAACAAGCAGGCTGCTTTTCTCAGCCTCGAAGAGTTAGGGTATGGCGAAGAGAATCTGAACATAATCAGGAAGTTCATCAAACGTCCCCAGGGGATGATTCTTATAACGGGCCCCACGGGCAGTGGCAAGACATCGACTCTTTATGCCTGTATGTCGGAGATCAAGTCCGATGAGGCCAATTTGATCACTGTGGAAGACCCGGTGGAGTATGAGCTCCCCGGGATTAACCAGGTCCAAATCAATGAAAAGGTGGGGTTAACCTTTCCATTTATACTGAGATCCATCCTCAGACAGGATCCGAATGTGATAATGATCGGTGAGATTCGGGATCAGGAAACCGCGGAAATCGCTTTGCAGGCCTCCCTTACCGGCCACCTGGTCCTGTCCACTCTCCATACCAATGACGCGCCCTCGGCTGTTACAAGGCTTATCGATATTGGAATCCCACCCTTTTTGATTGCCTCCTCAGTAGTAGGCGTAGTGGCCCAGCGTCTTGTCCGTAAGATTTGCCCGGAGTGCAGGGAAGAATATATTCCCAACCCCGAACTTCTTGCCAGGATCAGCATGAAGGAGGAGGATCTCCCCTTCAAATTTTACAAAGGGGCGGGGTGTACCAATTGCAATAACACGGGATTCAAGGGCAGGACAGCCATTGAAGAAATCCTGATCATGGGCTACAAGATCCGAGAGCTTATACAGGCTGGGGCCACAGCCGATACCATCAGGGAAGCGGCTGTGGCGACGGGTATGAGCACTTTAGGTTTCAGCGGCCTTCAAAAGATCCGCCAGGGGGTTACCACCATCGAAGAAGTATTGCGGGCCGTATATCAGAAGGAAGAATTGACTACAATATGCTCCCATTGCGGAAAGGCGGTAAGCTTGGATTTCAGAGACTGCCCTTTCTGCAAACATCCCTTGGTTCCCACCTGCAGTTCCTGCAACAGAATTGTGCAGCCGGATTGGATCGCCTGTCCTTATTGCAGAAGCGATCTCAAATCGAAAAATAAAGCTTAATTTAGTCGTGTCATATCTATTTCTTGACTAAAGGCATAAATTTTTCTAAACTTTCTTTTCTAATATCAGAAATTTTTTATGACTCAGGTTTTTAATGAAGCCCTCAGTCAGCCCGGGATGGCAAAAGGGCATGTTTGCGTAAATCCAATGAAGTGGGAGGGTGTATCCACGTCTTACCGAAGGTAAGGCTTTAAAGGATATTCAAATACAGATGAAGTGCAAACATCACCCGGAACGAATGGCAGAACACCTGTGCGCGAGCTGTAACATCCCTATCTGCCGCGATTGTGCCGAAGAGATCAGACCAGGGGTCTACATGTGCTTTCAGTGCGCCATGCTCCAGTCCGTTACCGAAGTGGGCACCGGGTTGAAGGAAAAACGCAAGAAAGCGAAAGAGAAGGCCAAAAAGGAGAAGAAATGGGGCCCTTTCCACTACTTTTTGACCGTTTCCTCCGTGTTGATCCTGGTGATGTGGGGCGTTATTATTTTCGGAGGCCAGGAATCGCCTGCCGGAGGCGGCGTTGTTCTGGAAAGGGGAAAGGCTGACCGCGTTGTACTTTTCATGGTGGATGCAGCCTTAAAGCGTTATGCACATTACAAGGGCAATGTATATCCTGATACCCTCCTGGACCTGGTCCCGAAATATTTGAACCTGAAGGAGGACCAGACGCGCGCGTTAAACAGGCTGTCCTATGTGAAGTATGCAGATCCTAAGGTGGGTTATGAACTTTCACTTACCCATGTCCCTCCAGGCGAGATGAAGATTATTCTTACGCCTGGGGGGCTGAAATATACCAAGCCTGTGAGTGAGGAGGCCTCATGAGGGGGGAGCGTGGATTCACCCTGGTTGAGCTGATGGTTGTTTTGGCCATACTGGGTGTTTTGGCCGCAACTGCCATGCCCCTTTACAATACCTGGCAGCAGCGGGCGTATGGCTCTGAAGCTGTTATCATGATGAAGCAGCTCATTGAGGGCGAGATAATGTACCAGCTGGAAAATGAGAGCTATTTTCCTGCCGCTGGGGAACCACCATATCAGATACTTAAAGATGGCTCGGAGATACCATCGGGTGCCCTTGATGCAATTGCAAATGCCCTCCAGGTGAGAATTACCACTAAAGGTCGTTTCGACTATACTATCACTAATTATGGAGACGGCACCTGTAGCATAATCATAGAGGCGAGTTTCAAGCTGTTCAAAAACGGGGATAGGTATCTGATGGTGCTACTTGATGACAAGGGAAAGGTGACGTATATTTCTAGGGACAGGTTATTCACGACGGGGTATCTGTTCGGATAAATGAACTTTTAACTTTGGCTATGAATTTGAAAGCAGAAGCACTATGGACTAATTTCCTGACCAGCGGCATAAAACTGGCGGAACCTGAGACCCTCAGGAGGGTCAATTTTTTCAACCTGTTTGAGCTGACCTTTATGATTGTAGCCCCTTTATTGGGGCTATTTTATTATCATATTGGGGCGCTCTCCCTCTCTTATGCCTGCATGCTCTCAGCTATCCTGGCAGTCGGGGCCATGCTTGCGCTCAGGGCGACCAAGAACGTCATATTGAGCGCAAATCTGGCGATTGCCGTGCTCTGGCTTTTGCTCATTATTATCCGGTGGAGCAGCGGGGGTATTTCGGACCAGGGTCTGATTCTTCTCTCGTGGGTATGGAATGCGGTTCTGATCCTGATGGCCATTTTTTTGGCAGGATACTTCTGGGGGGCGATCTGGTCTTGTATGATATTTCTCGAATGTGGCGTGGCCGTAGCGCTTTTTCGGAGCGGTTATCGGTACCACAACATAGTTCCTTCTGACATTGCACCGGTTTACTCCCTTGGTTTCTATCTTACGGGACTTTTGACGATCATGCTGTTTGCCTTTCTTTTTGAAAAGGAACGCAGTGAGGCCCTTTTGCGGGAGAAGGAAAAGAGGGAAATGCTCACTGAGTCGAGGACGTACCTTGAGAGCATTTTGGATAGACTTCCAGTGCCCACGTTTGTACTTGACAACGATCACCGGGTGGTCCAGTGGAACAGGGCCTGTCAAGAGATAACCGGTATTTCACCCGAGGAGATCCTCGGCAAGAAGGTATGGGAAGGATTTTCCCTGGATGAGAATGGCAGTATGGCGGATAAGATTCTCGATAATCCGGACCTTCTTTATGAAAAGTACAGTGAGTCCATAGTATCCATGACGGAAAGCGGCAGCTTTTCAGTTCAAGCTGCGCTTCCTAAATTAAAAGGTGGCGTGCAGGCGATTATTAAGGCGGCGCCCATTTTGGACCAGAATGGAAGGGTGAAAGGTGCCATCCAAACAATTCAGGAATACGGTCCGCCTCCACCGGAGCCACAGCCGCAGTCGACCCATTTAGGGGGGGGCATTGAGGATTCGATCTTCCCCGTATTCAGAATCGATTCAAAAGGTAAGATTTCGGCATGGAACAAGGCGTGCGAGAGGACCTTTGGTTACCCTCAACCTAAGGCCCTTGGGAAAAGTCCCCTTACCTTCGTTTCCAAGCCTTATCGTCGTAATTTTCGTGAGGCCGTGGTCCGCGTGCTGAAGGGGGAGTCTTTCAAGGGTTTGGAATGGAAGTATTATACCCTGGAAGGAGAACCCATTTATGTCCTTGCAAGGGTCTCACCTGTTTCAGGTTCTTCCGGGAAGATCCAGGAATGCATGGTGATCAATGTCGATATTACCCCTGTAAAGATGAAGATGAAGAAACTGGCCAGGGACGTGACGGAGATGAGAGAGAGGTGTAAAAAGCTCTCGGATGAATATAACCTCCTCAAGAGTAACGTGGCGTCCCTTGTACGACGAAAGGGCGCTCAGTAACCCTCCTCTGTTTCACCGGTCACCTCGTAGACAAGGATTTCCGCCTTTTTCCCCTTCACTTTTCGAGGGCCAACCTTATTTATGGCGAACTTGTCTTTGACAAGCCGATAGGTTTCTTCCCCTATTAGGATTTGGTTGGGCTTCGCTATGGATTCCAGTCGCGCAGCGATATTGACGGGATCTCCGATGACCGTGTATTCCATTCTCCTTGGTGAACCTATGTTTCCTGCCACCACGCGGCCTGTATTGATCCCGATCCTAATCTTGAATTTTGTCTCCTTGCTGGTCTCTTCCATCATGGCTGAAGAGGCGCGGAGGATCTCCAGGGCTGCCCGGACAGCTCTTTCCGCATCGTCCTCCTTTGCCAGGGGCGCCCCGAACACGGCCATTAGTCCGTCACCCATGTATTTGTCCAGGGTCCCGTCATAGTCGAAGATGATATCGGTCATACGGGAAAAGTGTCGGTTCAGGAAAAGGTTGATTTCCCGGGGCGGCAAAGATTCTGACAGTGAGGTGAAGCCTACAATATCGGTGAAAAGAATCGTAGCGGTCAGCTCCTTTGGCTCCATGATATCACCCTGTTTCCCCCCTTCAGCCTTCAGGATCATGTCAATAACTTGGGGAGAATGGAACCGCTCCAGCCGGTTTCGCATTCGTTCTTCTTCTCGAATTTGCTGATTTAGGGCAGCCTGCTCGATTACCATGGCCACCTGGCTCCCTATTGCCTTCAACAGCTCAAGGTCATCCTCCGTAAACTGATTGTCAATGCGGACACTGTCAAGCTGGATCACTCCGATAATCTCATCTTTTCTCCATAAGGGCACACATATGGCTGACCTGATTTGCTGTATCATAAGGCTCTCTGCCACATTCAGACGCTTATCTGTCATAGCATTGGTGGTGAGAAGGGCAACCTTGTCATGGATGACCTTTTTGATTAGGGTGCGACTTGCTCTTATCTCCCGGGGGCTCCGGCCTTTTGGGTCTCTGTGTTTGACCACCACGGGAATAAGTTCTTTGTCCCTGATGCCGCTTGTAAGGACCAGGAAGCCTGAATCCGCGTCAATCACCACAAAAATGAGGTCCATGATTTTCTTCAGGAGTTCATCGAAATCATGGATTTGGCTCATATGGCGGCTGATTTCATAGAGTACGAAAAGGACCTTATTGCTTCGCTCAAGACCGGAAAGTTGCTCTTCTGGTCTGACCAGCTTCACGTCCTCCTGAGCAGGCATTGCCTTCGAACCTTTTCCAATTCTTTTCTTGTCTTCAATGGATAGCAGGAGTTGCCGGGAGTCTCTTGCTCCGACAGCGCTACTGCTGGCAAACACCTCCCTTACATCTTTTTCATCTTCGGTCTCGGTGGTTAGGATCAGGGAGCTGCCAAATTGATCCTGAATGGATGAATCCAGGAGAAAAGAGAGCTTAGTATTCCCCACTTGAATTTTGTCGCCGTGCTGCAAGAGGGCCTTTGTGATTGGAGTTCCGTTCAAGCAGGTCTTGTTGTAGCTGCCCAGGTCCGAGAGGATGTATCCCTCGGTTGATTTGGAGATTTCAGCATGATGTCGAGAGACTGTGCCATCAAGGAGAACAAGATCATTATCCTTGCTTCTGCCTATGGTGATCTTTTCCTTTTCCACAGGAAAGTGAGTAATTTCTCCATTTGGCGCGAGCACGTATAGATTGGGCATAAATCAGGTTCCTCTATTTTCTATGAGATGGGATACAACATCCCCGTTTTCTCTCGCTCTGTAGGTACTAACCCGTTGTGGTTAGAATAAATATATCGATCTTTGATTGCCAGCCCTTGGGAGTCCTAAAGTTGGTTCAAGATCAGGGTGATGGGGCGTGCGTAGCAGGGCATTGGAAGATTAACGGGCAGCCGAACGCCTCTCCTTGGGGGGGAGTCTTACCACAGCCAGTTCCCCTGCTTGTCCCACCGGCTGTTCACCTGAAACCCCAGTTTTGATAGGATATGATAAAATAGGAACTGTCTGTTTCCCCTGAAATATCCCAGACTCTCTGAAATGGGGCTGGGCTTGTAACCTTGTGCCTTTGCCTTTCCTAAGGTGGTGATTTTTGCAGTCTTTCCTGCAACCTCGACATAATCAAAATGGATGGAATGATAGAGTTTGTCCTCCAGCGTGATGACAACTACAGCGTTCTCTGGCATTTCCTCATCAACTGTGATGTAAATACTCAGAAAGAATACGATGAGAAGGAGACTGATTACAATGACCGTGATGATCTGGTATTTCTTTGCCATAGCCCGGGATACCGGATGATCCTAAGTGAAGCTTGATGTAAGGCGATTATCTCTGTCGCACCCCTGAAATCAATAATTCCTGGGATGCTTCGGATGTTATAAGAGCATTATATTATTAATAATATATATTTTGAGAAACAAAGTCAACGCCTTACACTTTCCCCCACCTGTTTAAGAGCTATTATGGTGGGCTACTACACACGCTTTATCTCTATGGGCCTCTCGGTCAACAAGGTGCATGGTCCAAAAAAAAGGTTAATCCACAACTTGGTGCGGGATTAACCTTCCTATTTTTGCTTATGGTGCCGAGACGCAGAATCGAACTGCGGACACGGGGATTTTCAGTCCCCTGCTCTACCGACTGAGCTATCTCGGCGCAGGATAATCATAATTACACCTGCGCCCGGAGGTCAAGACTAAAATGAGCAGGGGTATTATTTTTCAGGTCCCTCAAGTTCGAGATCCAGGTCGAGGTCTTCCATGTCCACGGCATCTTCCTCATCAAGAATCACTTGGGTCTTCTCATCTTTAAGATCCGAGGAATCGTAGGCAGCGGTTTTGTCTTCTATATCCAGGGTATCCGAAAGGTCGATTTCTCCCGGTTCATTGCTGCCAGCAGAATCAGTATCGGACTCCAGAGTTACATCCTCCTCGCTCAAGGTTGCATCAATGCCTTCCTCGGGCTCAAGTTCGAGATCCAGTTCGAGTTCCTGTGAGTCGTCCAGAGCCGGTTCAGCCTCCAGTTCAAGATCCTCCATATCCAATGAGACGGCCTCTTCTTCTGCCTCTTCGGGAACAGCGGTGGCTTCTTCCTCCCCGGATATGTCACCCAGTTCAAGATCCTCCAGCCCCTCTTCTACCCCTGTTTCCCCTTCAGCTTCCTCTCCCCCGATGTCTTCTGGGCTTACAGTGATCAAATCTGCAATATCCAACTCCTCAGAGCCTTCCTCTGAAGGTAATTCAAGGCCTTCACCGTTTTGGAAGGTCTCTTCCATGGCTTCGATTGCTTGGGAATCCTCGGGGCTGAAGTCTACTCCAGGCGTCACCATGCCAGGTTCAGCGCCACCCTCCATGCTGAGCCCGATTGCTGAATCCCCGGCCTCACCGATCAGGGCGCCCAACAGTGAGGGGGGGCTAGGCCTGTATGAAGGAAAGCCCATTTTCTCCCTCATGTCGCTGATGTCTTTATTACACTTGGGGCACACCTGATTGAAGTCAAAGCTTATATAGCCGCATTTTGGGCACTTCATTTTAGCCTCCTAAGGACCTATAAAATAGCCCTCAATAGTTATAAATTGATATATTTTTGTTACATCGGAGTAATGTGATAACAAATAACATTATTTTCCTTAATAGTCAAGCTGTGATTGGGGGGAGAGCTATTCCCTGCCAAGGTATACCCCTTCATAGTCTAAGGTGGTCAAAGGGGGTTCTTCGCTGACTAATTGTGCGGCAACCACTTGCCCAATAAAAAGAGTGTGGTTTCCCGGGTTGTAGATCTTTCTGACTTTACATTCCATGAAAGCAAGACACTCTTTTAGAATAGGGCAGCCTGTCTCCCCCCGGGACCAGGCCAATGATTCAAATTTAGAGGCAGGGTTGGGCAATTTGAACTTTTGGAGGAGATATCGCTGGTCCCTTTTGAGAAGATGAAGGGCAAAATGGCCACTCCCTTGAATCATATCGTGTGAATACCTGTTTGGATGAACAGCTACGGAGACCAGAGGCGGGTCATAGGAGACTTGGGACACCCAGGATGCGATCATGCCGTTTATTTTTTCCCGATCGGCAGTAGTAAGCACGTATATACCATAACACATATGGCCTAAAGCCTTGAGCCATGCCTTGTCCATGGTTTTACCCATCTCACTTCTTGCAATGTACGATTGCCTCTTTCGCCAATTGATCGCAACGCTCATTTTCTGGATGACCTGCGTGTCCTTTTATCCAATTCCACTCTATGCGGTGTCTCCTGCTCAATGTTAAGAGTTTTTCCCACAGGTCTCTATTGGACACAGGTTTTTTCTGGGAGTTGATCCAATTGCGCCTCACCCACACGGGGAGCCACTCCGTCATGCCCTTTACAACATAGTTTGAATCCGTGACTATCCTGACTCTGCAAGGTCTTTTTAGCTGTTCCAGTGCCTTAATCACCGCCATCATTTCCATTCGGTTATTGGTGGTGAGAGGGTCGCATCCTGAGATCTCTTTTGTCTTTTTGCCGTACTTCAGAATCGCGCCATAACCTCCGGGTCCGGGATTCCCCCTGCATGCCCCGTCTGCGAACACCTCCACCACTTCAGTTTTTTCAATATCTTTCTTCACTTTGCCGTGTAGTATTATTTCTTTTCTTCGATGACCTAGCCTGAGGGACGGCCTTTTTAGATGCCAAGCTCGTGATGGAGTTCGTAGGTCAGGGTATCAAGCTTTACGGTGAAATCGATATTTTCAACCAGGCAGCAGTCGGGCACAATGATTCGCGTGGGTGAGAAGTTCACAATGGCGTTGACATTTGCCATAATGAAGCGATCTGCCACGCTTTGGGCGGCGGTGGCTGGCGTGGTGATAAAGCCGATTTCTATATTGAGTTCCTTTACCGCCTCTTCTAACTCCTCGATGTCCCTGATACTAAGGCCTGCAGCAGTGGGCTTGCCGATTTTCAAAGGATCATTGTCAAATGCCGCCACACAGTTAAAACCCCTTGCCGGGAAATTCTGATGTTCTAAAAGAGCTGAACCCAAGTTGCCTATGCCGACGATTGCAAAGTTCCATTCGCGGTTCACGGCGAGAATTTTCTTGATTTGGGCCTGAAGGTCTATGACATCATAGCCCACACCCCGAACACCGAATTCACCAAAATAGCCTAAATCTTTTCTTACCTGTGCGGGATTAACCTGGCAGAGCCAGGCCAGCTTTTCCGAAGAGACCATACGGTACCCATCGAACTCGAGCAATTCAAGCTGCCTGTAATAGATGGATAGTCTTGTAATGGTTGCTTTAGGTATCCTGTTTGACTTGCCCAAGGTGTATCTCCTCAGCATTAGTATTTACTTGGCCAATTTGGTTTGCAATCCATTATATGACAGTCGATAGTGGCTCACAAGGAGATTTTATACCATTTTCAAGACCCTCCTACCCTTTACTTTCCAAGAAATCTCATGATAATATTCTTTATATATATGGCCGTGTGTGGATGTGCAACATATTGGGAGGGGATTTTTTTGCCTCAGGAGCTCTCTCATGAATAAGGAAAAGTCAAAGACCAAAAACGTTCACGAAGATAGTACGGAGGGCGTGAATTTGCTTACCGCCTGTGAAATTCTTTCCAGTGAACGTTATCAAGCCTTCGTTGATAATATTGAGGAGGGAGTTTATGAGGTGGATGCCCGGGGCAATTATCTTTACTTTAACGATGCCCTGTGTCGGATCTACGGATACCCCAGGGAGGAGATCTACCTCCAGAATTTTTCCAAGTTTATGGATCCGGACCAGGCAGAAAAGGCCTATGAGGCATTCAATAAGATCTATCAGACAGGTCGGGGTTTCGCAGATATCGTCTGGAAGATAAGACGGAAAGACGGTGATATCCGATATGTTGAGCTTTCAGCAAGCTTGATCACCAACGAGCAGGGAGACAAATTGGGCTTCCGTGGAATTGTCCGCGATATTACTGATCGATTCGTAGCCCAGGAGGCCCTTAGAAAATCAGAAAGACGTTACAAGACCCTCCTTGACTTTGTCCCTTATCCTATTGTTGTGTTCAATCTGGACGGCCGTGTTTCTTATCTCAATCCTGCTTTTACCGAGACATTCGGGTGGACCCTCCAAGAACTGTTTGGAAAGAAGATTCCTTACGTGCCGCCCGAGCTTCAGAAGGAGACGGAGGAGAGCATCAGGCGTCTGCTTAAAGAGAAGATCATCCCCAGGCATGAGACCAAGCGACTGACCAAGGATGGGCGGGTACTCGATGTGATCATGCGAGGGGTTGTATATGCGGAAAGCGAGGACGAACCAGGGGGCCAGCTGGTCATATTGCGAGATATCACCCGGGGGAAGAGGATGGCGCGGATCAACGAGGCTCTTCTCCGGATCAGCATGGCCCTCCCAGAATATCCTGATCTGGACGAGCTCCTTGACTACATCAGCGGGGAGATCAAAGAGCTTGTGGAAGTGGAGGGCGCTCTTGTAATCTTGCTTGATGAAGCAAGGAAGGAATTGTACTTCAAGTCCGCGGCCCATGACGACTCCGATACGGAAAAACGAGTTAAGGAGATTCGGTTCCCGGCGGACAAAGGAATATCGGGACGGGTCATCCGCACCGGCAAACCCATTATTATACCTGATACAACAAAAGACCCTGATTTCTACCCCATGGTGGATATCCAGGCGGGATTCAAGACCAGAAATATGCTTGATGTCCCCCTCAGGGCAAGGGAAAGGATTATTGGCGTCCTGTGCGCAATGAACAAGAAGAGGGGCTCTTTCGACAAGACCGATGTTGAGCTGCTTAATATGATCGCAGGCTCAGTAGCTCTTTCCATCGAGAATGCCAGGGTCTCCAAAGAGCTCAAAGACGCCTACGAGGAAGTGACGAGCCTGAACCGGGCGAAAGACAAGGTTATCAATCACCTCTCCCACGAGTTAAAGACGCCGCTGTCGGTGCTCAAGGCGTCATTGAACATCCTTGGCAAGCGTCTATCACCCTCCCTGCCTGAGGAGACCTGGAAGCCCACCATAGAACGAGCCCAGCGCAATCTTGATCGCATCCTGGAATTGCAATACCAGGTGGAAGACATTATAAGGGAACGGCGGTATGAAACCTACCACATGCTTTTGAGGCTACTGGAGGCCTGTTCGGATGAACTGGAATCTCTTGTGGCAGAGCAATTTGGGGAAGGGGATGTCGTTAGCAGGATCAGACAGAGAATAGACGATGCGTTTGCGCCAAAGGAAAGCCCGCCGGAGGTGATTGCTCTCGACCGCTTCGTGGGGCAGACCCTTGATGAGATTAAACCGCTTTTCTCCCATCGGGATTTGGACTTGAGAATGCAACTCGAATCCGTGCCGTCCATCCTGATTCCCGTGGACCCGCTCAGGAAAGTGGTGGTGGGTCTCGTTAGAAATGCGGTGGAGAACACGCCGGATGAAGGTAAGATAGAAGTAATCGTACGGCGTAGAGGGCAGGGCGTGGAATTGATTGTGCGCGACTATGGCGTAGGCATTACCGCAGAGAATCAGAAGCGCATATTTGAGGGTTTTTTTGCCACCCAAGAAACCATGGATTATTCCTCCAAGCGACCTTATGATTTCAATGCGGGCGGCAAAGGGGCTGATCTGCTAAGAATGAAAATTTTTTCTGAACGGTACAATTTCAAAATCGATATGACCTCCTCAAGATGCATTCATATCCCCTCCGACAAGGACGCATGTCCGGGAAGGATTAGTAAGTGTGACATGTGTGCGGAAAAGGGGAGCTGCCATAGATCCGGGGGGTCTACTTTTATTGTGTTTTTTCCTTTGATACCGGATGGAGGAAAGTGACATCGACTTGCCTTTGCATGCGAAGGCTTGAGCGCTCATAAGGGATGATCTTGGACGACAGGTTTTTGAGGTGAAAATGATGCAGAACTCGCAGAACAGTGGAAACCGCGGAATATTAGAAGGCATGGAGCTTCACAGGGAGGATTACACTGACCGGGATTCCGCCCAAAAATCCGACAGGTTGATTCGAAGTCGCTTGTCGGAAGGCATTGATGCACTTATGGGGTCTGTGGAGTGGCTCAAAACTGACCTCTTGAGAAAAGGAAATCAAAAGCATCTGGAAGAATTGGAAGATCTTTCAGAAGCACTTGAGGCAGTGTCAAGGAGGATGGAGGGCGATAGAGATCTCCCGCCTCCCTCTGGGCAGGAAGGTGAAAACGAGAGGAGCTACGGAGAGCTCTTTGAAGCCCATAAAGAGCTTGTGAGTCAGTTTGGAAAGATCCAGAAGGAGGTTAATAAGATCACCGCTGAGGGTGTTGTGCCGGGAACTGAGGATATAGAGCGTATCCGTCGTTTGGTCCGGCACATGGGGGAGACTGCAAAAAATTACTGAAGCCTAAAGGAGGCGCTCGGGGATACGATCTCAGGGGCAAGAAAGGGTGTACGTGGGGGTGTCTCTTGTCGCGAGCCATATTGACAAAATGCATACATCTCAATATGTTTGCTTTATGGACCTCCTTGCGGTCAGGGCGCATCAGGGTGTCTTCGTGTTTGTATGGGCGGCCACAAAAAATGAGAGAGCGGTCATCCCTCTATAGAGATACGCCTGTATCCCGATTTGATGCCCAGTTTGATGGAGGATAAGCCTTTGGAAAGGGCGTTGCTGATTTCGCAGGAAAAGATTCAGGGCCGGGTCAAGGAGATTGCCGCTCAGATCTCTTCGGATTATGAGGGCGAGGATGTCGTGCTAATAGGCGTTTTGAACGGCGCAGTGTTTTTCTTAGCGGATCTCGCCCGGGAGATCACTATCCCTGTGAGAATTGATTTCATGCGTGCAGCCAGTTATGGATCAAGGCAGACATCCAGCGGCAAGGTGCAACTGACAAAGGATGTGGAGATCCCCCTCCGGGATAGGTCAGTGATTTTGGTTGAAGATATTGTAGACACCGGGCTCACGCTTTCACACATTATCGAGGACCTGAAGGGAAAAGGACCTCGAAGCCTCAAGACCTGCGTGCTCATCGACAAGCTGGAACGCCGAGAGACTCATGTAAGCATCGACTACTGCGGATTCAGAGTGGAGGAAGGTTTTCTCGTGGGGTATGGGCTTGATTTTGATGAGCAATACCGGAATCTTCCGGATATTCATGTTCTGAAATAAAGGAGATCCATATCCCCCCAGGAGGACGCTATGATTGTTCAATGTGAGGAGTGCGGAACAAAATTCAACCTTCCGGGGTCTCTTATCAAGGATGGGGGCTCTAAGGTAAGATGTTCCGTGTGCAAGCATATTTTTGTTGTGTACTCCCCTGAAGAGACCTCCGGTAGTGAGGCCGAAACCGTAGCCATCGATAGCGGAGAACTGGAGGAGACCGTGGCCCTGGATTCAGCTCCGGCTCCTGAACCGGAGGAAGAAGCAGAAGAGAGGGATACCGGGGTCGACTTTGGCGAAGGTTCCGATGAATATAGAGAAAGTGTTGCGGTGGACAAGACCCCCCTTCAAGAGGAGATCCAAGGATTCTTGAAAGATGAGGAGGGTGAGACGGAGAAAGCCGCAGCCGAGATGGCCGGGGAGGAAGAAACGCCCTCGGAAGAGGTGGAATCAGAGGAAGAGGAAGGGCCTCTGGGCCTTGTTGATGCAGAGGCTATGGTTGTCCCTAAAAAGAAAACCGCCAGGTTCCCCCTGTTGCTTGCAATTCTGATCGCGGTTTTCCTATGCCTGGGGGGTGCCATCGCTGTTTTCTTTTGGGCTCCTGGTCTTCTTCCGGATTTTCTTTCATCTCTCAAGCCCCCGGAACAACGGGCGCTTGGCGATCCAGGAGTTCGGCGCCTTTCCTTCAAGGCAGTAAACGGTTCCTTTGTGGATTCGCCTTCGGCAGGGCGGCTCTTTGTGATCCGGGGTGTTGTGGGAAACGACTATCCCCGGGCCAGGCGCTTTATTCTTGTTAAAGGAGCAATCCTTAATGATAAAGGAGAAGTGGTAAAGGAACAGATGGCATTTGCGGGTAATGATTTATCAGATAAGGAGATCAAGTCTCTTTCCATTGATGCAATCAGGATGGCCATGAAGAACCGATATGGCAAAGACAGAAAGAATTTGAATGTAGCTTCTGGGGCCACCATCCCATTTACCATTGTGTTTGACAATCTCCCCGACAATCTCGGAGAATTTACGGTGGAGGCGGTCAGTTCTTCACCCGGGGCATAAAAGGAGCAGCATGAAATTTTTAGATACTTTATCAGGAATAAGAGGGGCTTTAGGCCCCTTTTTTGTTTCCCCAGAGGTTCCATGATTCCCTCAAGAGGCTTTGACAATCCCGTATCCTCCTATCGGGTTAAGAATATCATCCGTGGCATTCTCCTATTAGCACTGGTTCTGCTAATCGGCACTCTGGGTTATGTCACGATAGAAAAATGGAGCCTGCTTGATTCCCTGTATATGACAGTGATTACCATTACCACGGTGGGGTTTAGGGAGGTGGGGGAGGTTTCTTACGCTGGCAAAGTTTTCACCCTTGCGCTTATATTCATAGGAATTGGGATTATGGCCTACACCCTCGGCATGGTGGCGCAGGCCATGATAGAGATACAGATTAGATCTATCTTAGGGAGGAGGAAATTGGGACTAAAACTGAAATCCATAAAAAACCACTATATTATCTGCGGGTATGGCCGGATCGGGAGAATTATTGCCCATGAGCTGAAGACCAACCATATTCCACTGCTTGTCATTGATCAGGATGCGGAGTCAAAGGAGTCTCTGGAAAGTGATGACATCCCTTATATTATCGGTGATGCAACCAGTGAAGAGGTACTCATTGAGGCCGGTGTTGAAAGGGCCAAAGGACTGGTTGCAGTTGTCCTGTCGGATGCGGATAATCTGTTCATTACCATGACAGCAAGGGGGCTTAACCCCAACCTATACATTGTCACCAGGGCCGAAGATGGGCATTCGGAAAAGAAGCTCAAGAGAGCCGGGGCTAACCGCGTGGTGCTTCCATACCTGATAGGTGGGCGGAAGATGGCCCAGACCATCATAAAACCGGCCGTGGCAGATTTCCTGGAATTGACAGTCCACGACAAGAGCATAGATCTGAAGATGGAGGAGTTGTTAGTGGGAGAACGATCCGCCTTGAACGGAGTTGCCCTGGTGGATTCCGGGATCAGGCAGGAGATGAACGTCATAATCGTGGCCATCAGGAAAAAGGATAAGGAGATGGTATTTAATCCTTCCTCACAAACGAAGATCGAAGCGGGCGATATCCTCATCGCCCTGGGAAATAATGATGAATTGAAACGGCTGAGAGCGATCCTGGCAGGTGAATAATCCGATGGATGGGGGTTTCTCATCAAAGTGCTAAAAAAGTTTCTCCCGGTAGACTTTCTGGGCCTTGAGGAGCCCTGGAAGATCATCGACGCCCATTACCTCCTCCTCTTTCGTTAGCAGATACCCTACATGTAGTCCGTCCCCGTGCATGTATTCCACAATGTCGGTAACAAAAAATTCCTCGATCTCCTGTAATTTTCCTCCAATTTCCTTTTTTACTATGTGCGGCCTTGAAGCAAGGAGGGTAAGATACCTCAAAAGCTCTTCTGTTCTTGCTGTATATATTCCGGAATTGCAGATGCGTAATTTTGTCTGAATGTTTTCTGGGTAGTCCTTCCAATATTTCCACTCAACAATTCTCTTCACCCTATCAGCTTCGATCTCCAGTAGACCGTAATTCTTTTTCGCCTTCGGTGCAAACCCCAGGACAACGAGGCTGTAACGTTCCAGGAGACCGAGCATAGCCTCATAGGTCTCGGTTCTCACGAAAGGCACATCCCCCATGGTTATCACTACCTGGTCATTATGCTGGCTTTCGAGGAAATTCCTTGCCGCCAGCAATGCGCCCCCTGTCCCATTGAGCTTGTTCTGCACGCAATAAGTGAGCCCCAGATGGCCGGTGGCCTTCATTACGTCTTCTTTTCTGTGGTGGACTACTAAGGCCTTGGGGCCAGGGGGAAGTGCCATCAATGCCTGTAAGAGTATAGGGTGATCTCCCTCATAAGGGGAGTCCCCGGGCGCAAGAGGAAGTAAGGTCTTGTTTCCTTTGAAGCCTTCCATGCGACTGCCCCTTCCGGCAGCCATAATAACGGATGCAGCGCTCATGATCCTTTTGGACGGATATCAACAGGTTCCATGATCAGGACTTTGATGGGCTTTCATGTGCCTCTTTTTAAGGTTGCAGGGATTGTTATCAGAAGTGGGGACCCGAGGCAAGGTGATTTCTCGTTAACACCGGCGATGCTTGCTGTAATGATCGTACCCATTGACCTGTTAGAGATTGCCATCGCATTTGGTTTTGGCTATATTGCTTTATAAATTCGGGGGATCCTGGAGGAACGGGAAATGCCTGGAAGAAAAGGCAGAATACTACTCGGAAAGCTGGGCGAAGGGCACAAAGGGACGCAGTTGAAATTGGCAAGATCCCTTAGCGAGGCGGGTTTTGAGGTCATTTTTACCGATCTGCAGGATCCCGACGCAATTGTCAATTCGGCCCTTCAGGAATCTGTCGATCATATCGGCATTACTACGCTGCCGGGCACCGATATCCAGGCCTTCCAGGAGCTCATGAAACTACTGAAAGAGGAAGAGGCGGGTTATATAACGGTGACTGCCGGGGGCTTCCTGAAAGAATCGGAAATTCCCAGAATCAAGGAAATAGGGGTGATGGAATTTTTCCCCCTGGGTACAACTTTTGATGAAATAGTGTCGTGGTCAAAGGAGAATATAACGGTTAAACACATTTGATATTTCCTGATTGCGGCAATCCTCAAGTTGGCGTAAATTCGCGGTCACTTATAACCAGTGCTCGTTGCTGTCCAAAATCGGTTCGATCTTGAATCTGGCTTCTGCCATTTCAACAGGTTAACCGGAGGGAAACCTGTTGTTCAAGTTGAAGTTATGGGTTCGGCGATTTGGAAATGACCGCAGGCCAGGCATATTTTTCTCACCACCGCAATATCAGGGGATCGGCAATAAGAAGGCCTGCCTGACGCAGACAGGGGCGCACATCTCCCTCCCTTTGAGATACATGCCCCCGTCCGTTAGGTTATGGATGTCTTTGCCCGAAAAGCCGGTGTGCGCCTTGAGGGTAATTGCGACAGAACGGGGGAGTGGCTGAAAAAGCTCGGTCGGCAGGGGATTGCGGAGTTTCAAAAAACATCCCTGGCATGCTTAACCCTTGAGATGGAAATCGATTTTGGACAGGCAATAACCGGTGCTAAACCTGTAAATGAGCCCATTTTTGTCCAAAAATCGATTTCAATTTCACGGGCTCCACTGGAAGGTCTGCCGCCGACATGAGATGAACCACCTATGGATAACAAAAGCATGAAAAAATCCGGTGACTTTATCGGTGCCTACTATCAATTCCGGGAGTCCATCGATTTAGGGGCAGACGGAATACTGCCTGAGCCTGAAGGTCTCATCTGGTGCTTGTTAATGGGTATTCCTGAAGTGCCTGCCGATAAGGAAAAGAGCGCCGAGGCCCTTCTTACCGCCATTGATCAGAGGACGGCCATCCTGAAAGCCGTATTCGTTGAGGTCAACAGAGACAAGCCGGATGAATTTCTCGATCAAGGTTTGAAGACATATGACAAGGCATGCAGGATTGCAAAAGAGTTCCTTATGGAAAAATGGTGAGTCATAGGTGATGTCAGCCCTTGATGACACCAAGGGGTCTGAGCCGAGCAACTTTGCAGGCCAGATTGGCCCTATGTACCACTTCTACTACCTGAGAGACATCTTTATAAGCCTCCGGCATCTCCTCCTTGAGAGTCCTTTTTCCTCTGGACTGAACAAAGATCCCCTTGTCTTCAAGCTCCCGATGGATGGAACGGCCCTTGGCCATTTTGGTCGCCTTTGCTCGACTGAGGACCCGGCCGGCGCCGTGGCACGTTGACCCGAAGCTTTGCTCCATTGAGCCCTCGCTTCCAGCTAATACATAGGAGTAAGTTCCCATATCTCCAGGAATCAGAACAGGCTGTCCCACCTGCCGGTAGATTTCCGGCAAAAGAGGGTGCCCTGGTGGCAGGGCGCGTGTGGCCCCTTTTCGGTGCACACAGACCACTACCTCATTGCCTTCCACCCTGTGTCGTTCCTTTTTTGCTATGTTGTGGCAGACATCGTATAACAACTTCATCCCCAATTCCTTTGGCCCTATCGATAGTGCCCTGTTCAGAGTCTCCTGTGTCCAGTGCATCAAGATCTGCCTGTTGGCCCAAGCATAGTTGGCCGCGCATGCCATGGCGGCAAGGTAGCGCCGGCCCTGGTCCGATTTGAGCATGGCACAGGCAAGCTGCCTGTCAGGGAGGTCAAAAGGGGCTTTGTGCATCTGGCTCGCCATTTCTTTGAGAAAGTCGTCGCAGATCTGATGCCCGAACCCTCGAGACCCCGAATGGATCAGGATGGTTACCTGGCCTTCGGAGAGCCCGAAAGCCCTCGCTTTTTCCATGTCATAGATTTTGTCCACCACCTGTATTTCAAGGAAGTGGTTCCCCGACCCCAGGGTCCCCAATTGGTCCCTTCCCCTTTTGATGGCCCGCTCGCTGAGCACCGAGGGATCCGCCCCCTCCATGGTGCCGGTGTCTTCGATTCTCTCCAGATCTTCCGGGGTACCGAAGCCTTTGTTCACGGCCCATGCCGCACCTTGGACTGCCACCTCTGTTTCCTCTTTCTTGGACAGATGGAGAGGCCCGGTGGATCCAACACCTGTGGGGATGCTTGAGAAGAGGGCGGATATAAGATCTTTCATCACGGGTCTAATCTCGGCTGCGTGGAGCAGGGTGGTCATTAGACGGCATCCACAATTAATGTCGTAGCCAACGCCGCCCGGTGACACAATGCCATCTTCCATATCAAATGCTGCTACCCCGCCGATAGGGAAACCATAGCCCCAGTGGATGTCGGGCATGGCCAAGGAATGCCCCACGATGCCCGGCAATGTGGCCACATTGGCGACCTGATTGAGACTCTCATCAGTCTTTACGGCCTTGATGAGTTCGTTGCTCGAAAAAATAAGGCCGTCCACCCGCATTGGACCGCTTTTGGGGATGCGCCACCGGCATTCGTCAAGCTGTTCCAGTCTGATATCCATGGTTCTCCCCCTTAATATCGCCCGAGCACATGTGATTTTTCTTGCTGAACAGAGACACTTTCTGTTAAAGATCAAAAATAATTTTTGCTTCCCAGCGGGAGCCCCGTTTTACCACCTCTATTTCATGATAGGTTACTGCCTTGATCTCGCACAATATCTCGTGTCGGGCCGGATCAAATGGTACAGTCGCTACGAGGGCATCAAGCCGTGAGGCGGAAATAAAACCAATTGTCACATCCGTGATCAATCTCTCTTCTCCCTCGAAGAGATAGAGTATCTCCCCGAGCCAGCGCACCATGAGGTCATTCAGGTCTTGGCCTTCTACTGAGATATTTATGGATTCGGTATTCCCGCTGGGCTCTCCCCCCACCATTATCCGAATGAGTGCGATGGCCGCCGCTTCAAAAAGATTTGTCAGGTCAGAGCCTCTTACAAGAATGCCCAGATCTGCGGTATGGTCCAGAAGGGTAAAATCTGGTATATGAGAGTTCATAAGAAGATAATAAGCCCTGAGTGGTGCATTGTCAAAACCCGGGAGGAGGTCCTGAACGTATGAAATGTGCATTTTGTGGGGAATCGTTGGAGATAGAGGATAGGGTCAGCCGTAAGGATGTGTGCCCCCATTGTGGGCGAGATGTGCGGTGCTGTAAGAATTGCACCTTCTATGACCCCGCTGCCTATAACGAATGCCGGGAGGTAGCCGCTGAAAGGGTCGTGGACAAGGAAAGGGCCAACTTCTGCGATTATTTTTCTCCGGGAAATGGCAAGCGTGTACGGAGCGGAGGGGCAAGAGGTGCAAAAGCTGCTCTGGAGGCGCTTTTCAAAAAGCAGTAACGTTCCCAGATCTTACCGGCTACTCTCCTGTTTAGGAGGTGTTCTTTGGTAGAGGCTGATCAACATAGTTTTCTAAGAGAAGAATTCTTTCCTCAACAGATTTTCGTTTGTCTACGAAAAGGTGGTATTCCCCTTCTATTTTACACAGGCCCCCTTTCAATTTTAGGCCCGCTGCTTCAAGTAGATCATAGTGAAGGCGGATGCCTTTGCTGGCAAGTTGTTCCTCGAGCCGGCACAGACGGTCCTCCAGTTCTGGAGATGGTGTCCACCTCTTTTTTGTTCTTCCCTTGGCCATGTGGAAGTCCTTGTTGAATCTTGACTGCTTATAGCATAAAAAGGCATCTGTTTTCAATCGCATGCTTAATGCCTGAATTACCGATAAGGATAGGAGACTGAACTTTGCCGTCCAATTACTTCATGTCAATTGAACAAGTGGCTGAGGAGCTGGAGAAGGCCCATTACATCGCGGATCGGGCCTTGGCCACGGTTCTTTTTTTGAGCAGCCGGCTTGAAAAACCCATTTTCCTCGAGGGAGAGCCTGGTGTGGGAAAGACGGAAGTGGCCATTGTTATGGCAAAACTCTTTGATACCGAACTGATCAGGCTGCAGTGCTACGAAGGCCTCGATGCTGCCACTTCCCTTTATGAGTGGAACTATACAAAACAGCTCTTGTATATAAAACTGATGGAAGAATATGGCGAAAAAGATAAGGAAATGATGGAGCAGATCATCTATTCTCCGAAATTTCTAATCAAGCGTCCCCTTCTGGAGGCCATATTGAGGTCAGAGGATAAGGCCCCTGTGCTTCTCATTGATGAGATCGACCGCTCAGATGAGGAGTTCGAAGCATTTCTCCTTGAAGTCCTGGCTGACTTCCAGATCACTATCCCGGAAATCGGCACCATCAAAGCCCAAAAAAAGCCAATGGTGGTGGTTACTTCTAATAGGACAAGGGATGTGCACGATGCTCTCAAGAGGAGATGTCTTTACCACTGGATCGAGTATCCTTCCTTTGAAAAGGAGTATAGGATTATTACTACAAGGCTTCCAGGGATCGAAGAGCGGTTTGCCAGGCAGATCACTCGATTCATGCAAAAAATTCGGAGCGTGGATTTCCTGAAAAAACCTGGCATTTCTGAGACGCTGGACTGGGCCCAAGCCCTCATGACCATGCAAAAGCCTTATCTGAATGAGGATGTGGTGATGGAGACCTTGGGATGTGTGCTCAAATATCGGGACGATATCAGGAAGTTCAAAAAGGAAATATGGGCGGACAGCGGCCGGCGGGCGGCATTTCTTTGAAGCATAACTATTGGGTAGAATAAATATTTGTCTGATTGTCAGAGGTAGCAGCGGGATAGATGACTCACAGAAAGCTTTTTGATAAGCCAGGCCTTGGAGGGCAAGTGATTCGTTTTGCCCGGCTCCTAAAGGCACAAGGCTTCAGGGTATTTCAGAGCGACGTGCTCAACGCCCTCTGCGCTATGGAGGAGATCGACCTTGGAGACAGGGAGGATTTCCTTTCCGCACTCCGGGTCACCTTTAGCCACAATGACATTGAATGGGCATTGTTCCCCACTCTCTTTGAGGCGTTCTGGGGGCATGGATGGCATCAGGAGGAGACCCAGAAAGGCGGGGAGTCGGGTTTAGAGCAAGAAAGCCTGGCGGAGTCCCGTCTACATCCTGAAATCGTACCCGACACGGCCTGCCAGGGAGGGGTTGAAAGCACCGAAAACGACGGCAGGGAGTGGCTGGAAGGCGTGGCATACAGCCCCGTCTCAGGGGTAGAGAAAAAGGACCTCTCCTCCTTTGACACTGCAGATATACAGGTGGCTCGACTTGCCCTCAAGCGAATCATGGAGCCGTTCAGGATAAATTCTTCCCGCAGGAGAAAGAAGTCCGGCAGGTCGGCAACCTTGGATTTTCGTCGCATCATGAGAAAGAGCCTCAAAGCAGGAGGACTTCCTCTGGATCTGTTTTATAGGGAGAAAAAAAAGAGGCTGAAACGACTGGTTGTGCTTGCGGATGTGAGCGGGTCCATGGACAGGTATGCCCGTTTTGTCATGCCCTTCATACTTGGACTGAGGGGGATTGGATCAAGAGCCGAAGTTTTCGTGTTTTCCACCTCCTTGGCCTCCATCAGCTCAGCCGTGAGACGGATGAATATTCACAGGGCCCTTGAGCGGATTGTTGAGCTGTTTCCGGACTGGTCCGGCGGCACAAGAATAGGATATTCCCTCCACCAGTTCAACAAGGAGCAGGGCGCGAGGCTTCTCAATAAGCGAACCGTTGTGCTCATTCTCAGTGATGGCTGGGATCTGGGGGGAAAAGATTTGTTGAGGCGTGAGATGGCGGCCTTGAGCCGCATGGCATACTGCGTGATATGGTTGAATCCCCTTGCAGGGGATCCTGACTACGAGCCGGTCTGCGGGGGGATGCGGGTTGCGCTTCCCTATGTGGATTATTTTATGCCTGCCAACAGCCTGGAGAGCCTCAAACGCGTGGGCTTGCTTCTCTCAAAAGTCATGGTGCATTAGTCTTCCTCTATTATTTGTACACCCTCTGGGGGAACGAACCGGAAAAAGTCTGCGGCAAAATGCTCCTGGACCTTCATCTTTCCCAAGATAAAGCGGGTGATGCTGCCGAGGGTGTTGTGAATTTCGACCACGTGAATAGCGTGTTCCGGGTCTACCGTGAGCAGGAGGCAGTCGATTTCTTCCCATGGGGGATCCGGTCTTAATTCAATGCGGTATTGACCCGATTTTTCGTCACGGCCGATAAGCGAGATTCGGAATCTTTTTTCCGCGCCGCTCAATCCGCGAAACACATCTGTTAGCAGCCTCAGTTCTTTGCCGAATTTTTCAAAGGAATATCGATAAGCCTGTTTCTTGCCGGGGATATACCACCACAGGGTTGAGCCATCTCCTACGATCAACTCTCTTGCAGGAGTTTCCTGCTTCAGTTTCAAGAAATAGGGAGGCATGAAGAAGATGTGACCGGCGGCTACATCTCCGCGGATCTGATTCCCCAGCATGGACATGGATCGGGTGATCACTTCGCGGGTATAGGGAATGCTGAAACCCGGAAACGCCCCATATTTTTTTTGAATTCCCGCGATCAAACCGGGCAGCTCGTTGGCGCCGAAGACAGGGGTAAATACCAGGAGCAGGCAACCCAGTTGAGAAATGATGAGGACCTTCCTCATCTCACGTCTCCTTCCTGCCCAAGACTTCCCTGGGTCGAACCCCGTCGGAAGGGCCCACGATGCCTTCGGCTTCCATGGCCTCTATCATCCGAGCGGCCCTGTTGTATCCTACCCTCAATTTTCTCTGCAACATGGAAATGGAGGCCTGTCTTGTCTTGAGTACTATCTCGACGGCCGCTTCATATTTCTCATCTTTTTCAATATCACCTATCTCTGCGTTCTCCTCCTTGGCCATTTCGGAGAGTATGGTCTCGTCATATTCCGGGTGCATCTGATCTCTGAGAAAGTCGGTGACCGCTTTTACTTCCCCTTCGGAGATAAAGGCCCCATGGATCCTTGTAATCCGGCCTATCCCCGGTGGCATGAAGAGCATATCCCCTTCACCAAGGAGGGTTTCGGCGCCAATGGTGTCCAGTATAGTCCTTGAGTCGACTCTGGAAGAAACTTGGAACGAGATGCGTGCAGGGAAATTCGCCTTGATAATGCCCGTCAGGACATCCACAGAAGGCCGTTGGGTGGCGATGATGAGATGGATGCCTGCGGCACGGGCCATCTGGGCCAGGCGTGTGATGGACTCTTCCACCTCTCTCGAAGAGGCCATCATCAGGTCAGCCAGTTCATCGATTACAAGGATGATATAAGGCAAGGGTCTTGGGTGGAGCTGGCCATCATCCGCAGCAGGAGTCCTTTTCTCCTTAAGAATTTTGCGGTTGTAAGTGTTGATGTTTCTCACCCCTCTGTCTGAGAGGAGCATGTATCTCCTCTCCATTTCTTCCACCGCCCATCTCAAGGCCTTAGTGGCCTCTTTTGGGTGGGTGACAACAGGGTGGAGGAGATGAGGGATATCATGATAAGTGGAAAGCTCGATCCTTTTGGGATCGATCATGAGAAAACGGACCATCTCCGGCGAGACCTTAAAGAGGAGACTGTTTATCATTGTGTTGATTGAAACGCTTTTGCCCGCTCCTGTGGCACCGGCCACCAGGAGGTGAGGCATTTTGGCAAGATCCGTGACCACGGGGGCCCCGGTAATGTCTTTTCCGAGGGCAATGGGCAGTTCATATCTGGATTCTTTGTACACAGGACTCGAGAGGAGTTCCTTAATATAAACCATTTCCCTGCGATTATTGGGGATCTCGATCCCTATGGCGGCCTTCCCCGGGATGGGGGCCACAATGCGGATGCTGGGAGCCCTGAGGGCCAGTGCCAGGTCGTCGGAGAGTCCTGCCACCTTGCTTATCTTTATTCCCGGCGCTGGCTTGAATTCATACATGGTGATAACAGGCCCGGGGAGTATTTCCACGATTTCGCCGTCAACCCCGAAGTCTGCCAGCTTTTTCTCCACCAGCCTGGCGTTCATTTCCAGGCTTTCCCTCTGGATGCCCCTGTCCACCTTTTCAGGGGGGTCGTTGAGCAGGTCCAGAGAGGGCAGTTTCAGTTTGCCAGCCACATGCATGAATGGAAATTTCTCCTGCTCCGGCTTTTTCTCGGGCTCCGGCTCAGGCGCCACAATGGTCACTTTGGGCTTCAACTTCATCTTTTTTTTGGCGGGCAGGGTCCTGCGAGCTCTTTTTCTCCTCTCGACCCTCTTTCTCACTATATCTCTTAATCGCCTGCCTATGCCGAGCGCCACCAGTCCAACTCTGGATAGGGCCCAGCCCAGTGAGAGGTGGGTGACCGCCATAAAGGAGATCACAAAAATGGTGAGAAGAAAGACGTATGCGCCGAAGAAATTGAGATAATCCTTGGCCGCATCAGAAACTATCAAGCCGATCAGTCCCCCTGCTTGTATGCTTATCCCCCTGATCTCCAGCCTGTCCGCCCACTGAAGGCTCAATGTTCCTGCGCTTGAGGCGAGCAAGGCGAGAGAGGCGATAAAACTCCTGACAGGAGATGTGATCCCCCGCCCCCTGAACAAAAGGAACGCAAGGGCCACCAGGCCGATGGGTAACCAGAGGGAAGCAAACCCGAGCAGAAAAAATATGGTGCCTGCCAGATGCGCCCCTATTGTGCCGAAGAGGTTTTTGGCTTTTGGGAGGTTACCTGTCACGTTCCAGAAGAGCTTATCCGAAGGATGGTAGGATAACAGACTTCCGCCCAGCAGAAATGCCAGGAGCAATAGAATGAGGCCGCGGATCTCCTTTCCAATAGAGTATCCGGTCTCCATCCTCTCTCTCCTGTTTGATCGGTGGCTCAATTCAAATTTCCCTCATCGGTGGGATCATCCAGAGGTCCCAACGCCGGTGGGAATACCCACGATAAAATTTCCATGTCTCTGTCGCACCCCGGACGTAACCCCGGCCGATGCCCGAATGAAGGCCTCAAACAGGGATAATGACCGGGAGCACCAGAGGACTCCTCTCGATGATCTTAAAAAAGAAACGCTTCAGACGCCCTTGAATATCGGATTCCACCTCCGTCCACTCAATCTGCGCGGGACGCTTGAGTTCGTCCAGCACCTCGAGCACGATGCACTTTGCATCCTCAAGGATAGCCCCCATCTGGTCCTCAAAAACGAAGCCCCGGGAGATTATATCAGGGCCATAGACCGTGTCTCCCGTCAATTCATCCACTGCTAACAGGACAATGACCATTCCATGCTCGCTGAGTCTCCTGCGGTCCCTGAGGACTATTTCCCCCACATCACCGACTCCCTTCCCATCCACGAAGATACGCCCGGTGTGAACGTGAGATTCCAGTCGCGCCTGGCGATCTTCGAAGACGACCACCTGACCGTTTTCCACCACCAGCACCCGCTCCTGCGGTATCCCCATCTCCCGTGCAAGCTGTGCATGGTTGGCAAGGTGGCGATATTCCCCGTGGATGGGCAGGAAGTAGCGAGGTTTGACCAGACTCAGCATGAGTTTCAGCTCTTCTCTCTTTGCGTGTCCCGAGGTATGGATGTCTGAGACCTTTTCATAGACAACCTTTGCGCCCATCCTGTAGAGGCTGTTTATGATGTTCGAAATAGCCCTTTCATTGCCGGGGATGAATCGAGAGGAGAGGATGATCGTATCCCCTTTTTTTATGGCAAGGGTCTTGTGTCTCCCTTGGGCCATCCTTGCCAAGGCGGACATGGGCTCCCCCTGACTTCCAGTAGTAATCACGGCGATTTCTTCGTCAGGGTACCGATCGATCTCGTTCTCACGAATTTGTAAGTGTTCAGGCAGCCGGATGAATCGCTCCCTCTTAGCGATACCGATGTTGGTGACCATGCTTTTCCCATTGAGGACCACTTTTCGTCCAAACTCTTGTGCCAGGTTGATTACCTGTTGAACTCGAGGAATATTGGAGGCAAATGTGGCAATGATTACACGGCCGCGGCAATTTTGAAAAATATCTTCAAGGGTTTTCCTGACTTCCCGTTCGCTCAGTGTGAATCCCTCTTTCTCAGCGTTTGTGGAATCGGAGAACAGGGCAAGTACAGACTTTTCACCATAGTGGGCGAATCGGTTAAGATCCGTAACCTGACTTCCCTCCACAGGGGTCTGGTCGATCTTAAAATCTCCCGAATGGACCAAAATACCCTCGGGCGTGTCAATGACAAGACCTACGCCGTCCACGATGCTATGGTTCACACTGATATACTCCAGAGTAAAAGGACCTAACTTACTGAGATCTCCAGGGCCTATTTGCTTGAGCCGGGAGCGTTCCAGCAATCGCCGCTCTCTCAGTTTTTCTTTAAGGAGTGCCAGCGTGAATCCTGTGCCGAGGACCGGCACGGCAAATTCCTCAAGGAAAAAAGGCACGGCCCCAATGTGGTCCTCATGACCGTGCGTTAGGATGAGGCATTCGATCTTTTTCCTGTTTTCTTTCAGGTACTGGAAGTCCGGTATTACGAAATCGACTCCCGGCATGTAATCGTCCGGAAACATCAAGCCAGCGTCAATGACCAGTAAAGAACCCCCGTATTCAATGACCATCATGTTGAGGCCGATTTCTCCCAGCCCTCCCAGCGGGATGACTTTCAGCATCACTGTCCTCGTCGTCTCTGTAAATGGTGTTTTTGGGAGCCAATGCCTGCCCCCTATAGCGCTACCTTGTGCATTTTCCTGAATTAACAGGACCTTAACCCTTTATGCCTTTTGAGTCAATAGAGAAGGTTATAGGGGCCCCGGGCGCAGCTCCTCTCCCAGCAGTCTACCCGGGGTCAATGATCTTGATTTCAAATTTTTCTTTGTGTTAATGTACATTCACCCAAAACCGTGGGGGGCATTAGCCTCTCCTTTTCAGGTCCTTTTCAGCCAACCCGTCCACTAAGAGGGAGGAGAACAGATATGGCAGGAATAAACAAGGTGATCCTTATCGGCAATCTTGGAGCTGATCCTGAAGTTAGATACACGCCGGGTGGAAGCGCGGTGGCTAATTTTCGCATTGCCACTACAGAGGAATGGAAAGATAAGGAAACGGGGGAGAAGCAGACCCGCACAGAGTGGCACAGGATAGTGGCATGGGGGCGCCTGGGAGAAATCTGCGGAGAGTATTTACACAAAGGCAGGCAGGTGTACATCGAAGGAAGGCTCCAGACCCGAGAGTGGGAAGACCGGGACGGAAACAGGCGGTTTACCACGGAAGTGGTGGCTCAGACGATGCAAATGCTCGGACCAGCAGGCAAGGGGGCGGCAGCAGAGTCCATGGGTGAGCGCTTCCCGGTGGAGGAACCCATAGATACGCCCGATGAAGATGATATCCCATTTTAGAGATTCCCCGGCATCAACAGAGTAATGTGGAGCTTAACAAGCACTAAGTCTTATCTTCGGCAGCGTCGCTTTTTTCCTCGGGAGGGGCGATCTCCTCATGGGGTTCCTGGGTGGCTTTTTTGAAATTCTTAATGCCTTTGCCGATCCCGCTGCCTATTTCGGGGAGCTTCCCCGCTCCAAAGATGATCAAGATGATAATCAGGATGATGATCAATTCGGGCATGCCTATACCAAACATCAACCTACCTCCACTTTCAGCAAGCTAATCTTCTGTTTCAGTGATCAACTGCTGGAATTCTTGAGATTTTTTAAACTCTTTGATGGCCTCCTGATAGTTCAGCCAGGCGGACCACAAATTCAGCCATTCCTGATTGTGCCAGAAGACCTCCGGGGGTTTTTCGCCTTTCCTTGTTTTTAGGAAGTCCTCAAATTCCTCACGGCAGTTTTCGCACAGGTTGAAATCCTGAAAAGACAGAGCATGGGGGCAGGATGTTCCTTCCCCTTCCAAGTGGAGCCCGCACATGGCGCATTTGAAATGGCAAGATGAGCACTGTACCGCCCTTTGAATTGTCTCTATCTTCTGGCGGTGATTCTGGATCTGCCTTTTTCTTTCTCTATCAGCAATTCTATCTGTGATGCGGTAGACTTTATTCATGCCATCCCTCCAGCCCTCTGGCCACTCAAGCAACAATAGATTATCCTAACACCGAGGAGTCAGGGAGTCAAGGCAGCTTCGATTCGGGAGGAAGGAAATGTCTTTGATCTCCCGGGTGAACTCATCCCTCTTTAGGGATCAGGTCAGGCACTGGAATGCCGCAGAGAAATTTGAATGGCTCCGTGCCTTCGTTCACATAGGTGTGCTCCACATCAGGGGGCACGAACACCACCGACCCGGGTTCTACACTGTGCCACTCACCATCGATCATGACGCGTCCTTTCCCCTCAAGGACGAAATTTTCATGTTCGAAGGGATGGGTATGCCGGGGTGTGTGCCCCCCGGGCATTACCTCGATAAGCCTTAGTGCGTAAAATGGCGCCCCATCTTTTTCCTTGTCTATGAGCCAGCGAATGAATACCCCGGGGGCTTCATCACCGAAAGGATGTGAGGGTATGTCTGTATAGTGGCAGACCTTGGCCATGGGTTTTGTTGGAGCCATATTTCATTATCTCCTTTAAATGGACCTGTAATCAGGTGGAGCCGTTTCCGGCAACAGCGATCACAGGGTGTTAGAGACCGGTTTTCGCAAATACGTGGTCCCGGTAGTACTTCAGTTCCTCAATGGATTCCTTGATGTCAGCCATGGCCAAATGGGCGTCTCGCTTTTCAAACGGGGTAAGCTCAGGATACCACATCTTGACGAGTTCTTTTATGGAGCTTACATCGATGTTGCGGTAGTGCAAAAAACCCTCAAGTCGAGGCATGTACTTGGCCAGGAAGCGGCGATCCTGCCAGATCGAATTCCCGCAAAGTGGGGCCTCCCCCTTTTTACAAAACCGGGAGATGAATCGAAGGGTTTCTTTTTCCGCACGGTTATTGCTATACTTAGAATTCCTGATCCGCTCCAAGAGCCCGGATGATTGATGATGCTCCCTGCTCCATCGGTCCATCTCCTTGAGGATTTCTTCGGGATGGCCGATAGCTATATCAGGCCCCTCTGCGATAATGCGCAGTTGATCATCTGTGATGATGGATGCGATTTCAACAATCACATGTCGCTCCGGGTCTAACCCGCTCATCTCAAGATCAATCCAGACCAGGTGTTTAGTCATATCGGATCCCTGTATTTTGCCTTCGCCCCATTGACTTTTACTTGAATTTTGAGTTAGTGGCCAGAAAAATATGAAGGCAGCGCCTCTTCCTGTCGCTCCTGGGGCTAAAAGAGCATTAGCCTCATTCCTGCTTTGAGGGGGAGGAATATTTTGCGGCGGGATTTTTACTCTTGCCAGAAGAACGTTTGATATGTTTTACATTTGGGGGTTCCCTTTTCCCAAGGGGGAACTGTTATTTCGGTTGAAGATCACATAGGAGAAGCGTAATGGAGTTTGCCCTGAATAAAGAGCAGAAGGATATTGTCAAAGCGGCCCGGGAGTTTGCAGCAAAGGAATTTACAGACGTGGCACAGGACTTTGACCGCAATGAGAGCTTTGATTCAACCCTGTGGAAAAAGGCCTGCGAGCTGGGTTTTGTGGGAGTGTTTATTGATGAGAAATATGAAGGAATAGGTTATGGTCATTTGGAGCAGTGCCTTATTGCAGAGGAGTTCTTTGCGGTTGATCCGGGTATTGGTATGGCGATACTCTTTTCTTGCTTTGGTGCGGAACTCCTCGATCTGTTTGGGAGTGAGGATCAAAAACGCACGGTTTTGCCTGGGCTGGTAAGTGGTCAGGTGAGGCTGGCCATGGCCATCATGGAGTCCGAATCAGGCGTCGATATCGGCTCACTTGAAACCACTGCGGCAAATAGAGGCGATTACTGGGAAATCAACGGGAAGAAAAGCTTCGTGACCGGGGGGGATGTTGCCGATTACATATGCGTCCTGACATCCACAGGCCCTGAAGATTCCTTGCCGGAGCGGGGATTGAGCTTTCTGATGGTTCCTGCGGACACGCCTGGGTTGAGTACCAGACGACTCCGAGGAAAACTTGGCATACGGGCGGCAGGGGCAGCAGAACTCTCCTTTTCCAGTGTACGGGTTCCTGCCTCAAACCTGATAGGAAAGCCGGGAGAAGGCTTTGACGCAGTGTCAAGGTTTTTTGGCAGGATCTATCCGACAGTTGCTGCAATGGCTGTTGGCACTGCCAGAGCGGCTATGGAGGAGGCTTTGAGCTATACGAACAAGCGGCATGCCTTTGGAGTGCCGATTTCTTCTTTTCGGGCGACCCAGGGCAAGCTGATGGAAATGGCCACTAAAATTCGAGCTGCCAGAAACCTGTATTATGAAGCCGCCTGGTCCGTGGACAACGGCATTGAAGACAGCGCCTTATCTGCCATGGCCAGGCGCTATGCCGGAGAGGTGGGGGTCCGGTGCGCTGACGAGGCGCTTCAGATGCATGGCGGGTACGGTTATATTGACGAATACAAAGTCCAGAGAATCTACAGGGATGCAAAGGTCCTTGAGATCTGGGAAGGTGTGAGAGAGATGGAGCGTCATATGATAGGTCGGGCCGTAGGCTGGAAAGAGGAGCGAAAGAGCTAAGCTTAAGCGCGTGATTTTTAGGATCATTAGAGGGGAAGGGACACATGGATTTCGAATTGACACAGGAGCAAAGGCATATCCAGGAGAGGGCATACCGGTTTGCCATGGAGGTGATTGAGCCCATGGCAAAGGAGTATGACAGGGAGGAGAAGTATTCTAAGGAGATCTGGGAGAAGGCCTGCCAAGAGGGTCTGGTGGGTGTGATTATTCCCAGGGAATATGGAGGCGCTGGCCTGGGGTTTTTAGAGGTGGTTCTGATTATGGAACAGGTCAGCAGGGTCGATCTGGGATCGGGATTGGCCATTGCAGCAGCTACTTTCGGCTCTGAAAATATCCTTTTCTTCGGAACAGAAGAGCAGAAAAACAGATTTTTGCCCCTCCTTGCAAAAGGCAAGGCCATATCCGCCGGTGCATACACAGAACCGGACGCAGGCTCCGATGTGGCAAGCATTAAGACTACGGCAATCAGGAAGGGGAATAAGTACATCATAAATGGCAACAAGATGTTCATCACCCATGGTATGGCCTGTGACTGGATGGTGGCTCTTTGTTTAACAGCACCTGAACGAAAGGAAAGGCACAAAAGACACAGCATGATCCTGGTGGAGTCGGACAGGAAAGGCGTTGAGGTCAACAAGCTGACCGGCAAGATGGGGATCAGGTCCAGTGAAACCACCGAGGTCTCCTTTAGCGATGTGCGGGTTCCTTGCGAAAACCTGATCGGGGAGGAGGGTAAGGGATTCCATCAGCTCATGCATTTTTTTGATTGCACGAGGACGATGGTGGCGGCCCAGGGCATAGGCCTGGCTCAGGGCGCTCTGGATAAGACCTTGGACTATGTTCAGAAAAGACGGATGTTTGGCAGGCCCTTGGGATTGCATCAAGATGTCCAGTTTCTTCTGGCGGAAATGGCTACAAAGATCGAGCTGGGCCGCAACATAACATATAAGGCCGCCTGGAAGGTGGACCGAGGGGATACGGACCCTGTGCTCAATGCCATGGCGAAATATTTTACCGGGGAGATGGCGGTCTGGGTGTGCGGTCAGGCCCTGAAGATACATGGCGAATTTGGACCTGAAGCCCTTTATGATGATTTTGACGTGCAGAGATTCTATCGTGATGCCAAAATATTGGAGATTTACGAAGGCACAAAGGAGGTGGAAAAGATAACCATATCCAGGAGGTTATTTTAAGGCCGGTGTTGAGCCTTTTGCCTAAACTGTTTTTTCTGGCCGTCGTGCTGACGGGGCTCCCCATTCTGGGCGTTGCCCTTGCGGGCCTCCCGGTGGCGCAGTATCTGGAATTTCCTCCCGAGACGAGATACGTGAGCCATGCCCCCTTCTCGTGGGTGGTCTTCGCGTGTTATGGCGTATTTTTGCTGGCCGTGGTGACCCCTTTTTGGATAGCGGGATGGCGCTTTCGAAAGAGGAGTTCGGCCGCGGGTCCCGCGGTGTGCCCTTTTCCCTGGTGGGGATGGGTGGGAGTTGTGACTGGGCTGGTGTCCTGGTATCTGGCATGGACCCGATACCCGTGGTTTTCAGGATTTCAAACCCACACCTTTACACCCCTGTGGATATCATTTATCCTGGTCATGAACGGATTGACGTACCGGCGGACAGGGCACTGCATGATGCTTGATCGCCCTCTGTTCTTTTTTCTCCTGTTTCCCACAAGCGCTCTTTTCTGGTGGTTCTTCGAATACCTGAACCGCTTTGTCCAGAACTGGTATTATGTGGGAGCGCGGTTCACTGCCTGGGAATATTTCTGGTATGCCACGCTTCCCTTCTCAACGGTGCTTCCCGCTGTGCTGGGAGCCAGACAATGGATCAGTCGGTGGACCTGGGTTGATGCGACTTTCGAGCACTTTGTGCCCCTGAGGATCAAAAATCCCAGGAGGGTGGCAGAGGGCACCCTAATTGCAGCGGGTGCGGGACTCATAGGGATAGGGGTATGGCCCGATTACCTGTTTCCATTGCTTTGGGTATCGCCCCTTCTGATTATAGTGTCTGTTCAGACTATAGCAGGTGAGCGTCATGCCCTCTCGGATGTTGCCAAAGGCGACTGGCGAGCAGTGATATCATGTGCTGTTGCAGCACTTTTCTGTGGATGGTTCTGGGAGATGTGGAACTACTTCAGTTTAGCCAAATGGGAATATGCCATTCCCTTCGTAGATCGCTTCAAGATATTTGAGATGCCTCTTTTGGGGTATGCGGGTTACCTGCCCTTTGGTTTAGAGTGCGCTGTGATAGGAGATGTGCTGGAGACGGCCTTGGGAATTAATGGTGACAGGAAGTATGGGACATAAACAGCGACAAACCTTGTAGCTTTGGAAAGGAGCATTCGGCATGAGAATAAGGAATATGAGTTGGTTGTATATGTGGGTCACTACCGTGGGTTTGGTAATTGCCCTCACCGGAGGATCCTCATGGGGAAAACAGGCGCCCCGGGGTAGTGTTGCAACCGTAAACGGAGTAGTGATTACACAGGGAGACTTCGACAGGGAGATGATCAACTACCAGCGGCAACTCGCCCGGAGAGGCAAGGGCATCAGCGAGGATGAATTCCAAGAGGTAAAAAAGAGGGTCCTCGAAATACTTATCAACAGGGAACTCCTTTACCAGGAGAGCCAGAGGATGGGATTCATTATTGACGACAAGGGACTCAATGAACAGTATAAGATGCTCAAAGAGAGATTTCCCAGTGAGGAAGAATTCAAGACCACGTTGCTGAAGATGAAAATCTCTGAAAAACGACTGAAATCCCAGCTGCGGAAGCAGTTGGCCATACAGAAATTCATCGATAAACAATTTGCCCAGAAAATAGAGGTCGATGAAAAGGAAGCTAAGGCCTTTTACGATCGCCACCCCGAGCTTTTCAAGAGCCCGGAGCAGGTAAGGGCTAGACATCTGCTGATCAAGGTGCCCCCGGGGGCTGATGAAGCTAAGAAAAAAGAGGCCCGGAAAAGACTTGAAGCAATAAAGGCGAGACTGGAGAAGGGAGAGGATTTCTCCACTCTTGCAAAGACTTACTCCGAGGGCCCCAGTAAGGAAAGGGGCGGTGATTTGGGGTATTTCAGGAGGGGACAAATGGTAAAGCCGTTCGAAGATGTGGCTTTTGCTCTCTCCCCGGGAAAAGTGAGCGGCATCGTAGAAACCAAGTTCGGTTATCACCTCATAAAGGTCATAGACAAAAGGCCGGAATCAAAGATCGCTTTTAAGGAAGTCCGGCAGAAGCTGGAGCAGTACCTGAAACAGCAGCATGTTCAGAAGGAGGTCAACAAATATGTGGAGGGACTAAGGGCCAAGGCAAAGGTGGAGCGGTTTCTCAAGAACAGCTCGAAATAGAATGAGCGAGGATGTCAGTTTGCCTCCTTAGGCCGGGCTATGGGAATCTCGATATGTTGTTGTCCTCCCCTTTGCTCTATATCGTTATCCTTTCCCTCACAATGCCGCTGAGAAGAAGGCCCGCGTTTCCTTGAGCCAGGCCAAAAACCGGTTTTGGATAGGAATGTTTGGCGATAATACCTCGGATAGACTGGAGATAAAATGCGCCGCCGCAGACTGATTTCTTACGAAGCCCTCAATATTGATCATAGATCAGATCCTTGAGGAGCGACTCGTCGTAGAGCCTGGCCTCGATATCCACATCGAAGAATTCAGCCACCGGTCCAAGGATCTCAGGATTATTTTTCCACACATTTCTCCCGGCTTCCAACACCACCTCAAGGCCTTTCCGTGTCATCCGTCCGAGCGGGGGCCGACAGGGGCCGGCGGGCATACCCATAATGGCCATCAGCGTCTTTGTGGCAAGTGGATTTCTCGCGCGGCAGGTCACCGTGCCATACGGTGTTTCTTCCTCTGTCTTAACCGTGACAATGCCGAACAGAGGCTTTAATGCATTCATCAACCTTTCCCCCTCAGATCTTTTGCCCTCTTTCAGTAATGCCACCATTTCCCGAACGGCTCCGGGAGCAACGTTGGACGCCACCGAGATCACGCCGCTTGCTCCGATGTCAGGATCGGTCATCATGGTAAAAGTCTTGTCGTCATCACCTGAGAGGATAATGAAATCCCCCCCGCAGCATTGCCTGGTTCGTTTCATGTTCTCCAGGTCGCCTGTGGCCTCCTTGACCGCACAGACATTGCTGTACTGCCGGTGCAGTATCGCCAGGTCTTCGGGCAGGAGCTGGGCGCCCGTACGGCCCGGGATCACATAGGGGATTACCTGGATTTGGGGGAATCTTTGGGCCACTGGGGCCACATATTCCCGTCGGATTTCCAGCGAGCTGGGGCCGTTGTAATATGGGTCCACGAGCAGTACGGCATCCGCGCCCGCCTCCATGGCATGTTCCGTCCCTTCCAGGGTCTCACGGGTATTGTTGCTCCCGGTGCCTGCGATGGATTGGCATCTACCCTTGCACTTCTCCGCAACCACTTCTATCACTTTGTTGTGTTCTTCCCAGGTAAGCGTGGGGCTCTCCCCGGTGGTCCCTACGGCAAGTATCCCGTTTATTCCATTGGCGATCTGAAATTCCACCAGTTTTTCCAGGCCTTCAAGGTCTATGTCTTGGCCCTTGAAGGGGGTGATAAGTGCGGTATAGCATCCGCTGAACATCTTAAGCCTCCTTGTTTAATGTTTCCCTCAAACAAAAAAGCAGCTGGAGCACGCTCCAACTGCCAGCCTGCCCAGAGAGCGCTCCACGGAGCAACCGTGACAGTCCTGTGGATTTTCTCCACAGGCCCAGCCCGCCTCCATATGCAGGTAAAGAAGCGGACTTCGGCGGTACACCCTTTTACCGCGAGGTCTTTTGCGGGCCTGCTCCCTGCCTCGCAGCTACTGATGAGCACCGCGCCTCAACTCTGGCTTTTTATCACCCTAAGAGATGTTACCCCAGGTGTCAAGAAAAAAGGTCCTTTTTGAATCCTCTTCTATTTCTGCAGATGAATTCCTTTGCTTTTTCATTGAAATGGGGTTAATTCTCCTTCCAACATTGTTGCAAGAGGAGCTTACATGTGAAAAAGGCCCTGACAGTGCAGATCCTCCTTTCCGTTATCCTATTGGCTTTGAGCGCTACGGTTCTCGGAAAGAGGAGCGTCTCCCTGATAGCCAGCAGGTATGCCTCATCCGTGGTTTCAATTACCGCGTTGGACGAAGACGGCAAACCCCTGTCAAAGGGCAGCGGGTTCTTTGTGGACACCGAGGGGAGCGTGGTTACGAATCATCACGTACTTGCGGGCAGCGTTGAGGCGCGAGTCAGGACATCTGATGGCAGGCAGGGAAGGGTACTTGAAATCACCAGGGACGACCCTCTGTTGGATCTGGTGGTGGTCAGGACCTCTCTCAGAAAGACCATCCCGTTGATTCTGGGGGATTCGGATGCCATACGGATCGGAGATGAAATCATTATTATGGGCAATCCGGCGGTGCTGAAGGACAGCGTTTCATTGGGCACCGTAAGGGATGTCCTCAAGGCAGAAGGGATAACTCTCATCCAGAGTACTGCCCCTATTCTTCCCGGAAGCAGCGGCGGCCCGATGATGAACCCGGAGGGTAAGGTCATCGGCGTAGCAACAGCTTTTCTCGATCTGGGTCAGAACGTAAGTTTTGCCATGCCCGCCAATTACCTCAAGACCCTCACGGGTGTTCGACTGGACCTGCGGTCCCTCCCGCGCACGACCATCAAACTCGAGGCTATTATCGGCGACAGGGTATCCATTGAGACCTTAGACGTACTTTACCAGGATCGGATGGATACCCGGAAAAGAAAGAACTACAATTCTCGGATACCAGCCCAGCGGTGACCTGCCAGTATCCATTTTAGAGGCGATCGCTGTACCGCTCCATCAATTCCCTCATCCGCCCAATGGTTTTTTCATCAACAGATTCTCCACTCAGACAGGTGGCTGACTCTATTATGCCCATGTCTGAGAGTA
Source organism: Deltaproteobacteria bacterium (assembly GCA_029933075.1). Lineage (GTDB taxonomy): Bacteria > Desulfobacterota > DSM-4660 > Desulfatiglandales > Desulfatiglandaceae > JAOZOW01. The sequence goes on along the minus strand of JAOZOW010000013.1, from coordinate 8,611 downwards.
GGCCTTTGATGATTGCGGGTGGCGAGGGCCGGTAGAACTCTCTAAGGGTGCGGAGATACTCTCCAGCCTCCCAGATCTGCTGGAGCTGGTCAGGATAGTACTCTTGGTCTCGCCCCACCTCGATTGAGAACCGGGTGACCTTTTCCCATATATCAGGGGCAAGATTGGAGCCCATCGACACAACTCCACTGGTGCTGGGATGCTCAAGGAAATGTGTTTCATCGCCGTCATAGATTCTGAAGCCCGCCCGTCTGCGGCAAGCCCTCTGATAGTTGTAGACCCTGCCCATCGATCCTAAGAATATCAAACCCTGTATGCAAGGTAGCAGGCTCAGCTCCTTCAGGATTGCCGTGCGGATATTGGCTCTTTTCAGAGGTTTCCGGAGATGTTTTACAATCAGGGGGTCATTGTAAAGAATGAAAGACTGGGGGGTGGATTGGCAGAGATCAGCATAATATGGAGGGAGGCCACGGTTACTGTGGTAATAGAGGGGCGCATCGACCCAATGTACCTCCGAATCCTGGCCCCATTTGTCGAGCCCCCGTTTAAGTGTTTCGAGTGTTTCAAGTGTCTTATCTTTTGTCGCCTGGGTGACCCATACCAGGAGGGGGAGTCGGTTTCTGGCGACTACCAGTGTTTTTCTGAGGAGGTCCAGGCGTTGAGCCGGATTTAGGTTTTTCCCTTCCCCCGCCACCGGGCTGCACAGGAAGATGGCCCGTGCGTGGGGCATAATTCGCTCTATGATCCGGCTAAGGCCCCGTCCGTCAATAGTTCTGTCGGCCTTAAGCGGAGTGATCAGGTCAACGATGAGCCCCCTCGGGGGGATTGTAGTTGCCATTGAGTCGGAATTCCTCTCTCCCCAGGAGATCGTGGAGGTGGACGACGCCCTTGACTCGATTGCGTTTATCCGTGACAACGAGAACTGTTATGGCGTTGAATTCCATCACGCCCACGGCCTCTGCGGCCGTCTGGTTTTCCCCGATGGTTTTTGGGGAAGTGGACATGACCTCCTCTACTTTCATCTCCCGTATATCCTTTTTCTTCAGAAGCGCCCGTCTCAGATCGCCGTCACAGATAATGCCGGCGAGCCGCCCCTCTTCTCCCACCACCAGGGTGGCGCCGATATTTTTGGCATTGATTTCCTCAATGGCCCTTTGCACCTTCGAGCCTGCAGGGACTATGGGGATATGGTCATCTGTGAGCATCACTTCCCTGACTTTGACCGCAAGCCTCTCTCCAAGGCTGCCCCCGGGATGTACTTTCCTGAAATCCTCTCGACCGAATCGCCTGCGGCTGATCAGGGCCACCGCAAGTGCATCGCCCATGGCCAGGACTGCAGTAGTGCTGGCGGTAGGAGCCAATCCTAAGGGGCATGCCTCTCTTTCCACTCCTACATCGATGGCAAGGTCGCATAAGGAGGCCATCGGAGATTCCGGGCTTCCTGTGAATGCAATGAGCTTGGCTCCAATCTGCTTAAGGGCCGGGAGTATGGTATTTATCTCTGAAGTATGCCCGCTGTTGGAGATGGCAAGAACGATGTCATCCCCCGTGACCATCCCCAGGTCCCCGTGAATGGCCTCAGCAGGGTGTAAGAATAGGGAGGGAGTACCCGTGCTATTGAGGGTGGCGGCGATTTTTCTGCCGATCAGACCGGATTTGCCCATTCCTGTAAGGATGACCCTGCCTTTGGCTTCAAGGATCATATTCACAGCCTTTTCAAACTCGGGGCCTATCCTTTCCATGAGACTCAGGATCCCCTGGGCTTCTATCTTAAGGACCTCTCTTGCCTGCTCAATCACCACTGTAGCTACATCTCCATGAGTTGAGCTGAGTTTACATCGGGATCGCTTTTAAAATCCCTTTATCATTTTCACCGGTTCACCACAAGATATTTAGTTTGCCATAGATTTCGCTTCCAGGTCTGGTGCCAGATAGGGGTAAGAGAAGTTTGCACTTTTTTCTATTCAGGATTATACTGAAAGAATATTGGCCTTTGCGGTACCACCCGCAACGTAGCCGGAGAACCTCTGAGAGGGCACGATAGCACAGGAAGCATTACGGGCGGACACGCCTTGCGAAAGGGGTGCGTACCGGGCAGCAAGGATCAGGAGGGTACATATGCGGTCATCCAGTGCCAGTGATCTCAAGGTGAAAATCGGTGATGCACTCATCGTGGTGGATGTGCAGAACGACTTTCTTCCCGGAGGCAGTCTGGCCGTGCCGGGGGGTGATGAGATCGTCCCTGTCATCAACCGGTATACATCCCTGTTTGAATCCAAGGGCCTGCCGATCTTTGCCACCCGCGATTGGCACCCGGAGAATCACTGTTCTTTTGACAAACAGGGCGGGCTCTGGCCCGTTCATTGCGTAAAGGACACGGCAGGGAGTCGATTCCCAGAAGAGCTGCACCTGCCCGCTTCCGCTGTGCTGATTTCAAAAGCCACGGAAGAGGAAAGCGATGCCTATTCTGGATTCCAGGGGACGGATTTGGGTGAAAGACTGAAGGCAGTGGGAGTCCGTCGTGTGCTCGTGGGCGGACTCGCGACCGATTACTGCGTGTTAAATACGGTCAAGGACGCCGTTGAGTACGGATTCGATGTATTACTCCTTGAAGATGCCATCAGGGCCGTGGAGGTGAAGCCTGGAGATGGGCAGAAGGCCATTAAAGAGATGATTGACATGGGGGTTGTGCCCGTCAGTTACGATCAGGTAGCGTGATCATGTGCTGCGGGGATATACCCTTTATCCAAAAAGCCCTCTCATTTAGGCATAGATTCTTGACTGGACTTTGGGGTTTTTATCAGGTATAAGTAAACATTGGTTCAGGTGCTCACAGTAGAGCTTAATAGGGAACCCCGTTAAAGTCGGGGACGGGCCCGCCGCTGTAACCCTGCCTTCTTCCTGGAGAAGAGGGAACTCCCTTGGCCGGTGATTGACCACTGTCGGGGATTCAGCTTGTAGATGCTCTTTTCCCGTTAACGCGCCACCAGTTTTGTACGGATACGGTGAAAAGATCAGGCTTTAGTGCCGATGGGAAGGTCGCCAAGGGGGAAGGGAAGTCAGAAGACCTGCCTGAACCGGAGGATCGGCTGCCGAGGAATGTGGCCATCCTGGAGGTCTCGTGGATAAAAAAGGGATATTCCCGGATCGATTTTCGATTCGGGTTTTTTTTGGTCAAATGAAAGCTATCTGGATAAATTGCGGGTTTTTGGTGGCAATGGCAGTGGTCCTGCCTTTGGCAAACGCTGCCGGTGCCGCCACTTACAGAGATGCGCTCGGAAGGGCCGTGACTCTGAAGGGCACGCCCATGAGGATTGTCACGCTTGCGCCTAACCTCACCGAGATACTCTATTTTTTGGGGCTCGGAGATCGCGTGGTGGGCGTCACCCGGTTCAGTGATTATCCTCCCGCAGCCGTGAATAAGCCTAAGGTGGGTAGTTACGCACACCTCAATATTGAAAAGATACTGACCCTGAAGCCTGATTTGGCCATAGGCACGGTGGATGGAAACGAGGCCGGAGCGGTTGGTATGTTAGAACAAGCCGGAATACCTGTCTACGTTGTGAACCCGCGCAATGTCAGGGAGGCCATAGCCACAATAGCTACGCTGGGGAGATTGTGTGGCGCTGGAAAAGGGGCTGAAGCAGCGATTGATGGACTCCGGAACAGAATGCAGCAGGTTGTGGCCAAGACAAGTTTTCTGAGAAGGCCCCTGGTTTTTCTCCAGATCAATGTGAAACCCATTATGTCTGTGAACAGGAATACCATCCATAATGATGTCATCCGCCTCGCAGGTGGCATAAACCTCTCGGAAGATGAGCCGGTGACTTATCCGAGGATCAGTCTGGAGGAAATAATCCAGAGGAGACCCGAGGTGATCATCATCTCTTCCATGGAACGGGGTGGAAGGTTCGAGGAAGCGAAAAAGGCTTGGATGAAATGGAGGAGCATCCCAGCTGTAAAGGCGGGCAGGGTCCACTTGGTTCCCTCCGACCTGTTGGACCGGCCTTCTCCTCGCCTGATCAGGGGACTTGAAATAATGGCGAGACTGATTCACCCGGAGGTGGAATGGAAACAATAAACTTCAGTCTGGCTCCCGCAACTAACGAACCCAGGGAAGTTGAAGTCGATTTTGTGCATATAAGTGAGGCATAGCGATGAGGAATGCCCCCAGGAGGTTCCAGGAGTAGATGAACGGGATATCTATTAAAAGGCCTTTGAGCCCCATGCGAGTGGCAGGCATCTGCATTGCGTTTTTGGCGGTTCTGCTGGCCGCAGTCGTGGGTTCGTTATTGCTGGGAACCGCGGAAGTGAGTCCGGATCAGTTGTGGCGCGTTCTTTTTGATAAACCTGGAGTCAAGGAAGCGGTGAGCCTCATTGTATTAAAGATCAGACTTCCCCGGGTAATTTTGGCAGGGGTGGTAGGTTTTTCTCTGTCACTGGGCGGTCTTGTTTTCCAGGCCCTTTTGCGGAACCCTCTGGCAGATCCGTTTATTCTGGGTGTTTCCAGTGGGGGAGCGTTTGGCGCGGTGATCGGTATTGTGCTCGGGCTGGGGTTCAGCTTCGGCATCCCCTGTCTGGCGTTTGCAGGGGCCCTTTCCAGTGTATATCTGGTACTCGTTATTGGCAGGAGAAAAATGGGGATGGAATCTTCAACCATTCTTTTGGCAGGCGTTATCATAAATGCCTTTTTCACCGCCATAATCATGTTTTTTATTGCAACCGCCGTTGACGATAGGCTCCATAGCATGCTTTTCTGGTTGTACGGCGATCTTTCCCAGAGCCGTTTCGGCGAGACTGCAATAGCGGCTCCCATTGCACTCCTTTCCTTTGCGGTGCTATACAGTTTCTCCAGGCACCTCAACCTCATTACTGCCGGGGAAGATACAGCTCGCCAGCTTGGAGTTGATGTGGAAAGGGCAAAGATGATCTGCTTTCTGGTGGTTTCGGTCCTTACCGGGCTGGTGGTCTCTTTCTCGGGGCTCATAGGATTTGTCGGTCTCGTAGTGCCTCATCTGGGGAGGATGGTCTTTGGCTCCGATCATCGCCTTCTGATGCCCGTCTCGGCCATGGGAGGGGCAATTTTCCTGATAGTAGCAGATTCCTTGGCAAGAACGCTTATTTCACCCAGTGAATTGCCAGTGGGAGTAATAACTGCATTTGTCGGAGCGCCTTTTTTCATCTACTTACTCAAGAGGAAGGGAAGCGGATGGGGCGGGTCATCAGCCTGAGACAGGTGGGTTTCAGCTATGATGACGGGGCATGGGCTCTGACGGGGCTTGATCTGGATGTGGATCGAGGGGAGCTGGTGGGCGTACTGGGCCCCAATGGCTCCGGGAAGAGTACGCTTTTGAAAATTGTCGATGGGCTCTTGGCGCCTCAGGAGGGGGTAGTGCGTCTCAATGGTCGACCCGTTTCAGATTACAGCAGGGCAGAGCTTGCCAGAGAAGTGGCCATGGTTGGCCAGGAAAGCCATTTCAGGTTTTCCTTTTCCGCTTTGGAGGTGGTCCTTATGGGGCGTTTCCCCTATCTCGGTCGATTCCAGTTTGAAGGAGAGCGCGACATGGAGGTAGCCCGGGATGCCATGGAGGCAACTCATTGCCTCTATCTTGCCCGGCGTTCCATTCATGAGCTTTCAGGGGGCGAAAAACAGCGGGTGATGATTGCCAGGGCCCTTGCCCAGGAACCCTCGATGGTTCTCTTGGATGAACCCACCTCTTTTTTGGATTTGCGTTTCAAGAAGGAGGTTTTTGATCTGATCAGGGCCCTGACACATGAGCGGGGACTGGGCGTGCTTGTGGCCACTCACGACATTGACCTCGCGGCAGCTTACTGTGATCGACTGGTGCTGCTGAAATCGGGTAGAATCCATACCACTGGTATTCCAGAGGAGGTGATCACGGCTTCCCACATGGAGGCAGTATACGAATGTACGGTCAGTGTGGATAGAAACCCGAAAACTGGAAGCCCCAGGGTCACGCTGGTGTGATTTCAGGGCGAAATTTACTACGATAGGAGCTGGACGTCAGTGTAACGCCGGGGTCTCAATAGGTGCTCCGTGGAGAACCGTTGGTTCTGGTCAGGATTGCTCAACAGGAAGGCTCCTTACGAGAATAGAGGAAAGGTGAACGATATGATAAGTCTTTTTTTGAAGGGCGGGCCTGTCATGTATCCTTTGCTTGCCTGCTCCCTCATCGCCCTCACAGTTACCATAGAGAGGCTGCTTTTCTGGCTCCGAGAGGATGCTTTTCAGAATCGGGAGCTACTGGACACTGTTATGGAGCTGTGCAGGGAGGGTGATTGGGAGGGGGTCCGGGAGAAAGTGGCAGGATCGAGGGATTATGTAATAAAGGTCCTGGTCAGCGGGATTCTTCACAGGGATTTTTCCATGGGCAAGGCCATGGAGTCGGCTGCGGCCGAAGAGATCAAACGTATGAGACGCTATATGGGGGTTTTGGACACAATGATCACGGTGGCCCCACTGCTGGGTATCTTCGGGACCGTGATCGGCATCATTATTTCCTTCGATCTACTGGGCGCAGGGGGCATTGAGCATCCAGAGGCGGTCACGGCCGGTATAGCTCAGGCCCTGATTACCACTGCCACCGGACTTGGAATAGCCATATTCACCCTCTTCCCTTATAACTATTTCAATGCCCGGGTGGAAGAGGCCGCTCTCACCATTGAAAAGTATGCCACCAGCTTGGAGATCGTCTACGAGAAGCTCACGCGGCTACCCCGCGGACAGGAGGAGATGGTATGAAGGTGGACCTCCGAACTACTCGAAAGGCTCGGATTGAGATGCTGCCGTTGATAGATATCGTGTTCCTTTTGCTTGTGTTCTTTATCTACGCCATGCTCTCCATGGCGGTCCACCATGGCCTCCCCGTGCTTCTCCCTTCCTCCTCGACGGCTCAGATTGAAAAACGTATCACGCTGTCTGTAACCCTGAAGGCGGATGGCAGCGTGTATGTGGATGAGAACCTCGTCCCCATGGAGAGGTTACATGAAGTATTGAAAACGAAGGCGATGTCCATGGATCAACCTGGCGTACTGCTTTTTGCCGACCGGAATCTTCCTTACCAGCGGTTGTTTGAGGTGCTGGATCGGATCAGGATGGCTGGTCTTTACAGGATTTCCCTTCAGGCAGAGGTGAATCGAGGGCGGTGAAAAGATTACTGATCGCTTCATTCCTTTCTCTTGCTTTCCATGCCCTGCTGCTCGTGTCCAATCCCTCTTGGCTCGTAACACACCGGAGCTTTCCTCGAAGGATGCCTTTCATAACAATGACTCTGGCCTCCTATCCGTCTCCCGCGTTAAAGAAGAGAGAGGCTGGCCCATCCCCTCCACGTAGAAGTCAGAAGAAAACACAGAGGGCCGTGAAGAAAAGGGTGAAAAGGGTTACGGCGCCCCCCCCCGATAATTCCCCCGTCCGCACAGAGGCCCGCCCTAAGGCCCGCCCTAAGGGCCTCCAGACCGAGAAATCTCAGGCCAGGGTGCCGGAGGACAGTAGCGGGAAAACCGCTATTGACTCCGGCCCGAGTTCAACTCCGTTGCCGCCCCTAACCAGCAAGCCTGCACCCGTTGAAGGCCGTGGCCGTGGCTCTCCCGGCCAACCCTCCGGGGAGACAAGGGAAGCGTTCCCGGTTTACAGGAAAAATATCCCCCCCAAATATCCTCGGCTGGCGAGGCGCAGGGGATACCAGGGGACCGTTCTGCTGGATGTGATGGTTGACAGGACCGGAAAGGTAAGTGATCTGAGGATCGTGAGGTCAAGCGGATATACGATCCTGGACAGGGCGGCAATGGAGTCGGTAAAGAAGTGGGTATTTGAACCGGGCATGAAGGAAGGGCGACAGGTGGACATGTGGGTTCGTGTCCCTATAAGGTTCCAGTTAAAGTAGTCCCCCTACATTTTTCCTCTTGACCTTTTCGGGTCCTCCGTCTATTTTCACGGAAAAGATTGCCGGTTTCTGTCGGCGTGGAGGGGCTGCTCTGAAGGATCGTCCCTTTTCCAAAGTGGCGACCTCAGGCAATGCATCATGAGAAACCATTTTGAAAGGAGGTCGGCGTTTTGGGAGAAGGGGTCGTAAAGTGGTTCAGCGATAAGAAGGGGTTTGGGTTTATTGAACAGGAAAACGGAGAGGACATATTTGTTCATTATTCAAGCATTAATATGCCCGGATTCAAGACCCTGGCGGAGGGGGATCGGGTGAGCTTTGAAATTGAAGAAGGAGAACGGGGGCTAAAGGCAAAGAATGTTATGAAGATCTAATGCAAGTTCTGGAAGTATAAATAGGGCATCTCGCTATTTTAGCAGCGAGATGCCCTTTTTTGACTCTTCATTTCTCTATCTTCCCCATCTTCCCCGGTGCAGGATTGCCCTCCAAGATCTGCTTGCTCACTCTACTCACTCTTTTATTGACTTATCATGATTCCCTATGCATAAACAAATTTCTAAATCTTACACCAGCAGTCTTAAATCCATTTTATAAATATCAAAAGACACTAGTGTCCGGTTGTTAATCGAACAAATTCAATTGGTTGTAAAGCATACCCTCTTTGGTTTTGTATTCGTTGGTCGAAAACACTTGTAAAATGGGGATTCTCT
>JAOZOW010000055.1:16523-18739 GCA_029933075.1 Deltaproteobacteria bacterium | reverse complement strand
ATGATTAACCATTCAGAGGTGGTTCTGGAAGAAGATGATCTGGCCGGTGCGGTCGAGGTCCTGCGTTCAGGCCAGCTTGCCCAGGGAGAGGTGGTCGCTGAACTTGAACGGAGGATTTCCTCTCTTGTGGAGGGCGGGCATGCCGTAGCCGTGAATTCCGGCACCGCCGCCCTTCATCTGTCCCTGTTATCGCTTGGCATCGGCAAGGGCGCCCAGGTGATCATGCCGAGCTATGTGTGTACAGCCCTTCTCAACGCCGTTAATTATACTGGAGCCACCCCCATCCTTGTGGATATTGATCCCGCGACCTATAATATAAGCGTGGAGGAGACGAGAAAAGCGATCTCCGAGAAAACCGCGGCCATCATCGTCCCCCATATGTTCGGACTCCCGGCGGATATTGACGATATCGTCTCGCTCGGGATTCCGGTAATCGAGGATTGCGCCCATTCAATCGGGGCCAGGTTCAAGGGCAGGATGGTGGGGTCGTTCGGCACCCTTTCGGTCTTCTCCTTTTATGCCACCAAGATGCTTGGCGCCGGGGAGGGGGGGGCCGTGCTCTGCAATAGCGTAGAACTTGCGGAAACAATAAAAGACCTGCGGGATTATGATGAAAAGGAGACTTACAGGCTCAGGTACAACTACAAGATGACCGAGTTTCAGGCCGCCATCGGACTCAGCAGGCTGAGGAAACTGTCTCGGTTTATCAGGAAAAGGCAGAAGATCGCAGGAATTTACAATATGGAATTGGAGCCTCTGGGTGTCTATATTCCTATAGCGCCCGAAGACAGAGAACACCTTTACTACCGTTACGTTTTGCCTGTGGAAGACCCGGGGGGCTTGGCAGGGGAGATGAAAAGGAAAGGGATTCAATGTCGGCGGCCGGTATTCAAACCTTTACACCAATACCTGGGCCTGCCCGGGTTTCCGGGCACAGAAGAAGCATGGTCCAGGGCCATATCCATTCCCATTTATCCCTCACTTGGCGAAGAGCAGGTACAGGCCATAGTGGATGCGCTCAAAACCACCTTGTAGCTCGGGGTTAGAGAAGTATGTCAGGGCCTAAAAAGATATCGCCTCTTAGAATTTTTTATCCTCCCGTAATTCTGCTTTTTCTCATTCTTCTACTTCCCTGGTTTCGCGGTTTCTTTTTCGATCTGGGGATCAGGTGGCTTTATATCCTGCTCTTCTCCTTCTCCCTTTGCTATATTCTCACCCCTTGCATGCGATGGGTGGCCCTAAAATTCGATATCGTGGATATCCCTGACGAGCGAAAAATTCATAGCAAGAGCACGCCCCTTCTTGGGGGTGTGGCTGTCATGGTGGCACTGTCCACCTCCCTTGGGGCCAACATGGTTTTGGAGAAAGAGATGCTGGTGCTCCTCTCAGGGGGGCTGGTTGTCGGGGTTGTAGGCCTCCTGGATGACTGCAGGGGAATACCGGCTGCCATAAAGCTGGTCATCCAGGTCATCGTGGTTTTGATCTTGACCCGAAGCGGCATCATTCTGGATCTATGTTGTCCCATGACATCATGGGGATACATGGGAAACCTGATTCTTACCGTCATCTGGATCGTGGGGATCACCAATGCCATGAATTTTTTCGACGGCATGGATGGGCTGGCTACGGGTCTGAGCGCCATTATTGCCATATTCATCGCTATCGTCTCGTTTCAGACAAGCCAGCCATTCATGGGCTGGATTGCCCTTGCCGTGCTGGGGAGCTGCATCGGATTCCTCCCCTTCAATTTCAGGCCGAAGAAACCTGCGGCGATCTTTCTGGGGGACGCGGGGAGCACATTTCTCGGTTTTGTTCTGGGGGCGCTTGCCATCAAGGGCTACTGGGCCGACAATCGGCCGATTGTCTCTTTTGCCACGCCCATCCTGATATTCTGGATCCTGATTTTTGACATGGCGTACATCACCATTGAAAGGATCGTCACGGGAAAGGTAAAAAATTTTAAGGAATGGATCGATTATGTGGGAACGGACCACCTGCACCACAGGCTTTATGCCCTGCTCGGAAACAAGCGGGGGGCTGTTTTGACCATTTTCCTTTTCAGCGCCACACTCGGCCTTAGCAGCATTGTGTTGCGAAATGCCAGGACCATAGATGCACTCGTGCTGGTGCTCCAGGCCTTTTTGATCGTCATCATTTTTACCATCATCGAATATGCAGGCAGGAGTAGATAGAGGCCTCCGGCAAGGGACATAACC
>JAOZOW010000055.1:4805-16423 GCA_029933075.1 Deltaproteobacteria bacterium | reverse complement strand
CCAAGGTTTTTGACCTTACCCACTACTTGGGGATATGCACTGCGGAGCATTTGCTCAGTGTAAACCCTGGTAGGTTCCGCCTCAATTCCCAGAAAAGGAAGCAGATGACTAAATAGAGAGTTGTGGCTCGATTCATCCATGACCCTGACATCCCCCGAGAATCGAAGAAACTCGTGCAGAGGAAAAAGCGTCGCCTCCATGCCCAGGTGCTTTGCCGCTGCAATCAGGTGCCCGAAGTGAATGGTGTATTCGGTATGGTCGGTAACGTGTCGCGCCGTGGCATAAGCATGAGGGCTGCCGTATTCCACTATATAGGCCCTTCCACCGGGAGCAAGGGCTCGCCAAATGTTCATAATAAGTTGCAATGCGCCGATATTGAGCACAAACTGAGGCGGAGCGTCAGAAAAATCCAATTGTATCCTTTCTGCCAGATCCCAGGCCTCCTTCTCCAGGCCCTCTTTAGGCTGCTCTCCCCGTTTGAGCTTTATTACAGGCAGATCGGCAATCATCTCGTTGCAGATGACAAGGCTGTATTTGCCCTCATCAAATGAGAATGTGCAGGCGTTTCCTCTCTGAAATGAGACGATGCTGCCGTGCTCTTTATTTAACTCTTTCTGTGATTCGGTCAAAACGGGCGAGGCATCGAAAAACGTATACCTTGAGTTCTTGTAAAGCTCGAATGCGGAGGCCTTTACCTCTCGGAGAAACTTTAGGCCGAATATCCCGGTGCCGCATCCTATCTCAAGGGCCTGAAATCCCCCGCCAAAAGCCTTTTCTTCCAGTAGCACCTGGGCAAACCTCGCTCCATAGCTCTTACCTCCCAGGGCGGGGTGGGGGTCGCGGTAGAGGTGACTTACCGTGGTCTCCACGTGCTCGAACTGACCGAAGGGATCGCTTATTTCCTGCTCATGGTACAGGCTCAAGTCATGAATCCCTTCGAGCGCCCTTGCGGATTGGTATTCCAGAAAAACAGAAAGGGCCAGGTCCGCATGGCGGCTAACGGGCGCAGGGGCCTTGGCCTCTTCCAGCACATGGAATCGGGGGCCAAGCAGTTTTTCGGCCACCTTGCGTTCATCCGGAGCAAGCCCATCCATTGAAAGGCCAGAAGGCCCGGTGAAACGTTCGAGCAATTGGACCTCTTTGTGCTCCAGAAGCAGGCACTTTTCCGCGGGTGCCCTCTGGGGGGCCACAACCACCCAGTGGGATTCGGAAAGGGGATGCCAGATTACGCCCTGTGCCGCTGTTAACCTACGGGGCATCGGGGTCTCCTTGTGCCGAGAGCAATGCCTTGATCTGAATAAGATGTTCAATAAAGGCCTCGGCGTCCTTATGGGCCGTTACCTGATCGACCTCAAACTCCCGGGAGATCAAGGAAGAAAGGGCATTCAAATCCTCTGCGCTGTCAAGGTGGCGCCAGATGAACCACCCCAGATCGTTGACCCTGAAAATCTTGCGCATCTCTTTCAGGTCATCTGTTAGGGGTATAAGATATCTCTCCCCTTCGGCTTTTCTTGCCACTACCATGGGGTTTCTAATGAGGCCTTTCATCTTGGCTCCTCACATGAGTTTGTGGCTCAAAGATACTCCCATAACCAGATGACACGGGCATGGGGTCTTCGCCATGTCAGTATAGAAATGCAGGAAGTCTCATTCAAGAAGTAATTGCTCCGGCAGTTGTCAAGACAGAAGATCGCACCGAGTCACGGATTGGAGCAGAATATATGGTTGAAAAAACAAGGGGCATGGTTTAGTGTTAAGCGGCGAGAGCCCACCAATGGAGGTAAATGCCCCCGTGCGGATTCTTCTGATTTATCCCCCTTCAATTGAGCTCTATCATACCTTCTTGCCATTAGGGCTTGCTTACCTTGCCGGCTCATTGCTTAAGCAAGGCCACGAAGTCACGGTATGGGACATCAACGCAGAAAAGTGGTCAAAAAGAGAGGTCATGGAAAGGGTGCGAAACTCAGGGGGATCATATGACCTCGTGGGGATCAGCGCCTTGGCTGCCGATTACCCCTATGTGGAGTGGATTTCATCTGCCTTCAAAAGAATTCATCCTCATACGCCGATTATCCTCGGGGGGCATCTGGCATCTGCCCTGCCCGATTTTCTTATGGAGACCCTCCGTGTTGATTTTATAGCCGTAGGAGAGGGTGAGGAGACAGTTGTGGAGCTCGCCCAAACGCTCGCCGACGGCTCAGATCTTTCGCAGGTCAATGGGATATATTTCAGAAATGAATCGGGCGATGTGGTGGAAACACCCCCTCGGGAAAGACTAAGGAACCTGGAAGGCCTGCCCTTTCCACCGTGGGAATATTTTCCTATGGAATCGTACTTTGAGGATCCGCATCCTGGTCTCCATGCTCATTCAGATGAGGGTGAGGGTGCCGGCATTGTCAGTATTATGGCCAGCCGGGGATGTCCCTTTGACTGTATCTATTGTGATCATACCATAAAGGGGTACAGCCCCAGATACAGGCCGGTCGGAAGCGTTATAGAGGAAATAAGGCTCCTGCTGGAACGATATGGAGATAAGATAGAAGAGTTTTATTTCTGGGATGATATCTTTATCTGGGACAGGCGCTGGGTCCGCAGGTTCTGTGAGGAGCTTATCAAGGAAGGTTTCTCGATCAAATGGACATGCAATTGCCATGTCAACCTGGTAAGACCTAGGCTCATGGCGCTGATGAAAGAGGCGGGATGTGTAAATGTCCGGTTCGGCATTGAATCGGGGAGTCAGAAAATCCTCGACTCCCTTAACAAGGGGGTCAGGGTGGAGAAGGCCTTGGATGCCTTGAGGGTCTGCCTGGATACAGGGCTGACACTTACTATTTACATCATGGTCGGCATGACAGGGGAGAGCCTCGAAACCATAAACGAGACCATGGATTTTTTCAGGAGGCTGATAACTCCCTCCCGTGTATATCAGATTAAGAAAATCCATTTCTTTATGCTTACGCCTTACCCGGGGACCAGGTTATATAAAAAGGTATTAGGTGAAGGGCTCGTGGGCGATGTGAGCCAATTTCTCCAGAGAAGATGTGATGCATACTATGACATCCCGCTGAATATTTCCGGCCACACGGACCAGGAACTGTTGAGACTAAAAAATAAATTGGAAGATGGAATCGCGCTGATTCTTGAAGAAGAAACAAATCTCTTTCACAAACTCCTGCTTGAAATGAAAGGAGGCTGAATCGTTGATATATTGCAGGCATGAGAACGTGCTGATGGATAGTTTCGACAATCAGGTGCTGTTATTTGATTTAAGGAACAATCTTCCTTACATCCTCAACGATGTCGCTTCCTATGTATTCATGCATACAGATGGCACAAGCGGGCCGGAGGTAATCGCCGAAAAGGTCTGTGAAAAATACGACGTGGAATTCAACCGGGCGCTTCTCGACATAGAGCTTCTTTACGAGGATCTCGTTCAAAAGGGATTGATCAGGCGTGTGGAGGAACAGCAATGGAGATGAAAGATAAGACCTTTGTCATGAACAAAGATTTCGTTTTCAGGGAGGAAGAGGAAGGGGCGTTCCTGTTCAATCCTCAAACCGACGAGCTCCACTGTGTAAATGGGGTGGGAATGTTCATATGCAAGCTTTGCAATGGAAAAAACCACATGGACGAGATCTGCAAACGCATTTGGGAAGAATTTGATGTAGATGTGGAGCCTCATAGACTGAGGCGGGAAGTTGAATCGTTCATAGAGCGAATGCTGGCACTAAACCTCCTCAAAGAACGGGAATAGGATGAGCCTGTTGAGTGCACCCATCTCTGTATTTGTTTCAATTACCTACAAGTGTAACCTGAGGTGCAGGCACTGTGCGGTTTACTCCGAGGCAATCGCCTATGATGACCTGGACAGTGAAAGCTGGATTCGGTTCTTCCATGAACTGGCAGAACTAAAGGTGTTCCGTGTCCGCCTGAGCGGCGGAGAACCTTTCATGAGGCATGATATCTGGCGGCTGATCGATATTATCCACTCGCTCCCAATGAGACTTTCCATAAATACCAATGCAACGCTTATTGACAAAGAAGCCGCCGGGAGGCTTAGCCTGTACCGCAAGATAGATGAAATAATGGTAAGCCTCGACGGCTCATGCCCGGAGACCCATGATCCTTTAAGAGGTAAAGGCACTTTTCGGGAGGTGTACCGAGGTATCGAAAATCTCGTCCGGTCCTCTCTTCCTGTCTCATTTTACTGTACGGTCAACCGTTACAATTTCAGAGAACTTGATAAGATTGCTCAACTGGCCCTTGAGTGGGGCAGGAGGCCGATAAAATTCAACGACCTGTTGCCCGAAGGCCGCGGGCTGAAAAATTACAAGGACCTGTCCCTGAAAAGGGAAGAATGGGAAGAAGCCCTCAATCTTCTTGGCGAGCTGCGCAGGACATACGGCCCGGTGATAGCCGGTACAATACTCGATCAGGGAGATATGTACGATTCCATGCGCCACATGGGACGAGAAGACTTGCAAGGACTCCCGCCAAACTCACTTTCCGGGTGCGGGGCCCTGATTCGGGAATGTGCGGTCCGTCCCGACGGATGGATCACACCCTGCGACCGACTGCCTGACCTGAAGGCAGGACATATACATGAGCACAGGTTTCGGGAAATCTGGCATTCTTCAGAAGTCTTTGAGACCTTCAGAAAAAGAAGAGAAGTACTGCTGAGCGAACTGGAGGAATGTCGGGGGTGTCTATACCACCCTGTCTGTACCGGGGGATGCCCTGCAGCGCCCTATGTGCTTTACGGCACCGTCATGACCCGCGATCCTTTGGGTTGCTATCGTATCTACTTGGGCGAGGAGGCATTTAATGTACTCTGAGCAAAAGGGCTATCCTCTGCGTGCAATATACCTGAACCCTACTGACCATTGTAACCTGAAATGCCGACATTGCTGGCTCTCCCCGGAGACAGTGGAGATGCAGCCAAACTTAGAGACCAAAAAACAGGCTTACACCTGCGGCGTGAGTGTGGAACAGATAAGGGACTTAATTCATCAGGCAAAGCCCCTTGGCCTTCATGCCATCAAGCTCACAGGAGGAGAGCCCTTCCTGCGCAGCGACATCATGGATTTCATCTCGCTTTTTCACAGCGAAGGCATTTACGTGGATATAGAGACCAACGGGACCCTGATTGATGAGTCGACAGCCTCAGGGCTGAAGAAAAACCAAGTGGGGTGCATCAGCGTGAGTCTCGATGGCGCAACCGCCGAGTCCCACGACCGTTTCCGGGGAGTCGACGGCGCATTTGAATCGGCGATCCGTGGGATCAGGCACCTCCGGGACTGTGATCTTGTTGTACAGGTTATAATGTCGCTTTGCAGGGAAAACGTCGATGAGATAGCAGACATCTCTATGTTGGCTTCGAATCTGGGGGTGCAGTCCCTCAAAATTAACCCCCTCTTGCCCATAGGGCGGGCGCATAAGATGTACGAAACCGGCATTACGCTTTCAGCCGAGGAGTTAATTGAGATATCCCGCTGGGTTGACAGTCATCTTCAGCCGAAGGTAGGGGTCCCCATCAGTTTTTGCATGCCAATAGCCTTTCAGCCCATAAAAGCGATTATGGAAAACGGCCAGCCGGAGTGCCCGGTCCTGAACATCCTGGGGATCGTCGAAAATGGAGACATCTCCTTCTGCGGGATTGAGCATGTGGAAAAGGATCTTATTATGGGCAATATAAATAGGGACCGATTGGAGACCATATGGCTGAATCACCCCCTGCTCAAAGCCATGAGGGAGTCCATCCCGTGGCGGCTGGAAGGGATCTGCGGCAAATGCATTTTCAAGAAGACCTGCCTCGGCAGCTGTCGAGCGTGTGCTTATTATATGGACAAAAGCCTGACCGCCCCTTTCTGGCTCTGTCAGGAGGCCTTTGAAAAGGGGCTTTTTCCTGAAACCAGATACTGCCATTGATTTATTGAGCTTTATGAGACTAAATATCTCCGATTTCATTCTTGATATGGAATTGTCCGGGCTGGACATGAAATCCCGGGAAGAAATTTATTCGCTTTTCTCCACGTTTGTCAGCCATAACGGGAATGCCCCGCACGAGACACTTGAGGTCATCCAATGCCCGCCAGGCCGAAAAAAAGAGACTTGTTCCGAGCTGGAGGGATTAATCAGAGACAGCATAAAGATCCCCCTGGCTAAATTCCCTTTTTCCACCGATCCGGACAAAGAAATTAACTACACCCTTAAGAAAATAAAGGCCTTCATAGGTCATAAGGAATTTAATGCTTTTCTGGAAGGGGCAAAGGATCCTGAATTGATCACATTCTATATTTTTAAAAAGGGCTGCTTGGTAAGACGTCTGGATTCCGCAAGATCGGCTCTGTTCCTAAAGCCCGGATGCAGGCGCAGGTCAAAGATAGCAGGCATATATGGAGCTGCCTATTTCAGCGTTTCCTTGGGCCTGCCCACGGTTGACGGAATCATGCTCCATGGCGTGGGGATCAACAGGAAAGGTGCAGGCTATCTGTTCCTCGGCACCTCCGGGGCCGGGAAAACCACCATGGCCAGACTCTGCGGTCTAAACCAGGTGGTAACTGATGACGGCATCATCGTGAAACGCAATGCCTCCGGGTTTTCCATCGCCCCAACCCCCTTTAATCAACTGACTCCCATGGATAACAATGATATGGCACGAGCCGTCAGGGGCCATAGGCTGGTCATGGGACTGTTCCTGAAAAAGGATGCCGAGGTTTATCTGGAACGTATCTCTCCTTTAGAGGCATGCTCTCTCATCCTCAAAAACCACATACATTATTTCAGGTATTTCCCATCTGCAATTGCAAGGAAAGCGTTCCCCTTAGTGACGGATCTATGCCGAGAGGTTCCTTTTTTCAGGTTGCACTTCAGGAAGGATGCCGGCTTTTGGGAATTGGTGGAAAGTGAAGTGCAAAAAACTTTTGGTTTCAGGGAGATTTATCATGACAGAAAAAGAGAACAAGAAACGGCCTTATGAGCCGCCCAGGGTCTATGAGCTGGATGTAGATTTGACGCAGGCAATGGGGCAGACCCAGTGTGCAAGGGGTGCGAGTGCCTCAGGTGCATGCAGTGCAGGCAGAGGCCCGGCAGGGGTAAACTGTGCAAGGGGACAATCTGCTGGTGTCCAGTGCGGGGCGGGCCAGTCTCCCGGTGCAACCTGCCGCAGGGGAGGCAATCCGGCAATGTAAAACCCCATGGCTCATTTCCAACTCAATCGACCCAAAAGGGACACAGGTCCCCCGCCCTCTCCCGCAGGAGGCTCCCCCCGTGCATGCCACCCATGGGGGCAGAAAGGCATCCATACCAGCGGCTTGACTCAAAGAACAATACGGAATCTGAACCCGGTTTCAGTACGTGTCTCACTTCATGGCTGATACCGGAAAGTCCTCTCTGCGCTTGCTCAAATCAAAAACAAAAGGACTTCATCCCTGTGCAAAATGGAGTCTGTGCCTTGGCCAAGGAGACCGCTACCATCTCCCGAGCGGCGTTGTGAGGGGAAGGATAACATCATATCGATAGGATCATTAACGGATAAGCGGGCTGGGGATAGGCAGTAACCACTGGTGAAGATATTTTTCTCCCAGCATGCTCTCCAGTAGCAATAAAGGAAGCTAATGAGTAAACTGGAGATGAACCAAAGCTTTGTTGCCCCAATGATCGGGCAGAAGGACGATATCAGATCCCATGAGCGGCAGGGGATACTAAATGAAAAGGTTTCCCTGTTCAGGTTCCATGGGTATAGCATGTGGCCCATGCTGAGGCCGGGGGACAGGCTGATAGTAAAAAAGGGTCGGTACAAGGCAGCCAAGCTTGGAGATATTGTCCTTTTCAATGCCGATTCATCCTCCACCTCCGAGCGTTTAACCGCTCATCGTGTTGTGCGGATAAACAAAGATAACAGATTAATTACAAAAGGGGACAATTTGATCAAACCCGATCGCGGGACGCGGGATCCAAGCGAGATAATGGGACAGGCGGTGATCCTGATCCGCAAAAACCGAATGATACCACTGGAAAGAGGCCCTTACGGCTGGCTGGGGAGATTGATGGCATATTCCTATCGAGTGAACATCGTCCCGGCGCTTATTCTCCCGCGGCTCAGGAATGTGATACGAACAATCGAGACCCCGTGTATCAGACTGAAAGAGATCTTTTACTCCCATAAAAAGAACAGCGGTAAGAACATTGAACAAGAGGTTTTGGCGTATTCAGCCAGTGGGGATATAGATTCTGAAAAACTCCATGCCCTAAGGGAGCGGATCTCCGGCAACCTGAATATGGATCTCCTTGTTGATATGGCCGCTGATGAGGGCCTGGCATGTCTGCTATACAAGAATCTAAAGCGATCCCACAACATCGAGCTGATTCCTCCCGAATATCAGAAAAGACTTAGATTACTTTATCATACAACCATATTATTTAACCTCAAACTTTGCTTGCATCTCGGAGAACTCCTTTCCAGGCTCAATCAGGAAGGGCTCCAGGTCGTGCTTCTCCAAGGAATTGCCCTTATCCATCGGGTCTACGAAGACCCGGGCCTCAGGCCCATGACCGATATTGATCTCTGGGTATTGCCTGAGAATTATTCAAAGCTAAAAGATATCCTTGAAACATTAGGGTATCAAAGGGACCCTCTTTATCCTCACACCTTTAGAAAGGGATTAACCGCTTTTGATGTCCACACCCATCTGTTCTGGGCAGACCGGATCAGGGCGCGGGCATGGCTTGCCAGCAAGGGCCAAATGGAAATCTACCGCCAAACCCGGGTCATAGACTTCGAAGGCCATTGCGCCCGCGTTTTGGGTAAATATGATCAAATCCTCTACCTATGCCTCCATGCCCTGAAACACAATATTGGTCGATTAATCTGGCTGGCGGATATCCAGGCACTGGTAAGAAAATGGGGGACTTCTGACTGGGCAGCGCTGATTGCCAGGGCCGAGGAGCTGGGGATAGAAAAGGCCCTCGTCCACACCTTTTACCTGCTTCACTTTATTCTGGAATTCCGGCTTCCTCCGGAAATGCAAGGTCTCATTCAAAGAAAAAAACTCAGTCCTTTGGAACGGATGGCCCTCAGGCGGAAAATAGAACGGGGGGCCCTCCCCATTTGGGCGCCGATTCTGCTCCTTTCCCCCGAAAAGGGGCTGCGCAGGCAGTTCTTGTATTTTTTTGAGACACTGTTTCCCCGGCCGGAGATACTCAGGCAGGTATTTCCCCACCGCCCACACCTTAAAGCCTGGCAGCTTTATGTAAAACGCACGGGTCAACTCCTGGACAGGGCCCTGATGTCGCCTCTGCGAAGGATCTGACCGAGACGATTAAGTATAATAGAAGTGCTCACCAATGAATTTGCCTGTAATTTTTTCCCATATGGAAAGAACTTGCCCGGTAATTTTGCAACAGATTGCATACATTCCATGATAACGGGTTCTTCTTGATCATTCTAAAAGGTTGCTAAGTCCCGATTTTTTATGTATCCTGCCTCAACTACCATGTCGGCGTCCCCGTGTGACATTAAATTTTATTAGATGGCCGGAAGGGGGGATCCTAAAATATTAAAGGAGTGTATGAGATGGTACTGGGAAATCAAGAACATTCATGGGAAAATTGTGCAAAGTGGCCTGATACCTGTCCCCACCGCAAGGAGGAGGCGATGAGCAGCATTCTGGCCTTTCAGCAGGCCGGGGGCGACACCATGGATATCAGTCAACTGGAAGCCTCCTACGAGTTTTGCTCAAACTGCAGCGACTATCAGCCGAAAGGTTAAGAAGGCGGGAAAGCAGAGGCCGAATGTCTGCCATGTTCATCCGCAAACCTTTTCCCCTCCAGTTTGACATGGCATCCCAACCCACCTATATTGATCCCCAGCAATAGGTCCTTTTTATAGCGTTCCATTTGAACCGTAATTTCCGGTGGGTAGGGCGGTAGCGATGGACAACCAAGCGCTTCCAGAAAAATGAACTTTTTTCTGGCCTTGAGAGGAAAGCGCTCAAGTCCCGGGCATATTTATATCTGGATCGCTATTTCAAGAAGGGAGAATCCCTGGCAAAGCAGACAGACAAATGAGAAGCAGCCGGCCCTCAAGGCGAAGTGAAATCCTGGAGCCATAAGGTGATTAAATGAATAAGGATGTAGTGGTACGATTTGCACCCAGCCCTACCGGATATCTCCATATCGGGGGGGCGAGGACCGCCATCTATAACTGGCTTTATGCCAGGAAGACCGGCGGCAAATTGATCCTGAGGATAGAGGACACGGATGCGGAAAGGTCCTCGGAAGAGTCCATCAAAGGCATAATTGACGGCCTGAAATGGCTGGGAATCACCTGGGATGAAGGCCCCTATTTCCAGTCTCACTTTATTGAGGAGCACCTGGCTACCGCGCAGCGCCTGCTGGAAACAGGGCACGCTTACAAGTGCTTCTGCACCAAGGAAGAGCTTGATCGCAAACGCGAGGAGGCCCGCCGGAATAAAGCCGACATGAGATATGACGGTACGTGCCGGAATCTGACGCCTGATGAGATAGCCGAGAAAGAGGCCACGGGGCTCCCATACACCATAAGGTTGAAGGTGCCTAAGGGACCTGGTTCGGTGGGGTTTC
The DNA here is from genome assembly GCA_029933075.1 of Deltaproteobacteria bacterium. Classification (GTDB taxonomy): domain Bacteria; phylum Desulfobacterota; class DSM-4660; order Desulfatiglandales; family Desulfatiglandaceae; genus JAOZOW01. Next base: position 5,821 of record JAOZOW010000055.1, on the reverse strand, counting down.
AAGACATTGTTTACGGGTATATTGAAAAAAAATATGAAGACATAGAGGATTTCGTTATTGTGCGATCCAACGGACAGCCCTTATATGTGCTTTCCAATGCAGTGGATGACATACGGGACGGGATCACCCACGTGATCCGGGGACAGGACGGCCTGGCAAATACTCCAAAGCAGATCCTGATTTACCGAGCCCTTGGGAAGCCCGTGCCCAGGTTCGCCCACATGTCGCTCACCCTTGATCCGCAGAAGGCCAAAATCTCAAAGAGAAGGCATGGGGAACGGGTGGCTGTTCATTTCTACAAAGAGCATGGCTTTCTGCCTTGGGCATTTGTGAATTTCCTGGTGCTCTTAGGGTGGTCAACACCGGATTCCAAGCAGATATTCTCGAAAGAGGAGCTGATCGAGGCCTTTTCCCTTGAAGGGATCAACCGGGCCAATTCCATCTTTGATATCAGAAAGGACGATCCCAAGTTTTTTACCGATCCAAAGGCCCTCAGCATTAATGCCCATTATCTGAGGACGCTCCCTCTGGAAGAGATAGAACCCTATGTGAGGGCGGAGCTGGAAAAGGCAGGGATATGGGATCCGGAGTACGCAGGGGTCAAGAGAGACTGGTTCCTCAGCACGGTGGATCTCATACGCGCCCGATTTCATGTCACAACCGATTTTGCCACCCTTGGGCGCTGTTATTTCTCAGACGAATTTCCCATGGAGCCCAAGGCCCTGAAGAAAAATATCCTCAAGCATGGTGGGTTGAAGGAATGGTTTCCCATGCTGGCGGACAGACTTGAGGCCCTGGAGATATTTGACGCGGGGGGGGCCGAGAAGGTGATCCGCGAGACAGCCGAAGAGGTTGGAATCAAGGCGGGCATACTGATAAATGGCATCCGTACTGCTGTGACAGGCCAGGCCGTGGGACCAGGACTTTTTGAAGTCCTTGGGGCCATAGGGCAGAAGCGGGTGGTGGAAAGGCTTCGCAGGGCAGTGGCACTCTTTAATGGACTATGAAAGGAAACG
>JAOZOW010000055.1:0-4705 GCA_029933075.1 Deltaproteobacteria bacterium | reverse complement strand
TCTGTATGCCGAGTGCTTCTGCCTCAATCCCCAGGCAGAGCCCCAGGAGTTCCCCACCACTCAGTCTGTGTTGTCCATCTCGATGGTCCCCATCGTAACCAAGGCCTTCTCTCGCCTCCTTCATCAGGTGGTCCGCAGCTTTCAGTGTGCCGCAGGAGCAATCTCTGGGGCAGGAACTGACTCGCAAGCCCTTGACATCCCTGGTAAGAAATAAGGATCGAGACGGGGAAGGCGCCCTCGCGCCACCGGGGGGGCATTGACCATGGAATCATAAGGAGTGAAATGGCAAGACTCGCGGCCAGCGAAAAGCGATTTGGGACTATTGCGGTAGAAAAAGGGTTTATCACCAAAGAGCAGCTTGTAGAGGCGATGAAGGTTCAGGTAGCCGACGAGCTCAAGGGGGCCGGGCACAGGCTCATTGGCTCTGTTCTCTGCGATCTGGGATTTATGAACGCAGACCAGGTGATGGATGTCCTCAGGTGCCTCGATGTCAAGAAAGCAAAGCCAAAGGAAGAGAAGCATGAAAAGAGGAGGAAGCCGCCTCCCAGGAAACCGGAAAAGCTCCAAGAAAGACGATTCGGGATAATAGCGGTCAGGAAAGGCTTTATTACCCCGGAGCAGCTGGTCGAGGCGCTCGCCATACAGCTGAAAGGAGACATGGAGGGGAAGCCCCACAGGCTCATAGGTTCGATCCTATTCGATCAAGGCCATCTTACCATTGAACAGATCAAGGAAGGACTTCGAGCACTGGACCGACCTTTTTCCGAGGATGAGTGGTAAGGAATTCAATTCACTTGGCAATGGAGAAAAACGATATCACCGTTCAGGATATCCTTGGGCAGGATGGCCTATTGGCCAGGCATCTGAAGGAATTCGAGTTCCGATCTTCCCAGATGGAGATGGCGCTTCTGGTACACAGCGCCATCAGGGAAAAGAAGCACGCTATTGTGGAAGCAGGTACCGGTACGGGAAAGACATTCGGGTACATGGTCCCTGTGATTCTGAGCGGGAAAAAGACCGTTATTTCCACCGGGACCAAAAATCTCCAGGAACAGATCTACTTCAAAGACATTCCTCTTCTGGAAAAGGCCACGGGCCTGTCCATCGATGCCATGATCATGAAGGGGAGGCGTAACTACCTCTGTCTCCACAGATACCATCAGTATTTCGCACAGGCTTCTCTGATCAAAAACGAAACAGGGAAGATCAGGAAGAGGCTTGAAGATTGGATCGCCACGACGGAATACGCTGACCGGGCGGAGCTGACCTGGCTTGCAGATGACGATATCCTGTGGGATGCGCTCTCTTGCCCTTCGGAGCAGTGCCTGGGTGCAAAATGCATGCATCTTGATGAATGCTTCCTGGGCAGGCTGCGAAGCGAAGCCGCCCGGTGCCGGCTTATTATTGTGAACCACCACCTTTTCTTCGCCGACATGAAGGTGAAAAGGAGCGGCTTTGGAGAAATCATCCCCAGATTCCAAGTGGCTGTGTTCGATGAGGCCCATAGTCTGGAGGATATAGCCACCGCCTACCTGGGAGAGAGCATCAGCACCACCCAGATTACAGAACTTGTCCTTGATCTGGAAAAAGAACTCAAACAGGCCGAAGAGGGCACCATCAAAGGAGTCAAGAACCATTTAGGCACCTTGAGGACGGGGGCAGAAACCATCCGGATGTTTTTTAACGATGGGGAAGATAAGGGAGGACTGGATCCAGGGGTCATTGCGACCATCAAGGAGGGGCCCGGGCTGAGAATCCGGGAGGCGCTCAAATCCATTGCAGAAAAATTAGAGGCGGAAGAGGGAGGTGCTCCCGCCTTCCAATCGCTTCTTAACAGGGTGGCCGGATTGGCCCATTCGCTGGATCAGATCCTGTCCGAGAGGGAGGCCAACTGGTTCAGGTGGTATGAAAGACGCAAGAAGGGGGTGACCCTGTTTGCATCGCCCTTAGATATCTCCGACAGGATGAAGGAGCTCCTTTTCGATAAGGTAAAGACAGTGGTGCTGACCTCAGCCACCCTGTCGACCGGGGGAACCTTTGATTATATCCGTTCAAGGCTCGGTCTGCCCGAGCATGCCTTGGAGGGCATCTGCCCTTCCCACTTCGATTTCAAGACGCAGACATTAATGTATATTCCCAGAGACCTGGCTCAGCCCGGCAAAGCTACTTTCGGACCGGAGATCGCCCGTAGAATTCTGGAGATCCTGGAAAGGAGCAAGGGCAGGGCCCTTGTGCTATTTACAAGCTACCACAATCTCAATCTGGTTCACCGGATGCTGGAAGGAAATATCCCGTATCCAATCTACAGGCAGGGCGATGCCCCGCGGTCTGCCCTGCTGGAGTCCTTCCGAAACGACATCCACTCGGTGCTTTTGGCAACAAGCGCCTTCTGGCAGGGGGTGGATGTCCCTGGCGAGGCCCTGAGCTGCCTGATCATCGACAAACTGCCATTCGATTCTCCGGGCGAGCCCCTGGTGGCCGCCAGGATTGAAGCAATCCGTGACCGGGGAGGAAATCCCTTTATGGAATACCAGCTCCCCTCGGCCATCATCTCCTTAAAGCAGGGACTGGGCAGGCTGGTGAGAAAGGGTACGGACAGGGGAATACTTTCAATCCTGGACGTAAGAATCATGACAAGTCGTTACGGGAAATTTTTCCTCGAAAGCCTCCCAAGAATCCCCTTGACCCATGAACTCTCTGATATCAACAGGTTTTTTGAAAAGGAGAAATCCCATGCCCCCCAAGCCTTGGAAGGTCATATCAAGTGCTAAAGACAGGTCCTATAGGGTCTTCAGCCTCAGAACCGACCGGGCCGTATCACCCCGCACCGGCAAGGCACACAACTTTTTCATCTTAGAGTCCTCACCTTGGGTCAATGTGATACCGCTGACCCCCGGGGATGAGGTGGTTCTCGTCCGCCAGTACCGCCACGGCATCCGGGCTGTTACCCTTGAGATCCCCGGCGGGCTGGTCGAAGACCATGACACGCCTGAAGCGGCGGCGGAAAGGGAACTCTACGAAGAAACCGGGTACCAGGCATCGGAGATGATCCCCCTGGGAAGCGTGCATCCCAACCCGGCGATCCAGAACAATCTCTGTTACACCTTTGTGGCAAGAGACGTCTTCCCTGCGGGAAGCCAGCATCAGGATGAAAAGGAGGATATAGAGATCCTGCTCCGTCCCCTTGAACAAATTCCTCGGCTTATACGGGAGGGCGAGATCACCCACTCCTTGGTCCTCGCGGCCTTTTACCGGTTCTTCATGGAATACCGCCCCGGCTCCATGACCTCCCCTTCATCCTGAGCAACAGCTGCTCAGTGAAGCTCCCTCCTTACAAAGGAACCGCACTGCCGGGTAAAGGCAATGACGGCCTCCAGCTTCCCCTCTGCCCGCCCCGAATCAATGGATTCCGCGGCCCTTGCAATCCCCGATAAGAGGTCCGGCTCGAGGCCTGCCGCCACAAATGCGGCTGCCGCATTCAAGAGCACCATATCCCGCCTGGGGCCTTTTTCTCCCCCAAGAATTGCACGGACGATGCGGGCATTTTCCGGTGCATTCCCCCCTCTGATGGCCTCGTGTCCAGCCCTTTGAAGACCGTACTCCTCCGGCGTCATCTCGTAGGTATGGATCTCTCCTTCCTTGAGGCGGGATACTCTGGTAGGCCCGCAGATGCTTATCTCGTCAAATGTGCCTTCACCAAAGACCACGAAGGCGTCTTTCGCCCCGAGCCTATCAAGTACCCTGGCCATCTTCTCCGTCAGGTCGGGAGAATAGACCCCCAGCACCTGGGACTTCGACCTCCCCGGGTTTGTCAGGGGCCCCACGAGATTGAAAATACTCCTGAGACCGGTCTCTGTCCTGGGAGCGGCCACGTATCTCATGGCCCCCTGGTAGAACGGGGCATAGAGAAACCCTATATCCATCTCGCTGATGCAACTCTCCACGTTGGAGTGATTGATATCAAGTTTGACACCAAGGCTCCTGAGCACATCTGCGCTTCCGCACTGTGTGGAGGCGGCCCTGTAACCGTACTTGGCGACCTTGACGCCCGCTGCAGCCACCACAAATGCCGTGGCCGTTGACACATTGAAGGTGGTGGTCCCATTCTCACCCTCTCTGCGGGTGTGCAGGATGGTCTCCTCGTCAACGTTGATCTCGTCCCGGTCGATATTCACGGCAGGGTTGCCAAGTCTTACTTTTGGCACCTTGCTCCTGATCACCCTGGCCGCCCCCACAATCTCATCCACTGTCTCCCCTTTTATCCTGAGCGCAGTTATCAAGGCGCCGATCTGGGCGGGGGTAGCTGCGCCAGAAAGGAGCTGCTCCATTGTTCCTGCCATCTCAACCTCTGAAAGGTCTTCACCCTTTACCACTTTTCTGATTGCTCGCCTGATCATCCCTGAAATCCTCCTTCCTATTGTTATAATTATTCCCGGTGATCCTCCCTGCCCTGAGACCAAAAAAGGCCGCAGGACCCTGTGGTCCCACGGCCTTTTCAAGCCATGCACAAAAAACCGCGGGACCACCTGGAAGCGGGCCCGCGGTTCATCAAACTAACTCGTCATCCTCAGCTTGGCGGGCGCACCTCCTCTCTGGAGTTGCGCCACCACCACTGTCTCAGAGACAGACAGGACTTATTTTGTCTCAAATAATCCATGACAGTATCACATACCCGCGTCGAAAGAGATTGTCAATGAAAATTACC
>JAOZOW010000012.1:39789-51032 GCA_029933075.1 Deltaproteobacteria bacterium | reverse complement strand
ATGTGCCGGCCGACCTCGACCAGTTTGGGAGAGATAATTCACATGGCGCAGTCATTGGTGGGAAAGGTCTTGTCCAATTGGGACATGACTCCGCCGATGGCGGGGGATTTCTCCACGAGGTGGACATAGAAACCAGAATCCGCCAAATCCAGGGCCGCCTGCATGCCGGTGATACCACCGCCCACCACCATTACAGCGCCCTGGATCTCCTGGGCTGGTTTTGTTTCCATGGGCTAAACCTCTCAAGCGACGTAATGATTCCCGCTAACCCCATTCTCACACATAAAGAATTAAAGCAAGCACGAGTTTATGTTTATAGGAGAAAACTCAAATTTCAGTCAAGGAATATTTCCAGGGCAATCTGCTTGATCGCCACCCCCTTTTGTGTTGTAATAAACGCTGACAGAAACGCCTGTCTGTCAACTAAAATATATCATGAGTTTCAAAGGATTAGACCATTTCGCAGCCCCATCAAAAGATTTAAGAACCCGAGCGGAGAATTTCTTTCCCACGGGTAGGAATAACGTCTTATTTACGCTTATTTTTGCCATGCTTATTAATAGATACTACCTCCCTGTTTTCAAAAAATTGAACTGCATGGATACGTTGGAAAGAGTGAAAAAACTATGCCTGTGAAGAGCGAAGACCTGTTCAAAGAACGTGAAAGTTACAAGACGCTGCTCCAGAGCGTGACGGACTATGTGGTAGCCATCAATAAGGACTACAAGATCATTGCGGCCAATGATCTTTTCACAAACAGCTTCGGCCTGCGGGGAGGGGCATTCTGTTTTGAGGTGTGGAAAAACAGGGATCGGAAGTGTGACGATTGCGTGGTGGAAAAGTGTTTCGAGGATGGCCGAGTGCACAGCATTGAAGAAGCCATGGTTATGAGAGACGGTCGTACAGCCCAGATGCGTATAAAAGCAACGCCCGTGAGGAATCAGCAGGGAAAAATCGTCTATGTTCTGGAAACTGCTACCGATATTACGGAAAAAGAGCACCTGCAAAAAGAGCTGAATCGGGTTGCCGGCAATCTGGAGGATATGATCAGGCAGCGTTTGAGACACCTGGAAAAATCTGAGGAGAGATATCGCACCATTTTTGAACGCTCCAGCGATGCTATCCTCCTGACCGATTCCAATGGTAGGATCTTGGAACTGAATCAGGCAAGTGTGGAGATACTTGGATACACCAGGAAAGAGGATGTACTGGCGCTGAAATCAGCCATAGAACTGTTTGAGAGCCGTGAAGACCTGTATAGATTATTGAAGATCCTATCAAAGGAAGGGTTTGTGACGGAGTTCGAGACGCGACTCCTGGGAAGGTCTGGGCGGGTCTTTGATGCCCTACTTACCTCAAATGTAATCGTTGATATCGTCGGGCAGATCACTGGCTATGTACTCATCATCAGAGATATTACAAAGAGAAAGGCGGCCGAGGAGCAGATCAAGACACAGAATGTCAGACTGGCCGCCCTCAATGCCATTTCCACCACCGCTACCAGCAGTCTCGACCTGGAGGAGGTGCTTAACACCACGGCCGCTAAAATACGCGAGATCATCGGTTCCGACTGTGTCCGCATATATCTCCTGGATAAAAAGCGAGAGGGCCTGAGCCTTGCTGCCCACAAGGGGTTATCCCGTGAATTTGTAAGGAAGAATCATGTCCAATGGAGAAAGGTAGGGGACGGGTTCCTCGGGCAAACAGTGCGGACCGGAAAAGTTCAAGTAGTCGACAACCTCCTGCCTTCAGTGGATCCTTATGTGAACCATCTGGTGAACGAGGGGTTTAAGTCGACTGCCTACATACCGCTTTTGTCTAAGGGTGAGCCGGTGGGTGTCATGTGCGTCTCCAGTCACGCTCCGTTTAAGTTCTCAGCCGATTTTATTGAATTTCTCACTGCCGTGGGCAACCAGATCGGTTTGGCCATTCACAACGCTGACCTGTACGAAGCCACAAAAAAGGCCTACCAGGAACTCAAAGAGGCACAGGAGCAGGTTATTCGCTCTGAGAAGCTGGCTTCTCTTGGTAAGCTGTCTGCCACCATTGCCCATGAGATCAATAATCCCATCGCCGCGGTGCTGACCTATGTGAGACTTCTTGAAAAGCTTGTGAACCTAAAACGGTTCACCGCCAAGAGGATGAAAGACATTTCTCGATATCTGAGCATTATGGAGTCGGAGACGGCAAGATGCGGTGAAATCGTTAAAAACTTGCTGGCCTTCTCCCGGCAGTCCAAGATCCGTATAAAGCCGCACAGTATCAAAGACATCCTTGACAAAACCCTGTTGCTTATCGCCCACGAATTAGCATTGAAAGAGATCCGCGTGGTCAAAGAGATTGAACCGGACTTGCCCTTGGTCAAATGCGACTTTCACCAAATTCAGCAGGCGCTCCTGAACCTCTTGAGCAATGCGTCGGAGGCCATGACCACCAACGGGACTCTCTCCGTGATCGTTAAGCGATCCAATAGAAACGGCTTTGTCCAGGTGACCATCGCTGATACCGGATGTGGCATTGCCGAAAAAGACCTAAAAAACATCTTTGAGCCCTTTTTTACCACTAAAGAGGAAGGCAAGGGCGTGGGTCTAGGCCTTTCCGTGGCTTACGGCATCATCAGCAGACACGATGGGTTCATTGACGTGGAAAGCGAAGTGGGGAAGGGAAGTACTTTCAAGGTCTTGCTGCCTACAGCCTGAACGGTGTTCCCCAAAACCTATGCTTTCCGCAGGAACGCTGTAAAGGGGAGGGTGAGGCATAATCATTCCTTGCACGGGACTGTACGGAGATTCAAACCAGAGGCGAGGGCAGGAAGAAAGATTCAAGACCGGGGAGGATATGCAAAATGACCAAAAAGGCCCGCATTCTCATTGTGGATGATGAAGCGGCCATGCGGGAGGCGTTAAAGGACTGGCTGCTGGAGGATGGCTATGAGGTAGGGGTGGCCACTGGCGGGGCCGAGGCCATTGCCATGGCCCGGGAAGAGAACTGGGAAGTCATTCTTCTGGATCTAAAGATGCCGGGACTGGACGGACTCCAAACATTGAGAAGGCTCAAGGAAATGGACCAAGAAGCGGAGATACTCATGATGACCGCTTATGCCACAGTGGACACGGCTGTCCAGGCCATGAAAGAGGGAGCCTTCGATTATCTGGTAAAGCCCTTTGATCCTGAGGAAGTTGAGATGCAGATCAGGAAGATCATCGAGCATAAAGAGCTGGTCCTGGAAAACATCCTGCTTCGTAAAAAACTTGAAGAGAAGTACCAGTATGATGAGATTATCGGCAAGAGCGAGCCTATGCAGGAGATTTTCCAGCTAATCTCCCGTGTGGCACCCACTGATTCCACAGTGCTCATCACCGGGGAGAGCGGCACAGGCAAGGAGTTGATAGCCCGGGCGATTCACGGAAACAGCCAGCGGTGCTATATGCCGTTCATTGCGGTGAGTTGCGGCGCGCTTCCAGAATCCCTGCTGGAGAGCGAGCTTTTTGGCTATGAGAAAGGGGCCTTCACAGGGGCAACCCATACGAAAAGGGGACGTTTTGAGCTGGCTGACAAGGGGACGCTTTTCCTGGATGAGATCGGGGACATCAGTTTAAAAACGCAGGTGGGGCTACTAAGGGCGCTGCAGGAAAAACAGATAACTCGGCTCGGAAGCGAAGAGACCATTGATGTGGATGTCCGCATTCTGGCGGCTACAAACTGCGATCTCCAAAAGGCCATTGAAGAAAAACGGTTCAGAGAAGATCTTTACTACCGTCTGAACGTCATCTCTATCCATGTACCGCCGCTGAGAGAGCGGAAAGCGGACATCCCCCTCCTGACAGATGCATTTATCCGAAAATTCTGCCTGGAGATGAACAAGGAAGAGAAAAAGATCGCCCCTTCGGCACTGAAACTGCTGATGGACTATGACTGGCCCGGCAATGTGAGAGAGCTTGAAAACGTGATTGAAAGGGCTCTGGTCATCGGTCAGGAAAATGAAATCGTTTCCGATGATTTGCCTTTTTCGCGAAAGGAGTCGAAGTCGGATGTCTTGCCTAAATCGCTGAAATTGCTTGAAAAAATACATATTGAGAGGATCCTGAAAGAGACTGGCTGGAACATCAGCCAGGCCGCCAGAGAGCTGGATATTGACCGGCAGACTCTTTACAACAAAATTCAAAAATACCAGATCAAAAAAGGAGAGTCTTAATTCCCTTTGTCAAGATGCCTTACCATCTGTCCGATCGGCTTTGTTGAGGAAGAACTCCTTTACCGAATCGCAGAGTGTACTGAGAAAGCCTGCGGCATCGCTTCCAAGATCGCTTCAGGCATGGAGAATCCCAGCTATGCCTTCGACGAAAAACGTGGTCAGTACAACTCCAAGACCATCCTGAAACATCTCCTCCAGCTCCCCCGCGAGTCCCTGATGCTTATGGCCGTGACCAATGTGGACCTCTTTGTGCCTATCCTGAAATACGTCTATGGGCTGGCGCAAATCCGGGGCCGCTGCGCCATCATTTCCCTGTACAGGCTCCGTCCGGAGTTCTACAATGAATCCAATAACCCTGATCTCTTTATGGCTCGCGTAGAAAAGACGGCTCTTCATGAACTAGGCCACAGCCTTGGTCTCACCCACTGCAGGGATAGGCGATGCGTGATGTACTCTTCCACCCGCATTGAGGACACGGATTATAAAGAATCGCGTTTTTGCTCCACATGTGATGTGCTTTTCGCATGGCATCTCCATAAATGCGTCCACGATGACCAAACCTGACCGTTGAATTTTTAGGCATATTGCCCTTTTTTTGGGCAGTCCTAAATATGATAGTCTAATCAATCAGTTATAGATATCTTAGCCTGTTACGACCTGTTTCATGTCGAATTTTTAGGCAGTCTCGGAAGTTTCATTTCTACTGCTTTCTTTTGCCTTCCCAGAAAATTTCATTTTAAAACAATGAGTTAGGGGACTATCTCAGGCTCCAATAGAGATATTGGCATGACCCTTGCCTCCAATAGAGAAGAGAAAGGGCATTTCAGTCAAAGGCGGGGAGGGATGAACTTTTCACCAATCCGTCAAGGAGGAAAGAAAAAACGCTTTTGAAGGAGGGTCTCTCATGGCTACAAAGAGCAAACAAGGATCATTTAAGATCGTCCCGCCCGGGAAAAAGAAATGCGTGTGGATGGAAGCGGGGGTAGTCTCCTACAAACTCTGTGACAACAATTATGATTGCCCCACTTGTATATATGATCAGGCCATGCAGGTGAAGGTAGCCCGCCAAAAAGAAGCGACGGCAGTGGCCGTCGTGGAGCCCTCATCGGACAAGTTCACGGCCACCTGGGTGGAAAAAATGATGCTGCTGCCCGCCTCAGAGCGTAAATGCCGTTACATGATTACCGGCGAACTGGACCGGAAAATATGTCCCAATGCCTATGAGTGCGGCACCTGTTCTTTTGACCGAATGATGCAGACACGCATTCAGGCGGAACCTATCCCTGTAGCAACCGACACCCATGAAGGGGGCTTCAAGCTGGCTCCAGATATGTACTACCATGAGGGGCACACTTGGGCGAAGCCGGAGTATGGGGGACGGGTCAGAGTGGGTCTGGACGATTTCGCCCAGAAGCTTTTGGGAAGGCTGAGCAGAATAGAGACACCTGACATCGGACATATGGTGAAACAGGGGGAGGCAGCCTTTCAGGTGGGGCGGAACGGTGAAAAGGTTCAGATCCTTTCTCCCGTGGAGGGCATCATCTCCCGTGTCAACCATCAGCTCATGGATAACCCCGAACTGGTGAATGAATCCCCCTATGTGGACGGCTGGCTCTTTATTGTTGAACCGACCAAGCTGCGTAAAAATCTGAAAGGGCTCTATTACGGGGAGGAGGCCCAGAGATTCCTGAGCGAAGAGAAAGAGAGGCTCTTTTCCCTGGCCAACGACGATCTGATGGTTGCTGCCGACGGGGGAGAGTCGGTGGAAGACATTGTTGGACAGCTAAAAGAGAAAGACTGGGCCAAATTTGTGAGGGCATTCCTTAGGACGTAGTCCCTGGGGGCGCCTTGCAAAGGCAAAGGTTCGATCCGTGCACCCGGGCGGCCCTGTGGCAAGGGCAGGCGGACTCAAAAGGGTCTGCTATGCCCTCTCCCCCTCTTTCCCATCCAGTTGTTGCAGGAGAAAAGTATAGATGTCCACCACCTTCATTTTCAGGTCCGTGTTCTCCTGGGCGCACGTGAGGTGGATCTGACACTTGGGGCAGGCAGTGATAAGGGTATGCGCTCCCGTGCGTAGAGCCTCGCTGAGCCTTTCCATCTGCATGGCCTTGGAGCAGCTCGAACACTCCATCCATGCGCTCGTTCCGCAGCAAAGAGCATTTTCCCTGCTCCGCTCCATCTCCACCAGACGGCCCTCAGGGATGAGTCTGAGGAGATCCCTCGGTGGATCATAAACGCCGGCCATTCGACCCAACCTGCAGGGATCCTGGTAGGTGACGGCGCCGTTTGAGGAAGGTCTGAAGGAAAGACCCGCCCCGGGCAGCTCCCGCGCCAGAAACTCTGTCATGTGCAGGACCTCGAAAGGAAGATCGCCGAAATACTCCGGGTAGTGATGCTTGAAGGTAAAGTATCCTTCCGGACAGCTGAAGATCACGGTCTTGGCCCCGGAGGCCGTAATCACCTCGAGGTTTATCCGGCCCAACTCGCGAAAAGTGGCCTCGTCACCGCTCCACAGTGCATCATGACCGCAGCATCGCTCCTCATTACTGACAACAGGTTCCACCCCCATCCTATTGAGCAGGGTAAGCGTACTGTGGGCGACCTCTATAGAAGAGAGGCCGAGATAGCGGAAGGTTACATCAAAATATGGAAGGCATCCCACAAAGTAAAAGTACTCGCCGCTGTCCCGGAAAGTGCCCACACCCTCGGCCCATTCGGTGCGCTTCTGCCTGATGTCAAAAGTCTGAAAAGCGGCAACGGCCTGCAAGATTCCGTGATGGCTCTCCTGAGGCAGATTTCCCAATTTGCGGGCCTTTTCCCGGCAGACACGAGCAAATTCAGGGAAGTCAATCTCCGCAGGGCATCTCACACTACACCGGGCGCAACTCAGGCATGCCCACAGGTCTCTACCACGCAGCAAGTCCTCATCTTCCTCTATCAAGACTCGCTTGATGATCTGTCTGGGTGAAAAACCCGGCATCACACGGCTGACAGGGCAGCTTCCTGTACACACACCGCATTCCATGCAGTAGTCAATCTGTCTCTGAGTAAGTTCCATGGTCCGATCCATCAAATAACTGGCAGTTTGGCCGATGATCCGTAGAGGAGTAACATATAGTATCAGTGCCCGCTCTAATGTACACGGTGCAGGCAACAAGCAGATCAGTTATCATGAAAATGAATATCCCTGTCAAGGGAAAAACTGGGCAGTAACAGGAGTAAAGGGCTTGACAAGATGGATAATGGGGATTAGGTATGTAGACTTTATTGTCAGTACTGTCAGTACAAATTGTTTGTCGCCCGGCCACCGGAGCGAAAAGAAACACCAGGCAACTGTATTGAAGGCCATAGCGGTTCGCAATTATGACAAAAAAGAGAAAAAAGGGCAGGATAGTAATAGACCGGGAATTGTGCAAGGGATGTTACCTCTGCGTGTCCGTTTGTCCTGATCAGCTGATCGGGGTATCTGATTCACTAAATCAGAAAGGCTATTACCCAGCAGAGTTCAAGGGTAACAATACAGGGGAGGAAGAGAGGGGATGTACGGGGTGCGCTACCTGTGCCATCACCTGCCCGGACGTTGCCATCGAGGTTTATCGTGAATGAAAAACGATTGATGAGGGGAAGCCATGTGATCGGGGAGGCTGCCGTGCGGGCAGGCTGCCGCTTTTACGCCGGTTATCCCATCACACCGCAAAACGAGCTGACAGAGTATATGGCTAATGCCATGGCCCCTCTGGAAGATGGGACATTCGTTCAGGCCGAAAGTGAGCTGGCCGCTATCAATATGGTCATAGGCGCATCAATGGCAGGGGCCCGTGCCATGACCAGTTCGTCCAGCCCCGGCATCAGCCTCAAACAGGAAGGGATTTCCTATCTTGCAGCCCAGGAGCTCCCTGCGGTGATCATCAACACCATGCGGGGGGGACCGGGCCTCGGCAATATTGCACCGAGCCAAGGGGATTATTTCCAGGCAACCAGGGGCGGCGGGCACGGCGATTACCGGACGATCGTCCTTGCGCCCGCTTCAGGCCAGGAACTGGCCAATTTGACCATGACAGCGTTTGATTATGCGGATAATTACAGGACCCCGGTGATGATCCTTGGAGACGGCATGATGGGACAGATGATGGAACCGGTTACCTTCCCTGACCCCGTAGATCTCCAGAAACTGTCCCCCAAGCCCTGGAAACTGGACGGGGCAGACGGAAGGCCCAGCAGGGTCATCCTCTCACTGCTCCTGGATACGGCCAAAGAAGAAGAACACAATTGGAAACTTGCGAGAAAATACGAAACCATTGCCAGGGAAATAGCCCGCGCAGACACATACATGACCCAGGATGCGCACCTGGTGGTTATCGCGTACGGCACTGCTGCAAGAATTGCCAAGGGTGCAATCAAGAGGGTCAGGGAGATAGGTCTTAAGGTGGGCTTGTTCCGGCCCGTGACCCTATGGCCCTTTCCCCAACGAGCGATCTTGGAGCTAAGCCGTTTCGTGAAGGACTTCCTTGTCTTTGAGATGAGCACCGGGCAGATGCTGGAGGATGTCAAGCTGTCCCTGGAAGGAAGAAGCAGAGTCCATTTTTACGGACGTCCGGGAGGCATCATCTCCACACCCGACGAGATCGCTAAAGTAATCAACAGCCTGTATCATCGACAGCGTCTTGAGCTTGAAGAGGAATAAGCATGGCGAAAAAGGTTTTCGAGAGACCAAAGTACCTCAAGAAATCCGTATTCCATTACTGTCCGGGCTGCGGGCACAGCATTATACACCGGCTGGTTGCGGAGCTACTTGATGAGCTGGACATCGGAAAAAAGGCTATCTGTGTTCCTCCTGCAGGCTGTGCTGTACTGGCTTACAACTATCTGGATGTTGACATGGGGGAGGCGCCTCATGGAAGAGGTGCGGCTGTGGCTACCGGGCTCAAAAGGACCCTTCCGGACAAAATCGTGTTCACCTATCAGGGCGACGGGGACATCGCAGCAATAGGCACTGCCGAGACCATCCACGCAGCAAACAGGGGAGAAAATATCACTGTCATCTTTGTCAATAACGGCGTCTATGGCATGACCGGCGGACAAATGGCGCCTACCACCCTGGAAGGGCAAAATTCCACCACTACCCCGGGAGGGCGGGATCCGGCGAGGGACGGTTCACCCCTCGATTTGAGCCAGATGCTGGCCATCGCAAAGGGCAGCGTGTATATTGAACGCACCGCTGTCAATTCTCCCAAAAATATCAGACGAACGAAAAGGGCCATTAAGAAGGCTTTTAAGGTCCAGATGGCAGGCCTGGGATTCTCTCTTGTGGAGGTACTGTCCCCTTGTCCTACCAACTGGAAGATGACCCCAGTGGATGCTGCCAAGTGGGTGGAGGAGCATGTTACCAAGATCTTCCCCCTGAAGGTGATAAAAGACAAGGCAGGTAAGGTTACGTAAAAAACCATCGCTGTTATAAGTAAAAGGGACCATCGTTTTATGACCAAGAAAACGATCTTTTCAGGTTTCGGGGGGCAGGGAGTTCTTATGATGGGCTATCTTTTGGCCCTGGCGGCCATGAAGGACGGGAAGGAAGTCACCTATCTTCCGGCCTATGGTGCGGAGGTACGTGGGGGGACAGCAAATTGTACGGTGGTTGTCTCTGATGAAGAAATCTTTTCCCCTGTGGCCTCCTCTCCCGATTACGCCGTGATCATGAACAATCCTTCATTGTTGAAATACGAGGGCATGATAAGAGAGGGAGGGGTAATCGTCCTCAATTCAAACCTAATCGAGAGAACCCCTTCCAGGAACGACCTCGATATAGTGCTGGTTCCCGCCAATGACATTGCCAGGGAGCTGGGAAGCGACCGTACCATAAACATGATTATGTTGGGTGCCTTTGTCGCAAAAACGGGCATTACCTCCCTTGAATCCATCATGGAGGGCCTGTCCGAGATCGTAAAGGGCAAGAAGCCCGGCGTGATGAAACTGAACCGGAAAGGATTGGATAGAGGTCGCGAGTTTGCTTTGAGAGGAGCCTGAGAATGAAAACTGTCAAGCAGATCAGTCTTGTTTTGAAAAATGAACCAGGTACCTTGTCAGCGGTCAGCGATGTGTTGGGGGCCAATGGGGTCAATATAATCGCCTTCTACGTGGCCACCGAAAAAGAGGAAGGCAAGCTACACTTCATTGCCAATGACCCTGAAAAGGCCATGAACGTACTAAAAACGGCAGGCTATGATCTGGATACCAAAGAGGTGATAGCCTGCGAGACGCCTCACCATCCTGGCGGCCTGAATGCCGTACTGAAGCCACTAAAGGCGGCAAATATCAACGTGGACTCCATATATCCCTGCCTCGGCACGGGAGAGATGACCGTGCTTGTAATCAACGTGGGGCCTGTCGAGCAGGCCCTGAAAATCATGGAGGATAACTGGATCAGAGTCTTGGGTGATGAACTCTACCATATTTAGCCGTTGCCCCGTCTGTACTATATTCCTCCCATTCCCCAGAAATCCTGATAGCTTGCATCTTTTTTGAAAAATACAAGCCCACCTATACCCGCTCCCCTTGGGGGGAGCGAGGCATGGTTTCTTTTCGGAAGCATCTGGATTGATTCCACCTGAAAAAGCTGCTAAAGAGGGGTAGACCGTATCGTTGGATCCCCCTTTGCGCTATCTTATGAACAAATTATCGGGACGCCCGAAACGCATACCCCGCAAGGCCATCCTGAAGGCCCTGTTTCTATTCCTGTTCCTGCTCACAGCCGGATACCTGTACTATTTCACGCCACTCAGATCTCTTATGACCCCGCAAATTTTAGGCGATTTTCTTGAGGCACTGGATCTTTGGGCACCACTGGTCTTTATCCTGACCTATGCCTTCTGCATATGCCTTTTCGTGCCTGCCAGCGTACCCACCCTTCTCGGGGCAATGCTTTTCGGCACGTCGAAGGGGTTCCTCTATGGGTGGATCGGAGCGATGCTGGGAGCAAGCGGTGCGTTCCACATAGGACGAGCGTTGGGCAGGGACTTAACCGCAGCCCTGGTTGCCGGCAGGCTGGACA
>JAOZOW010000012.1:32138-39689 GCA_029933075.1 Deltaproteobacteria bacterium | reverse complement strand
TCCATGCTGCTTTACAGCCTGCTCCACCTGACCGGCTATGATCTCTCTCTGGAGGAGCTAATGAACTTTCGTCAGTGGGGGAGCAGGACCCCCGGTCACCCGGAGTATCCCCTGACCCCCGGCGTGGAAACCACGACCGGGCCCTTGGGTCAGGGCTTTGCAAACGGTGTGGGGCTTGCCATTGCAGAGCGGTTCCTGGCAACCCGCTTCAACCGGAAGGATTTCAACATCGTGGACCACTATACTTACGGAATCGTAAGCGATGGGGATCTTATGGAAGGCATCTCACATGAAGCCGCCTCACTGGCAGGCCACCTCAAGCTGGGCAAGCTTATTTATCTCTATGATGACAACCGCATCTCCATTGAGGGGAGCACTGATCTGACGTTCACCGAGGACAGGGCGGCCCGGTTTGAGGCCTATGGCTGGCATGTGCAGACCCTTGAAGACGGCAATGATCTCAGAGCCATAGAAGAGGCCATCATCGCGGCACAAAAAGAGAACAATCGTCCCTCCCTGATCGCGGTAAGGACCCATATCGGCTACGGGAGCCCCAACAAACAGGACGCTCCATCGGCCCACGGTGAACCCCTGGGCCCGGAGGAGGTCCGGCTGGCAAAAGAGAACTTGGGCTGGCCCCTCGATCCGCCTTTTTTCGTGCCGGATGAAGCACTGCGGCACTTTCGCCAGGCACTGGAGAGGGGCAAGGCTCTGGAAGAGCAATGGCGGGCTGAGTTCCAATCTTACGCAGAGGCCTGCCCTGATTCAGCCAGAGAGCTGGATCTGTGGCTCAAAGGGGAATTCCCAGAGCAATGGGACAGAGACGTTCCATTCTTCCCAGCGGACTCCAAAGGTACAGCCACGAGGGTTACCTCGGGCAATGTGTTGAACGCCGTTGCGCCCCATGTTGGCAATCTCTTAGGGGGATCTGCCGACCTTGCCCCCTCAAACAAGACGGAGATTAAAGGGGAACCGGATTTTCAGCCTGGTACCTATCATGGCCGGAATCTCCGCTTCGGGGTGAGGGAACACGCCATGGGTGCGATCCTGAATGGCATAGCCCTCCACGGCGGTCTCAGACCTTACGGTGGCACCTTCTTGGTCTTCTCGGATTACATGCGCCCGGCCATCCGCCTGGCAGCGCTCATGGGCCTGCATGTGATATATATTTTCACCCACGACAGCATCGGTCTGGGCGAGGACGGACCCACTCACCAACCAATAGAACAGCTCGCCGCCCTGAGGGCGATCCCCAACCTCACCGTTATCCGGCCGGCGGATGCCAATGAGACCGCTGAGGCCTGGCGTATCGCTTTGACCAGTGACAATGGTCCTGTTGCGCTGGTACTCACTCGCCAGGCCGTACCCGTGCTTGACCGCTCCACCTTTCCATCCGCACAGGGGCTTGCCAGTGGTGCCTATATCCTCAAGGAGGCAGAAGGCGAGAAACCGGACCTAATTCTCATAGGTACCGGCTCCGAAGTCCAGATTGCACTGGAGGCATCAGAGAGGCTGGAGGCAAAAGGGATCAAAACAAGGGTTGTGAGCATGCCCTCATGGGAATTGTTCGAAAGCCAGCCCGAGGAGTACCGGTCAAAGATCCTGCCCCCGGAGGTCAAAACGCGGATTGCTATCGAGGCAGGGTCCCCGCAGGGGTGGGCTCGGTATGTGGGGTCCGGGGGAGAGGTCATCGGCATCAATCGCTTCGGCGCCTCCGCCCCCTCCAAGACCCTCTTTGAGAAATTCGGCCTGACCCCTGACCGCGTGGTGGAAAAGGCCCTTGCCCTTCTAGGGCGATAGACAGCACACCCTCAAAAAAAACTTGACACGCAACAAAATGTTTAATATCTTGCAACAAATTTAATATTTGTATCCCTCGTTACGCGAGGGTCGGACACCTTAACATGGTCAAGGAGGGCAGATTATGAGGAAAAGGCATGTATTCATGGTAACCCTTCTATTGCTTCTCGGAGCCTCTCTTGTATGGGCTCCCTCTCTGTTTGCGGGGGCCAAAAGGATCGTATGGAGGGCGCAGTCCAGCTATCCGGCAGGGCTCCCACAGCTCTATGCACCGGCAGAGCATTTCGCCAAGCTTGTAAAGGAGCTGACCGATGGACAGCTTGTGGTGAAGATGCACCCGGGAGGCGCCATTGTCCCGTCCAAAGAGATCTTCGACGCTGTGAGCACAGGCACATTGGACATTGGATGCACATGGGCCGGGTGGTGGATAGGCAAGTTTCCGGCATCCGTGCTCTTCGGGAACTCCTTTCCCAACGGGCTGCAGATGCAGGAGATGCTGGCCTGGATATATACCGGCGGAGGGCTCGAACTCTGGAATGAGATGTACCGGGGCCATGGTGTGGTGGTACTGCCCCCTTACGGCATGCTGGGATCGGAGAATTTCTGCTGGTCCCGCAAGCCCATAAACAGCCTGTCCGATTTCAAGGGATTGAAATTCCGGACCGTGGGCATCTGGGGCAAATGCCTGGAAAGGCTGGGGGCACGGGTGGTCAGCCTCGCGGGCGGAGAGGTCTATCCCGCTTTGGAAAGAGGTGTCATCGATGCGGCTGAATTCGCCACGCCTGCCATTGACAGAAAGCTCGCCTTCCAGGAGATATGCAAGTACCTCAAGGTGCCCGGCATCCATGAGCCGTGTGCACCCCTGGAGACGCTGGTGAATGAGAAATCCTGGGCAAGACTCCCCAACAACCTGAAGGAGAAGGTAAAAGCGGCCTTAAAGCTATCATGCTTTCACGCCATCAATCTGGCCATGAAACAGGACGCAGAGGCCATGAACTTCTTTTTGAATTACAAGGGGCTCCACGTATCAAAGCTCTCGCCGGAAATGATCAGCGAGATAGTTAAAATCGGAGATGAAGAGCTTGACAAATACGCCAGAAAGGACGCCTTTTTCGCAAAGGTCCTTAAGTCTCAGCGGGACTTTCGGAAACTGGTGGAACCTTACGCTGCACTGATCAGGCTGCCATATCCATACGCCAAATAGTGCGTGCTTTTCCAAGGGCCAGCATTGGGGCAAGGATTTTATGAAACCTATCGACCGGCTCAATGAATGGACAGCCAAGGGCATTGCCTGGCTTGTCCCTCTCCTTATACTGGAACTTGTCTATGACACAGTGGCCCGATACGTGTTCAATAACCCCACCGAGTGGTCCTATGATCTCTCATATATGTTTTACGGGGCGATCTTCATGATGGGAGCGGCTTATACCCTTCAAATTGACCGACATGTGAGGATTGAGACCATTTACGGAAAAATGTCCCGGAGAGGAAAGGCCTTTATTGATGCCACATGCTATCTCCTGCTTTTCTTTCCCGCTGTTGGCTCAATGATATATTTTGGCGGGATATTTGCCCTCAGGTCGTGGAAGATCTTAGAAGTGGGGGGGGAAAGCATGTGGCAACCTCCCATTTACCCCTTCAAGACGGTCCTGCCGCTTGCAGCAGTGCTGATGACGCTCCAGGGGATCGCGGAGTTCATTAGATGCGTAAGGATCATTCTCGGAGGAGAGGATGCTCATCCAAAGCCCTGAGATACTGCTCATCCTGCTCTTCGGCGGCCTGATCCTCGGACTTGCCAGCGGTTTTCCCGTTGCCTTCGTGATGCTGGGCGCTTCCCTGATCGTGGGTTTTCTGGGTGTTGGACCGGGTTTCTTCCACATGATGATCATGCGGGTCTTTGAGACCATGCATAACTACATTCTCGCCTCCATCATCCTTTTCGTCTACATGGGCATCATGCTGGAGCGTTCGGGCGCAGCCGAGAGACTATTTTCCTCCATACACATCAGCCTGGGGGGACTCAGAGGAGGCTTGGCCCTGGCGGTAGTGATAGTCTGTACTATTATGGCCGCTGCTACGGGTATCATGGGCGCTCCTGTTATTATCATGGGGCTCTTTGCCCTCCCTCACATGCTGAAAAAGGGATACGACCCTGCGCTTAGCTGCGGGACCATTTGCGCCGGAGGGACCCTCGGCATCCTGATTCCTCCGAGTATCATGCTGATCGTCTATGGCCCAATGGCAGGGGTCTCGGTGGGGAAGCTCTTCTTTGCGGCAATAATTCCTGGGCTGATCCTTTCGGCACTGTATACCCTTTACATCATAGTGCGATGCCTGATCCGGCCCGAACTGGGCCCCCCGGTTCCCAGGGAACAGCGAATGATGCCGGTGGGCAGAAAAATATTCATGCTTCTCACCTCCATGCTTCCCACGCTCATGCTGATCCTTGCTGTCCTCGGCACCATATTCTTCGGCGTGGCCGCACCCACAGAGGCGGCGGCAGTGGGGGCCTTTGCCAGTGTGATGCTGGCGCTCTGCTACCGGAAACTGGACTGGAAAGTCTTGAAGGAATCCTTTTACCAGACCATGGTGGTCTCCAGTATGATCCTGGTGATCGTGGCCGCGGCTTTTGTATTCACCGGGACCTTTATGCTGGTAGGAGGGGGAGACTTAGTAAAAGAAGCGCTCCTGGGTCTGCCTTTCGGGCGCTGGGGAGTGCTCATCATCATGATGAGTGCATTTTTCGTTTTCGGCCTTTTCATGGAGTGGGTGGGCATCGTGCCGATCCTGGTACCCATATTCGCCCCTGTGCTCGCAGAGCTGGGTTTTGACCCTCTGTGGGCGGCAATGCTCTTTTGCGTCACCATGCAGACTTCATTTCTCACGCCCCCCATGGCACCCGCCCTGTTCTACATCAAGGGGGTGGCACCCAAAGGAGTGGATTTTGGTCGTCATATTGTAAGAGGAACTATCCCTTACATCGGGCTCCAGCTCGTCGGCCTCATCCTGGTAGCCTCGTTTCCCCAGTTGGTCCTGTGGCTGCCGGGGATCATGATCAGGTGATGAAGCAACGGTAAATTGCGCCGCTATAAAGTCGGCACCTGCTTAAATGGATCATAGGGGATAGAAAGGCAACTCTCAGCAAACCGGGAACAAAATCAATGCTCGAAAAAATGATTGCGGACAAGATCCGGAAACTGAGGAAAAACAAAGGGCTTACTCTCGCTCAACTGGGCCAGGAGATCGGCCTTTCCAAGGGACTGCTGTCCAGGATAGAAAACAATCAGGTCTCGCCCTCTATCGCCACCCTTTCCAAAATAGCCAAGGGTTTGGGCGTCCCTATCAGCCTGTTCTTTGATGAAGAAGGTGGAGAGGATGGAGGCTATTCTGTTACTCGAAAAAAGGACCGAAAACAGGTTGTGAGAATGGGGACAAGGATAGGATTTACATACTTTTCCCTGACGCACTTCAAGTCGCGTCATCTCATCGAACCCTTTATTGTGCAATATCCTGTGATAACCAAAAAGCCTAATATACTCTTCGATCACCCGGGAGAGGAGTTCCTGTTCGTGCTGAAAGGAGAAATGGAGCTTGTTTACGGCAAGGAAAAAATAAGGTTGAATCCTGGTGATGCCATTCATTTCGATCCCTCCGTACCCCACAGGGGGCAGAACGTGGGGAGGGAGGAATGTGAGTGCTTGGTCATCGTATTGGACAAGGAGGCGATATGAATCATGCGATCGGACATATTAAAGAGAAATATTGAGACCCTGCCCCACCGGGCTCTTTTGATGTCCGCAGGGGTGAAAAGGCAAGACCTTGACCCGGAAAAACCATTCATCGGTGTTGCCAACAGCTTCACGGAGCTCATTCCCGGTCACATCCACCTGAATGAACTCACGGCCGAGGTAAAAAGAGGCATAAGGGATGCAGGAGGTGTTCCCTTTGAATGGGGAGTGCCCGGCATTTGTGATGGGATCGCCATGTTTGTGGAGATGCGACTCAGCCTCCCGAGCAGGGAGCATATCGCCGACAACATCGAGATAATGGTCCTGTCTCACTCGCTGGACGGGTGGGTCGGGGTCACGGCCTGCGACAAGATCACACCAGGGATGCTGATGGCTGCCGGCCGCCTCAACCTGCCCGCCGTCATCCTGACCGGTGGCCCCATGAAGGCGAATATCATCAACGGAAAGAAACATCATCCCGTGGAGGGCTTCGGCATCGTCGGTCAGGTGAAAGCCGGTAAGATGAGCCGGGATGAGGCCGAACAGCTCCTCCCCTCCATGACCTGCGGTGCCGGGTCCTGCGTGGGCCTTTATACAGCGAACACCATGGCGGTGGTGGCCGAAGTCTTAGGCATGTCTCTCCCAGGTTGCTCCACCACTCTGGCCCTGGACCCTCTCAAAAAAGAGCAGGCCTACCAGTCGGGGAGGAGGATTGTGGAACTGGTCAGGAAAGGGGGCAGGCCAAGGGACATCCTGACGGAAAACGCATTTGCCAATGCCATCAGGGTCGACATGGCCATGGGAGGCTCCACAAATGCGGTCTTGCACATCCCGGCTATCGCCAAAGAGGCGGGCATCCATGTCGAGGTGGGTGAATTCGACAGGATCTCACGGGAAACCCCCAATATCTGTTCAATTATCCCCGCAGGGGAGCACGAGATGGCCGATCTTGATGCAGCAGGCGGTATTCCCGCAGTGCTGAGCCGGCTGAGGGACTTCCTGAAGGAATCTCCCACCATCAGCGGGTCCTCCATCACCCAGGTGGCCGCCAGCGGGAAGGTGGTGGATGAGCTTGTGATCAGGCCCCTGGACAACCCTTACCATGCACAGGGCGGCATTGCGGTGCTGAAAGGCAACATTGCGAACAGCGCCGTCATAAAACAAACGGCCATCCAGGAGGAGATGTTGGTCCACAGGGGCCCGGCAAAAGTCTTTTACTCGGAAAAGGATCTTCTCGAGGCCATAGGGGCCAAAGCCATCAAAGAGGGAGATGTGGTGGTGCTCCCATTCCAGGGACCGGCCGGTGCACCGGGAATGCCCGAGATGCTGACCCCGACCGATGCCATAAAAGGCGCGGGATATAAAAGGGTTGCGCTCTTGACCGACGGAAGGTTTTCCGGGGCAACCACAGGGCCATGCATCGGCCATGTGGAAATGGAGGCCTATAACGGCGGCATGATCGGGGCTATCAGGGATGGGGATATCATAGAGATCGATATTCCTAATAGAAAATTGGATGTGGATTTAGGTAATGAAGAAATCCAGCTTAGGCTAAAGGAGGCAAAGATACCGGAAAGAACGCTCACCCCGATGCTGAGCGCGTACAGGGAAAAATTCTCGGGTAAGAATTGTTACGGCCGGTAAGACTATTCGCCCGCAGGCCGAGCAGTATGGGGTAAGTCAGTGAGGGACAGACAAATGGAAGAGATTCGATTTCACGGTCGTGGGGGACAGGGAGCGGTCATCGGCTCCGAGGCCCTGGCCCACGCCTTCTTTATCGAAGACAAATACGTACAGGCCTTTCCCGCATTCGGTGTGGAGCGCCGAGGGGCGCCGGTCACGGCATTCTGCCGCATTGACGATAAGCCGATTCACTTGCGAAGCCAAATTTATGAGCCCGACCATGTGGTGGTGCTGGATTCCTCTCTCCTGGAAACCGTGGATGTCACCCAAGGGTTGAAAAAGAATGGTACCGTTCTGGTCAATGGAAAGCGGGACCCTGCCTATTACAGAGGGCTCGTGG
>JAOZOW010000012.1:0-32038 GCA_029933075.1 Deltaproteobacteria bacterium | reverse complement strand
GCCTGGCGCTTCATCAAGCCCATTTATGAAGACAAGGTTCCCGCTTGCCAGAACGCCTGCCCAGCGGGAAACGATATCGAAGGGTGGATCAAGCTCCTTCAAAAGGGCGAATATGAAGAGGCATACTGGCACTTGAAGCGGGAACAGCCCTTCCCTTCCATATTGGGCCGGGTCTGCTTCAGTTTTTGCCAAACTGCCTGCAATCGGTCTCCCTTGGATGAATGTGTCGGCATCAGGGAACTGGAGCGTTTTATAGGAGATCAGGTTGCGCCTTCATTGGCCCATCCAAATTTGCCTGGATATCACGGAAAAAGCCTCGCTGTCGTGGGGTCCGGTCCGGCAGGCATGTCTGCCGCCTATTATGCCAGGCTATTAGGGTTTCATGTGACCATCTTTGAGGCGCTGCCTGTAATGGGGGGCATCCTCCGTGTGGGAATACCAGGTTACCGGTTGCCCCGGGAGATCGTTGAAACCGAATTCCACAGATTGAAGAACATGGGGATAGAGCTCCGTCCAAACACCGGCGTGGGAGCCTCGGTGACCATTGATGAGATCCGTAACACTTACGACTATCTCTTCCTTGCCACTGGAGTGCATGCCAGCAGGAAACTCGGTCTGGAAGGGGAAGATGAGTCTCACCGTGTAATGAGCGGCCTGGCCATGCTGAAAAAGGTCGCCCTCGGGGAGAAGGTGGATCTTGGACAGAAAATCGCGGTCATCGGTGGAGGCAATACCGCCATTGATGCCGCCAGGACAGCCATTCGTCTTGGCTGTCGTGTCACCATCATCTACCGGCGTTCGGAAAATGAAATGCCAGCCCACCCAGAGGAAGTGCGGGAAGCGCTGGAAGAAGGGGTGCAACTCAGGACCCTTGCAGCCCCCGAGAGGATAGAGCTCGATGATGATGGCACTATCCGCAGACTGGTGTGCTGCGAGATGGAGCTGGGTCCGCCGGATGAAAGCGGACGAAGGCGCCCTATTAAAAAGGAAGGTGCCCTGTTTGACGTAGAGGCCGATTGTATTCTCACAGGTATCGGCGAAATTCCGATCCTTCATTACCTGAATAACATGGCAACGATTGAGAACGGTGTGATCCCGGTGGACGAAGGGCTGAAGGTTTACACGAAAGGGAGCGGCAAAGCCAGGATATTCGCCGGTGGAGACATTATCCCTATCCCCCACACAGTTGTCCATGCTGTGGCTTCAGGAAAGAAGGCGGCCATTGCCATGGACTGCGACCGCAAGGGCACGGACTATTCTGATGTGCTCGAGGAGATCGCCTTGGGGGACGGCACGGCCATTAGTTTCTCCCTCTATATGGGTTGGGACCCTGTCAACCCGGTGACCCAAAACAACCGCATAGTCGTCGATTCCGAAAAGATCGTCTACGACTATTTCGGGAAGGAACCCCGGGTCCGCCAGGAAATCCAGGAGGCAAACATACGGAAGCGGTCCTTTGAAAGTCACACCAGAACCTTCACCGCAGATGAAGCCCAACAGGAGGCCGGGCGCTGCATGCACTGTGGCCGCTGCATCGAATGCGACAATTGCCTGATCTTCTGTCCTGACATGTCGGTACAGGTCAAGGGAGAAGAGCAATTTGGCTATGCCTTCGACTATGATTACTGCAAAGGGTGCGGCATCTGTTTCACCGAGTGCCCAAGATACGCCATAACCATGGTGGATGAAGAAACCTCGGTAGAAGGCGACAATTTTCAATTGTCAACTGAGTAAGGAGGATTTTAGTTGAGACAGGTCATCAAAGGAAATCACGCAGTGTCTCACGGCGTCAGACTGAGCCGAGTCAAGGTTATTTCCGCCTACCCCATTACACCGCAGACCACCATCGTGGAACAGCTCTCCGAGATGTGCGCCAGCGGTGAGCTGGAGGCCAAATTCATCAAGGTGGAAAGCGAGCACTCCGCCATGGCAGCGGTCGTGGGTTCCGCATCGGCCGGGGTCCGCTCCTTCACCGCCACCAGCAGTCATGGATTGTTGCTCATGCATGAGGTGCTTCACTGGACAGCAGGCGCCAGGCTGCCCATTGTGCTCGCCAATGTCAACCGGGCTGTAGGACCGGGGTGGAACATATGGGCGGACCAGACCGACTCCCTATCGCAACGCGATACGGGCTGGATCCAGTTCTATTGCGAATCCAATCAGGAGGTCCTGGACAGCGTTATCATGGGATACAGGCTTGCTGAAAAAGTGATGCTCCCTGTAATGCTCAGTTATGACGCCTTCTTCCTTAGCCATACTTCAGAAATTGTTGATGTCCCTGATATTGAACAGGTAGATGAATTCCTCCCGCCATATGAGCCGGAATTCAGGCTGGATGTTAATAAACCCCGGATGTTCGGCGGAATGGTCGGGCCTGACTGTTATTACGAGGAGCGATATGTCATGTTCAGGGACGCCCTGAAGGTCCTGGATATCTACCCCCAGGTGTGCGAGCAGTTTCACGCCGTATTCGGCAGGGAATATGATGTGGTGGAAGAATACCGTACCGAAGAGGCCGAGATTATCCTCGTCACTGCCGGGACCATCACCTCGGTGAGCAGAATCGCTGTCGACAGGGCCAGAGGAGAAGGTAAGAAGGTCGGCCTGATGAAATTGCGCCTTTTCAGGCCCCTCCCCATTGAGCGCTGGCAAAAAGTCCTTGGCAATGCCGCAAAGGTGGTGGTAATCGACCGGGACCTTTGCGCCGGATTGGGCGGGGTGTTTGCAAGTGAGATCCGAAGCGCCCTCTACCCGCTGACGAACCGATCCGTCCTCTTTTCGTTCATTGCGGGGCTTGGCGGACGGGATGTCACACCGGAGGATGTGGAGGGCATGATCAATTATGCCGCCGCCAACGAAGAACCTGAAACCATGCCTCTTTTCTGGGGCCTGAAAGGAGATCAGGGAGGAAATCATGCAGAAACTCTTTGATATCCCACGCGATCTGATGACCGAAGAGGAACTTATGCAGCCAGGCGGGCTCTCGTGTCAGGGCTGTGGCGCAACGCTTGCCATGAAACTCGCTCTGAAGGGTCTTGGGGAGCGCACCGTGGTGGTCATCCCGGCCTGCTGCTGGACCATAATAATCGGGACATATCCCCATTGCACGCTCCAGGTCCCGGTTATTCACGTGCCTTTCGAAACCGCGGCAGTGGCAGCCTCCGGAATCCGGGCAGCCTTCGATGTCCGCGGAGAAAAAGATGTTGTCGTCATGGCTTGGGCGGGAGACGGCGGCACCTTTGACATCGGACTCCAGGCCCTCTCAGGCGCCGCTGAAAGGAATGAAGACATCCTGTACGTCTGCTACGATAACGAAGCATATATGAACACGGGCATTCAGCGTTCGAGCGCAACGCCTCCAGGCGCCTGGACCACCACCACTCCCCCCGGCGCCATCAAGGAAGAGCCGAAAAAGGACATTGTGAAGATCATGCTGGCCCATGGCACCCCTTACGTGGCCACCGCATCGGTGGCCTATCCCGACGATCTGGTGGCCAAGTTCAGGAAGGTCCGCCGCATAAAAGGCACAAAGTTCATCCATCTCCTCTCACCCTGCCCTCCGGGCTGGAGGATCGATTCCAGCCAATCGGTGAAGGTCGCGCGCATGGCCACCCAGGCCAACGTCTTCCCGATCTACGAGATAGAAAACGGCGGGTACACAGTCAATGTCGTTCCCGAAAAAAAACTCCCCGTAAAGGACTATATGGAGGCCCAGGGCCGCTTCCGCATGATATCAAAGGAAATGCTAAATGCTGTTCAGGACCGGGTTGATCGAAGATGGGAACAACTCTTAGAAAATTCCGCCGCACCTTAACCCTTCCTTTCCTCATTTAAAAGTTATTATCGAAACAAAATACTTCAATAATATCGCTCGGCACTTCTTGCATATTTGTAAATTTTGTTGAGCCATATTATTTTTTTCTTGACAAGGAATTAGGTAAGGAATTATTTAGATTTTACTATTGATGAACAATATTTATCATAAGGAAACATTTTGAGACTTCTCACGCCTTTCAGCCGAACCGGAAGCAGCTCATGCAAGACAAAAATGACCTTGCCAGAAAGATAGGCAGTAGGGTCAAGAATCTCCGAAAAGCAGCACGGCTCACCCAGAAACGGCTGGCGGAGGCAACAGGGCTTTCCTCCGGTCTCCTCTCCCGAATCGAAAACGGCCTGACCATGCCTTCCATCCCCACCCTCCAGATGATCGCCAATGCCCTTAAAGCGGATGTCGGCTACTTCTTTCGCGAAGAAAAAGAAAAAGGATATGTGGTCACCAAACCCGGTGACCGGCGAATAGTGGTGTCCAGATCGGGCTCAAGGCGGAAGGTTGCATATGAGTTAGAGCTGCTGGCAGAGGGAATGCAAAACCCTTTTATGGAACCGGCGATTGTGACCCATGTGGGCAAGGAGACAGAGGTGGAGCCCAGAATCCATGACGGGCAGGAATTCATGTACGTGCTTGAAGGTAGGATAAAACTTACCCTGGGATCCACGGAATTGGTACTGAAAAAGGGAAACGCCGTCTACTGGAATGGAAATCTGCCTCACAAAGGAATCTCCGTGGGGCCAAGGCCTGCAAAAGCCTTACATATACACCTGATCCCGGGACGGTGGACCGGAACATTCCAATACGAAGATCTTCCGGGCAGGGAACTGGAAAAACGAAAAACAAAAGGGACCAAGGGCAGGAGACAAAAGGCACTGGAAAGGAGGTGAGTTTTATAAAGCCAAATTTTAATCCTCAACGTCGCCAGAAAGGAGTGAGACTAAGATGACGAAAAAATTCGGATCTTTTAAATGCTTGTTGGTTTTGGCCTTAGGCCTTTCCCTTGCGGCGCCATTTGCCGCACCGGCCGAGGCAGGCAAATTCAAAAAAGAATACAAGATGACACTTAACGTGCCTTCATCGTTCTATTGGGGCATGGGGGCTACAAAATTTGCCAAGCTGGTAAAAGAGAAGACAAATGGTCAGATCAATATCAAACCTTATTACAGCAGCGCCCTTCTAAAAGGCGCGCAGTTGAAGTCTCCCCAGATGGTTGCCCAAGGTGTCATTGATTGCGCCTTTGAATCCACCATTAATTCCTCTCCGGTTATACCCGAAATGAATATCTTTTCCCTACCCTTTTTCATCAATAACTTTGAAAACTTGGACAAAATGGAATACGGGGAAACAGGAAAGGCCATCTTCAAGGCCATGGAGAAAAAGGGGCTGAAAGGCCTTGCCTGGGCCGAAAACGGATTCAGGCAGGTCACAAACAGCAAGAAAGCAATACACAGTCCCCAGGATCTGAAGGGCCTAAGAGTGCGCGTTGTTGGAAGCCCTATCTTCATTGATACCTTCAGACAATTGGGCGCTGATCCGGTAAATATGAACTGGGGTGATGCGGTAACAGCATTCCAGCAGGGAGTTGTGGATGGCCAGGAAAATCCGGTTGGTGTCATTATCCCGGTGCAGATCTGGAATTATCATAAGTATACCACCTTCTGGAACTATCTTGTGGATCCTTGTATTATTTACTGGAACAAGAAACAATGGGATGCTTTCCCCAAAGATATTCAGAAAGCGATCCAAGAGGCCGCCGAAGAAGCGGCCCGATTCGAAAAGGCCCTGTGTCGCGCCGGACTCGATGGAGATAAGTCACTCAACATTTTGAAAAACGAATTCAATCATATCATGAAGGTCCCTGATCCCGTTAAGTATTTAGAGGGTAAAGGGATGACCGTCACCTTCCTTTCTGATCAAGAGCGTCAGGCCTTCATAGACGCCACTAAGCCCCTTTATGACAAATGGATCCCAAAAATCGGAAAAGATCTCTATGAAAAGGCCAAGGCGGATATGAGCAAATAGCTCTCACTGAACGAAAAGCTCCTGGGAATTCACAAAATTCCCAGGGGCTTTTCTGAGAGGGACATGATGGAGCAAAACAACCAGCACATCAGAATAGACCACTGGATAGTCGCCATCTTACTCTTTGCCATGGCATCCATTGCCTTCATTAATGTTCTTAGTCGCTACCTGCTTCACTTCTCTTTTGCAGCAACCGAGGAGATCACTATTAATCTTTTTGTCTGGATAACCGTAATCGGTTCTGGGATTGCCTTTGAGCGCGGAGGGATGCTCGGGATGGTTACTCTGTACAATGTTTTCCCAAAGAAATTCAAGAAATTGGTGATCCTTTTCAGTTCGGGACTGAGTGCCCTCCTTTTCCTCGCGGTTGATATCTTCATGATTCAAGCCATATACCAGGAATTAACACTGTTTCACGCAACGTCTGCGGCCTTAGCCATTCCCGTATGGATCTACTATATAGGCGTTCCCGTCTTTTCTGTGTTTGTATTTGCAGGCATCTACAGAGATGCGTCTACTAAGTTAGATGGGCTTGTGAAGGAGAGAAGCAGATAATGGAAATCGTGGTTATTTCAATAACCTTTCTTGTCCTTATGGCCATAGGGGTCCCCATTGGGACATCTCTTGGCATCGCCGCTATCGTTACGATCTTCCAATTCGACCTTGGAATAGGAATGCTGGGTGTCAATTTTTCTTCCGGTATTGCCTCCTTTCCCCTGCTGGCGATTCCCTTTTTCGTTCTGGCTGGTGTCATTCTTGATAAGGCCGGACTTGCAGCGACCATCGCGCATTTCTTCGAACTTCTGGTGGGAAAAGCAGTTGGAGGGCTGGCCATGGTAGCAGTCCTCACCTGTATGTTCTGGGGGGCTCTATCCGGTTCCGGACCGGCAACCACCGCGGCTGTTGGATTGATACTCCTTGCGCCCATGATCAAGCATGGATATGATAAGCATTTTGCAGGAGCCACCATTGCCAATTCTTCGGATTTATCCATCATCATCCCTCCCAGTATCGCCTTTATCATATATGGCAATATCACAAGAGTATCGGTGAGTGCCCTTTTTGTGGCGGGTATTATCCCAGGACTTCTGACAGGCGCAGGAACAGTTCTTGTAGCATATTTCATATCAAAAAGAAGGGGCTATCGGGGCCTGGCCAAAAGAGGGAACCTTAAAGAAATCCTCATTTCCCTTAAAGAATCCATTTGGGCCATACTCTCACCGGTCATCATCTTAGGAGGTATATATGCAGGTATATTTACCCCTACAGAGGCGGCTGTTGTGGCTGTTTTTTATAGTCTGTTTGTGGCTGTCTTCATCTATCGGTCTGTGTCGTGGCAGGATCTCGTAAAGATCCTGGTTGATGCCAGTGTTACCAGTTCGGTTATCATGTTCATCGTGGTCTTTGCGGGGATCTTTACCTGGGCGGCTTCGGTCATCGGCATTATCGATCTGGCGGCCAACTTCATTGTGAGAATATCACCCAACGCCGTGGTCATGATTATTCTGGTAAATCTCTTGCTGTTGGCCCTGGGTATGATCCTGGACGCGATATCTATCTCCTATCTCATCATGCCGATCCTTATACCGGTGCTTACCGCCTTCGGGATCGATCCCTTGTGGTACGGGGTCATTTTCATTTCGGCCCTCGCCATTGGCCAGGCAACTCCTCCTGTGGGTGTCAATCTGTTTACCGCAGCCAACTTGATAAAGGGTGATATAGACTCTTTGGCCAAACAGGCCATCCCTTTTGTGGTCATGGATGCCTTCGTCCTGCTCATTTTGTCCCTGTTCCCCTGGCTCTCGCTCTATCTCCCGATAAAGGCAGGACTGTATACCCCTTAGCTTGAGGCAATGTTCTGGGCTTCGGTTTCGTTCAGTGACTTATACAACGGATTCCAAAGGTATCCAAACCCAATAATAGGTGCGTCTCTGATCACCGACAACCTAATGACAAGGAGCGAACAGTGAAGACAAGCAAAAAAGAAAAATTATCTCTCCTTGAAAAAATGCTGATGGTGCGGGCCTTTGAAGAAAAGGCCGGCGAGCTCTTTCAGCAAAATCTGATTCCCGGATTCATCCATCTTTCCATCGGGGAGGAAGCCTCTTCGGTAGGAACATGTTCGGTTCTGCGGCCGGACGATTACGTGGCCAGCACGCACCGTGGACATGGCCATCTGATCGCGAAGGGGGCTGATCCGCAGTTGATGTTTGCGGAGCTCTTCGGGAAAGCAACGGGATATTGCAAGGGAAAGGGCGGTTCAATGCATATCGCCGATTTCTCATTGGGCATCCTGGGTGCCAACGGCGTAGTGGGGGGAGGCTTTCCCATCATCGTCGGAGCAGGACTTTCCATCAAACTGAGAAACACCGATCAAATAGGCGTGGTGTTCTTCGGTGATGGTGCCGCCAATCGTGGGACATTCCATGAGGCTGCCAACATGGCAGCTATTTGGAAGCTTCCTGTCATCTTTGTCTGCGAAAACAATCTCTATGCCTCAACAACACCTGTTGCCTATTCTCTTGCGGGCGGCTCCGTGGCCGCCAGGGCCTCCGCCTACGGGATACCGGGCCATATTACTGATGGAAACGACATCCTGGAAGTGAGAAAGATAGTTGCAAGGGCTGTGAAGAGAGCCCGGGAGGGAAAAGGGCCATCAATAGTGGAGAACAGGACCTACCGCTATCGCGGTCATTTCGAAGGAGACCCTCAGAAGTACCGGAGCAAGCAAGAGGTGGAAAGCTTCAGGAAAAAGCACGACCCCATTGAGAAGTTCAAGAGAATACTGAAAAAAGAAGGGACTCTCTCAGACCGGCGCTACGAGGATATGAGGGAGAAAGTAGCCCTTAAGATTGAAGAGGCCGTTAGATCTGCCCAAGAGGCCCCCCTTCCCGATCCCGAGGAGGCCCTGGACGATCTCTTTGTAAACCCCTGAAGGAGGACCCAATGACCCACAGGATCATGTCATGTTCCGAAGCCTTAGCCGAAGCGCTACTTGAGGAGATGGAAAGAGATGATAGCGTTTTCATAATCGGGGAGGACATCCGAGCCCATGACGGTATCTTCGGGCAATTCAGAGGTCTTCCCAAAAGATTTCCGGCCCGCGTTATTGATACGCCCATCTCCGAGACCTGTATCGTGGGGGCTGGGCTCGGTGCAGCGTTAACGGGTATGAGGCCACTGGTAGACATGCACTTCGCCGACTTCTTTACCACGGCCATGGACGAAATCGTAAATCAGACTGCCAAAATTCGCTACATGTTCGGCGGCCAGGCAAAAGTGCCCATGGTAATATGGGCGCCCGATGGAGGCGGTCTTCGTGCTGGCGCCCATCACTCCCAATCCCTTGAAAGCTGGTTTGTCCATACGCCCGGACTGAAAGTGGTGGTCCCATCGGAGCCCGCCGATGTGAAAGGCCTGATGAAAAGCGCCATAAGAGATGACGACCCGGTGATATTTTTCCAGCATAAAAAACTTTTTGCTCAGACAGGACATGTACCGCAAGAAGAATACCTGATTCCCATCGGCAAGGGGGAAATCAAAAGAGAGGGAGCCCACATCACCCTGATAACCTATTCCCGCATGACCTATCTGTGCCTGGAGGCCGCGGATCTGCTTGCGCAGGAGGATATCGAGGCGGAAGTGATTGATCTGAGGACTCTTAAGCCCCTCGATTTTGATATCATTTCCAGATCCGTAAAAAAGACCTACAACGCTCTCGTGGTCCATGAGGCTTGTCTGACCGGAGGGTTCGGCGCTGAGATTGCCGCCAGGATCGGTGAAGAGCTGTTTGACTACCTGGATGCCCCCGTGGCAAGGATCGGCGCAAAAGATGTACCTGTTCCATTCAGCCCCGTTATGGAAGATTTCGTACTTCCCCAAGTGGCCGATATTGTTGAAAGTGTCAGAAAAATACTTAACCGTCAATAACCAGTTTGACATCACCCAGCCGAGTGCGCGGAGGTCAGCAGATGATCGAGATCACCATTCCAAAACTGGGCCTCACCATGGAGAACGCCAAGGTGGTCGAGTGGAAGTTCATATCGGGAGACGCCGTCAAAAAAGGCGATACGGTCCTGATAATAGAAACCGAAAAAGTGAGTTTTGAAGTGCCCTCCCCCGCGGATGGAATCATCCATCCGATTGTGTCAGAAGGCAGCATCTGTGCGGTCGAGGAGATTGTGGGCTATGTGGCGCAAGATCGAGAGGAATATGAAAGGCTCGTCACGAAATATCCCACGGTGGATAGTTCAATGGACAGAGATGAAGGTGCATTACGGCCGCCGGAAACACCTCCTTCCCTCCTGGCCGGTAATGATGCGCCCGGTGACCGATCGAAACTCAGGATAAAGGCCTCACCTCTCGCTCGTGCCATGGCCGCCTCCCACAACCTGAATCTTGCAGCTATTGAAGGATCAGGGCCGGGGGGCAGGATCGTCAGAGCTGATATCCTGCGGGCCATTGAACAGCAGCACGCTGCCTTTCAACGTGAGTTGCCCGCTCCGCCCGGCCCTTTGGATCTGTACGATAGACAATCCATCGAAAAAGAAATCATGGAGAGTGTCCCCTTTCGGGGTATTCGAAAGGCTATCTCTGATAACATGTATCAGAGTCTCAGCCAATCCGCCCAGCTTACGCTCCACACTGAAGCCGGAGCAGGGGCGCTTATAGATCTCAGAGAGCGCCTTTCCACCAGTGAGCGGAAAGTCTCATTCAACGCCATCCTGGTCAAAATCGCCGCTATGGCCCTCCGACAACATCCAAGGCTCAACGCCACCCTGCAGGGAGATGCCATACTTGTCTGGAAACAGATCCACATCGGTATCGCCATGGAGGCAAAGGACGCGTTGATCGTCCCGGTGACCAGAAACCCGGACCTAAAAAGCATCCGTGAGATTGATGAAGAGATTACCGAGCTGGTTGCCAAAACAAGGGAAAACCGGCTGTCACCTGACGATATGAGTAACGGCACATTTACGATATCCAATCTGGGATTTGCAGATATTGACCATTTCACCCCCATCATCCGGCCGCCTGAAAGCGCAATCCTGGGCGTAGGAAGAATCACCCGAAAACCCGTTGTGCAAGGCGATCAGGTCGTACCGGAGCCAAGGATTGGGCTCAGCCTTACCTTTGACCACCGGATTATTGACGGCGCCCCTGCAGCGCGTTTCCTTAAGACCATCAGGGAGATGATTGAAGAACCGGTCCTGATGGTTTGCTGAGGAGGCATGGAATGCCTGAAGAAATCTTTGATGTCGTCGTAATAGGCGGGGGAGCGGGCGGTGTTCCAGCCGCCATCAGGGCGGCCCAACTGGGCGGCCGGGTGGCCCTCGTGGAAGAAAAACACCTGGGAGGCCTCTGTATGAACAGGGGCTGTATCCCTTTCGGCAACATGATGGCCGCTGTACATATCCTCGACATGCTGTCCCTCGGGAAGGAAATGGGTATCTCGTGTGCCAAAAAGGAAACGGATTTCTCCGCTGTCCAGAAAAGGCAAAAAAAATTGATCCAGTTTATGCGGTTGGGAACCCAGGGGTTGCTCAGGAAGAACAAGGTGTCACTTATTTCAGGCAGGGGAGAACTGGTTGACAGGGGAAGCGTCAGGGTGAATGGCGACCTTCTGAAATGCCGTAAAATTATCCTGGCCACTGGCGGGAGGTGGCTCAAGCCTGATATCCCGGGCAGCGACCTGGATGGAGTGGTAAACAGTGACTATCTGCTGCATGCGAAAAAGCCGCCCGGAAGAGCCCTGCTGCTCGGGGACAGCCCCATGCTTATCGAGATCGCGCAGTTCTTGCACCGGTTCGGTTCCAAAACGACCCTCGCCACCGGGAGGAAAAGGCTCTTGGAAAAGGAGACAAAGACCATTTCATCCCGTCTGACCAAGGTCCTGAAAAACCAGGGTCTGCAGCTCCGTACCACGGCCCGAGTGCAGGCGCTGGCAAAGGAAAAGGGGGGCCTTAGGGTTTCCCTGAAATCAAAAAAGGGCGTAGAATCATTAACCGTAGACTGCTTGATCACTTTGAAAAGGGGAGCCTCCATGCTGGGATTGGGGCTTGACAAGGTCGGGCTGGATGAAGGTAGTCCCTACATTCGTGTGAATGACCGGATGGAGACTGATGCGGATGACATTTATGCCATTGGGGATCTTTCGGCTCCGGAGGAGATGCATTTCTCCCACATGGCCTCAGCCGGGGGCATTGTGGCGGCTGAAAACGCCATGGGACTGGGGAGTTCGCTTTGTGCACGCACAATTGCAAGGGTCCTATTCACCAGCCCCCAGGTAGCTTGTGTTGGTCTGACCGCCAAAGAAGCGAAGGAGTCGGGCTACGATGTTGTGATGGGTGCAGCTCCCCTCTCCATGAACCCCTGCGGCATGATCCTCTCCCAGAATGAAGGCATTGTGGAAATCGTGGCTGAGAGGAAATACGGTGAGATACTTGGAATTCACATAATCGGAGAAGCTGCCTGTGAGATGGCAGGCCAGGCCGTCATGGCGGTCCAGATGGAAGTCACCTTGGAGGAGATGGCCAAATTGGCCTTTCCTCACCCGACCCTCAGCGAATCCCTGGCAGAGGCAGCAAGGGAATGCCTGGGAAGGCCCATTTATTTACCTTGAAACCTCATATTAATGGATGAAAAATTTGTCCGCAGAGCTCCCCAAACCCCCCTGGTTGAAAGTAGCTGTTCCATCAGGCCGAAACTTCAGTAACCTTAAGGCGCTCATGCAAACACAGGGCCTGCATACCGTATGTGAAGAGGCCCTGTGCCCCAACATAGCCGAGTGTTGGGGCCGAGGAACAGCCGCATTTATGATCCTCGGAGCTGTCTGTACCCGATACTGCCGTTTTTGCGCCGTACTCAAAGGAGAACCGCAGAAAGTGGATTGGGGGGAACCAGAGAGGCTGGCCCAGGCTGTCACCGTACTGAAGCTCCGCCACGTGGTCATCACATCGGTGAGTCGAGACGATCTCCCGGATGGAGGCGCCTCTCTATTTGAAAAAACGATTCGTACCATACGCACCCGGAATCCAAATTGCAGCATTGAAGCCCTGATTCCTGATTTCAAGGGTGATGCCGGGGCCCTGTCAAAGGTTATGGAAGCGGCGCCTCAAATCCTGAACCATAACATGGAAACGGTAAGCCGCCTTTTTGCCTCTGTACGGCCCAGGGCGGCCTATAAGCGGTCTCTTCAAGTGTTGAAAATGGCAAAAGAGATGAATCCTGAGACATTGACCAAATCGGGATTTATGGTGGGATTAGGCGAGACTTTTCACGAATTGGAAGAAATGTTCCATGAGCTTCGGCAGGTAGGTTGCGACATTCTGACCATAGGCCAATACCTGCGACCAAGTAAAAAACATCTTCCTGTAGCGCGTTATTACACTTATGACGAGTTTATTTATCTGAAAGAAAAGGCATTGGAGGCCGGGTTCCGGTGGGTAGAGTCAGGGCCTCTGGTGCGGAGCTCCTACCGGGCAGAATTGCAAGTCCTCGGGCTGCGCGCCTCTCGCCCGGCAATACAGACGCTATCTCAGAGATGTACTCTATGATAAATCTGTGAAATGGTTAGGGCAAAGACACATTATTTTGATTTCAGGATTTCCCCTTATGAATCCCTCTGGATTCTCCAGAAAAGGTTAGTGGGGATGAAAATCAAATCAGATTTACCTGACTTTTTGCTCCTGGGAGAACACCTTCCTGTCTATACCTTAGGCAAAGGCGCCGATCTTGCAAACATCCTGCGGGGAAAGACATTTTTTGAGAAAAAGGGGATCCCCTTTTACCGCGTTGAGAGGGGGGGAGATGTGACATGGCATGGGCCGGGTCAAATGGTCTGTTATCCGCTGTTTGATCTCCAACAAATGGGACTTGATTTGTATCGATTTGTTTATCTTTTGGAAGAGGCTGTAATTGAAACCCTGAAGATTTTTGGCGTGGAAGGGTCCCGCACGCCCGGAATGAGGGGCGTATGGGCGAAGAATCGTAAGGTGGCATCCATCGGCGTTGCTGTAAAAGGCGGGATCACCTACCATGGCCTGGCCATAAATATCAACCCTGATCTCTCCTACTTCGACTGGATTATCCCGTGCGGTATCAGGGGGGTCAAGATGTGCTCCTTGAGTTCCCTAAGAGGGGAACACATCCCGTTGACTCAAGTAAAAACTGCTTTCCTTGAAACCATGGCCAGGCTTTTCCATTTAGACATATGCCCTGCTGAGTTCACTCTATAGTCTCCTCTCCTCCGGGGTCAAAGATGGGTTCCTCCTCAGGTATTCGAGCCGATTCAGGCCATTGATGTATGCCTTGGCACTGGCCGTAATGATATCCGGATCAGCCCCCTTGCCGAGGGCCACCAGGTCGTCTTCCTGGAGGCGGACTGTCACCTCTCCCTGGGCATCCATCCCGCCAGTGATGGAATTAACGGAAAAACGAAGCAGCCGGCAGTGGGTGCTCGTGACTTTGGCGATTGTATTATAGGTGGCGTCAATGGGTCCTACCCCGAAGCCGGCCCCCAGCCTCTCCTCTCCCTCTACCAACAGCTTCACTGTAGCCGTAGGCACAGCCAGATTTCCACTTACCACGTTTAAATACAATAATTGGTATACATCGGGAACCCGCAGGATCTCCTCCGCCACAAGGGCCTCGATATCCTCATCCACAATCTCTTTCCGCTTGTCGGCCAGTTCTTTGAACTTTTCAAAGAGCCGATTGATCTCTTCACCGCTAAGATCATATCCGAGATCCACCAGCTTTTCCCTGAAGGCGTGTCGGCCAGAGTGTTTCCCGAGGACCAGCCGGTTGGCCGAAAGACCAACAATTTCCGGCTCCATGATCTCATAGGTCATCCTGTTCTTGAGCACCCCATCCTGATGAATCCCGGCCTCATGGGCAAAGGCGTTGGCACCGACCACCGCCTTGTTGGGCTGGACAACAATACCGGTGATCATGGAGACGAGGCGACTCGTGGGATGGATCTCCCTGGTATTGACGCCCGTGTAGAGATCCAAAAGCCCCCTGCGCGTGTGCAGTCCCATCACCACCTCTTCCAGGGACGTATTCCCCGCCCTCTCCCCGATACCATTGATGGTAACCTCTGCCTGCCGGGCTCCAGCCCTGAGCCCGGCTAAGGTATTGGCCGTTGCCAGACCCAGATCGTTATGACAATGGACGCTCATTACGGCCCGGTGGATATTCGGGGTATGCTGGCGGATGTATCTTACCAGCTCACCGAATTCATCCGGCATGGCGTAACCTACCGTATCAGGGACATTCACGGTGGTAGCGCCTGCGTCAATAACTGCCTCAAACAGGCGGCAGAGGAAGTCCCTGTCGCTCCGGGACGCATCCTCGGCTGAGAATTCCACATTCTCCGTAAAGCGCCTTGCGTGTTTAACGGCCTCCACGGCGGACTGAATGACCTGCTCGCGGCTCATCCTCAGCTTGTGTTCCAGGTGAATGTCGGAGGTGGCGATAAAGGTATGAAGTCTCGGCCTTGCTGCCTCGCGAACGGCGGCCCACGCCCTGTCTATGTCCTCCTTTGAGGTTCTGGCAAGGGCGGTCACCTCCGAGTTGCCTATCTTTTTGCCTATGGCCTGAACCGCCTCGAAATCGCCGGGGGAAGCCGCGGGGAAACCTGCCTCAATGGCGTCCACCCCGAGCTTTTCCAGCTGGGTGGCAAGCCGCAGTTTCTCCGCCACGTTCATGCTGGCGCCGGGAGACTGTTCCCCGTCCCGCAACGTGGTATCAAAGACGATCACTCGCTCCATAACGGATAACCTCCTTTTCCCTCTTCCCAAATCCGGCCAAAAAAAATCCGTTATCAGGCTTGCCTGATAACGGACTCCAAAGAACTATTCTACAGCGCTATTCCATTATCAGGCCCGGCGGTCGGCCCCTAAGCAGGAGGAGCCCTAACAGCAGAGACAGCAATAAGCCCGTCTCCCCCGTCTCCCTGATAATGGCAATTGCGTTGTAGAGATCTGCGTTCACTTTCTTAGCCGTTTCCGAATTCAAAATGAGTTCAATTTATTAAATGATCGCAAAAAACATGTTTTCTGTCAACCCTTTACGAAGGGGATACCTTGAACCCGCCGAAAAGGACCTGAGCGATAAGTCCGGCCAGTATGGGAAGCAGGGCGCTGCTCACCAA
Organism: Deltaproteobacteria bacterium; assembly: GCA_029933075.1. Classification (GTDB taxonomy): domain Bacteria; phylum Desulfobacterota; class DSM-4660; order Desulfatiglandales; family Desulfatiglandaceae; genus JAOZOW01. The sequence continues at coordinate 16,028 of JAOZOW010000012.1, read as the reverse complement.
CCGCACAAGCGTGAACCTCCACCCCAAGAAACCTATTTCCAAGGGCAACCGGCTCACGGCCCAGACCGACCACCCCGTGAGAAAGGCGACCATGGTCCCTATGCCTGCCCCGGCGCGGAACAGCCCTGCCGCGATCGGCATGCTGACAAAAGGTCCCCCCGGGCACAACCCCCCGGCCACGGAACCGATGAGAATGCCCCGAAACCCGGATTCCACCCCCACCCACTTGGCAACAGCCTCATGTGGGATAAGCACCTGAACCATCCCGGCAATAATAAAGGCGAAGATCAACAATGGAATGACTTCCAGCAGCATCACCCCTGCCGATCTCATGCCTGCAATATGCTGGCCCTGCCCCTTTGCGTAGCCTGCTGCAAGCAGCAAAACAGCTACGACGCCCAAGATAATGGTCGTTATGAGCATACCGCTATTTCCCCCGTTTCTGTCCATATCCTCCTTAAAATCGTATCTCCAGGGGTCTTGCCATGTCATAATAGCTGGCATGCAGGCGCTCCCTTTGTCAACACAAAAGGTTTGGGCTCCAATTCATTTGATTTATGGATGGAGATTATCTATTGAGGGATCACGTGGATTCCTTCCTTCAACAGGCCGATCGGGACCTTTCGGCCAATCTCAAAGGAAACAGCGAGTGCCTCCACCTCCCTCCTGGAAACGGAGGTGCGAAGACGCTCTCCACTGCTGTGGCTGAGTTCCAGTTCCAGGTGCCCATCCATTAAGTCCACCCCCGCAACTCTCATATTCCCCATCCATGCATATCGCTTTTCCTCTTTCTGAGGCAGCACCTCTACGCACCATCCCGGAACCGTGAGGTAGAGTTTTTTCGGGCATTCCGCAAAATCAAAACGAGGCGGGGAAAAATCAATAGGACCCATAGGGCTTAGGAGCACCCCCGCTGTCCACGTTGCTGCGATAAAGTTTTCTATGCCGAGAAGTTCCGCGACCACACGACTCCGGGGACGCTTAAGCACATCCTCTGGCTTGCCCTCTTGCAATATGTGTCCGTCCTTCATGACCGCCAGGTGACCCGCCAGAAAAAAGGCCTCGGTCAAATCATGCGTAATATGTACAATGGTAACCCCGAATTCCTTATGGATTCTCTTGAGCTCGCGCCTGAGCCGATCACGGGTGGATCGGTCCAGGGCGCTCAGCGGTTCATCCAGGAGCAGGGCATAAGGCTCCAGGACCAGCGCCCTTGCCAATGCCACACGTTGCCGCTCGCCCCCGGAGAGATTGACGGGGCGGCGGTCCAAGATCTGCCCGATATCCAGGAAATCCGCAATTTCTCTTACCGCTTTCCTGCTCTTGTATCCAGGTTCCCCTCTCAATTCCAATCCAAAGGCGATGTTCTTGCGCACCGTGAGGTGGGGGAAGAGGGCATAGTCCTGATAAACCACACCTAAATTTCTCTTCTCAGGTGGGAGTCGGGTGGCATCCCTCCCATGGATGAAGATCTTCCCTTTCTCTATTTGATGCATCCCGGCAATGGTTTCAAGGAGCACGGTTTTGCCTGTGCCCGTCGGCCCGAGCAGGACCATGTATTCTCCCTGCTTTGCGTGCAGGGATATGTCGTGGAGCCTGAAATCCCCCAACGTAACCCGGACATCCTGGAGGCGAAGCACGCTACACCTCCCTGTGTTTTCCTGCAATACCGCGCAGGACAGCGAAAATAATCAGACATAAGAGGATCAAGACCACGGCAACAGGCCTTGCATATTTGAGACCGTAGGACTCGAACCGTTCCCAGATCAACACCGGGGCGGTCATGGGATGGTAAGCAAGGACGATCACAGCCCCGAACTCTGAAACTCCCCTTGCCCACATCATGATGCCCCCTGATAGGATCGGCCGCCAGGCAAGGGGCAGGCTTACCCGGAAGAACGCTTTCCAGGGGGATGCCCCAAGTGTCCGGGCTACACGTTCGAGTCTGGGATCGATGGAGAAAAACCCATCCCTTGCTGCATTTACCAGGAAAGGAAGGGAGACAAATGCCATGGCCAAGCTGATACCGGCCTCTGTTCCCACAAAACTGACACCAACCGATGCAAAGGCCTTGCCCAAAGGAAACCTCCGGCCATAGACCATCAAAAGGGCAATACCGGCCGCGGTGTGGGGAATCATAACAGGGAGATCTATCACTCCCTGAACAAGACTCCTGGCCGGGAACTGCCACCGGGCCAGGATATAAGCGAGGGGGATACCCAGAAAGGCGCACGCCAGGGTGGCCCACAAGGCACACCTGAGCGTCAGTAAAATGGATTGTGTGACTTCAGGCTCGGTAACAGTGGTTTTCAGGATGCCTGGATCAGCAGCCAATATCATTCTCAGAAGAGGTACAACCACCATCAGAAGCAGTATTGTTCCCAGGCATCCTATGATAATTTTAAAACTTTTCATTCTACCAGCGACCTCAACAAAGGAGGCAGAAATTCCACATTGCCTGTGGCCTTGGGGGCCTGAAGGGGCGCCTGACCGTTTCGCATCATGATCCGTCGTCCCTCGGGCCCAAGCACAAAGGCCACAAACCGCACGGCCATATTACGATGGGGGGCATTTTTCGGGACCGTGATCCCGTACACCATTGGTTTTCCAGGCTTCTCAATAAAAGAGCCGGGCGTTTTCCCTGAGATCTTGATTTTAACCTGCCTATAAAAATCTGCGAGTCCGGAAGAACCCAAGTTTATCTGCTCCGGCAGCTTTACAAAAGGCATCTGGTGCTGCAGGCAAACGGACCTGTATATGAAGAGATAATCAATCTGTCCAGCCTCCAGCAGCGCAATCAGGTCCGTCTCTTTTGGCCTCACATTCCGGGGGGGACAACCCATCTTGAGCTTCCCATAGAGCCCCGGCATCCCATAATATTTCTCCGCCAGCTGCCAAACATGGAGGGTCCTGTAGCCGCAGGGATCGCTGTTCGGGTCGGAATGGCCGTATTCCACTCCTTTTCGCAGAAGAATCCGGTACCAATTTTGACCGTCGATTTCTTTGGCATACCTGGAATCGGGCCTGTACATGATGGCCATCTCGTTGGTTGCAAAGGAAATATTCCATGCCGCATATTTGGGAATGAGAAGATTCTCAATCACCGTATAATCGGCCGAGGCCATCACGTCGCAGGGTCTGCCCAGGTCGGTAATCTTTCTGGCACAGGTCCTGGATCCAGCCGCTTCCCTGATCACCACTACGCCAGGATAGCGACGCTCAAAGGCCTTTGCCATCTCTCTAAAAGGAATCGACAGGGAACCCGCATGAAATATCACGAGTTTCTGCCTGCTTTCCGCACACAAAGCTGATGCAAATAGGCTTATGCAGATGAAAGCCGTCAATAATACTATCCACAGGGCTTTTGAAAAATTCCTGCTCATGAACGATCTTTCTCCTTTTCTCCTGTCCTTTGGGGAAATACCATCTTTCCACACAGACTTAACTCATAACCGTCAAGCTCCTCTGCCAGTTCACGGAAGGCCTCCTCATGCAGGAACCCCAAAAAAAGCTGGATCCCATAATCAAAAAAACGTTCCTTTGATATGAGGAAGTCAAAGCGTTCCCAGCGCCAGGGGATAAAATCCAGGTCCAGTATGCCCGAGACGGCCCTTATGCCTGGGCCTGCATCCGCTCGGCCGGCAAGGATCTCGAGGCCTACGTCAAGGTGCTTCGGGAGCTCATTGCCGTAGCCTTCCAGGTCTTCGCCATTTATGCCTGCCTTTTCCAATTCCATATCAAACAGTAGGCGGGTTCCGGTACCAAGGGGCCGGTTGACAATGCGGACACCCTTCTTGGCAAGATCGTTGGCGCCATGGATCCCCCTGGGATTGCCCTTCTGTATCACAAGTCCCTGCTCCCGCCGGCAAAAATTCACCACCGCAGGCATCTGTTCCAGTTCCTGGCTCGCAAAGCTGAAATTGTATTCCTCCTCCTTTTCCTGCAGCAGGTGACTGGATGCCATATGGCAGAGGTTTCGCCTCAACGCCCTGATACCCCCCATACTTCCCAGGTTGCCGAAAACGGCCAGGTGATCGGTGTACTGCCGGTTAAAAATGTTGACGGCCTTGTCCAGCAGTATGTCATTGCTTCCCGCGATGATGATGAGCCCGTGATACGGGGGAAGCTGATGGGCCGGTTTTGGATAATTGATCGTCTGGTTCTCCAGCCACTGTTCCACCAGGTGTCGCGGAAATAACCATTTTCCCGTTACCTTTGTACCAGGGAGGCCCTTTTCCGATATCAGCGAATAGACCACCTTCTCATTGATATCCAGGAGGCGTGCCACCTCACGGGTGTTAAGAAGCCTTTTCTCTTCCACAACCGGCCCTCCTTCCGTCATAATCAGGTTTATCACTTCCCGGTCAGGGTCACGGCCCGGAGACAGGCCTTTCCCTGTAGAGATAATTTTTGAGGCGTACATCGCCCCGCTTATGGGGATTTGGCATTGTCATACTCAATACTCATGCAAGGCCTAAATCCAGGTTTGATCTTTGGCCTCCATGCTGCGCTATACTTTCTTTGAGTTGATGGAGTCATATATCAGAATTGATATAAGAAAATCCAAAAAAATATCTCGCTACCGAGAAAGCGTGGAGGTTCTTTAATCATATTAGAAACTATTAGTCAAGATTTTTTCTATATGTTCCTATTATAAACTTATAATATCCTATAATTACTCATATGGATATCAAGACCCGGTCTCATCACTTTTTCCTATAAGAATCTCGACGCAATAACCCGCAACCACCGAGCCGAATATGGTAAATGCTGTCAAGATCAGGACATAAAGCCCGCCGAAATAAGAAATCATAATGGGAAGCAGGAAAGGTTTCACGGCACGGTTGCCAAGAAAAATAGTTATAAAACGCGGCCGCACCCCTTTTTCCCGAATGCTCTTCAGCAGCGGGTACCATGCATATATAGGCCCCATCGAAACAATGCCTGCCATGGCTGAAAGCATAACACCCCGAACCCCTGCTTCTTTGCCGAGGAGCTTTGTGATATGGGCTGGTTTTAAGAAGATATTCAGGACCACCATGAGAATAAAAACCGCGCACAGAGGGATCAGGATATTGAGGAAGACCTTGCCGCTGGCCCTCAGTGCGCCAATGGTCTTATCCGGCACAATAACGAAAAGGATACAATAGATCAGCAACACCAAGGCGGGAAAGATCACAAGGCGTATGGTCCGCTTTTTACTCCGCGGGATCGTATCTCCTAACCCGCTCATAGAAACCATCCCCTAATCAAATTGAGCACAATCACGGTGGCAAATGCTATTGCCATGGACAGGACAAAGGATACCCCGTTTCTCACAAGGGCAAACTTTCTGCCCAGGGCCCCTGCCTCGGCAGGTAGCTGTATGAGGCCAACACTGACCCATGAGATAATAAGAGCTGTGGCTGCAAACAGGCTGATCCCCGAGTGTAGCAGCTCTCCGGCTATGATATAGCTATTGATGGGATTCCCTGTAAAAATACTGCCAAAGCAGGCGCCCCACAGGGTATCCTGTCCGGGGTTACCGGAGAACAAAGAGGCCAGGAACTCCCTGGAAACCAATGCATTGAAAAGTCCAATGAGTAGCACGATACCTGCCAGCATCGGTACAAGATTGACAAACTGATTGAAAGATCTCCTTAACGCGGAAAACACTGCGGCCCTGTCAACCCCGGCCTCGGCCGATTCTGACTTTGCCCCAATGCCAACATCCCGGGCAAATTCACCTTTCTTATATCTCTCCACTGCCCCTTCAACAGTACCACTGACGCCGGTCACAACGGTTATTCCGCTGGCCGAAAGATATTTCTCTGCGGTTGGGGAACAGTAACCCGTCAAGATGGCATCTACTTTCTTGCTGACGGCTATTACAACAGCCCCGATCCCGCCACTGCCTTGCCCCGGCGTGCCAGCGTTGGGCACGGCTTCAATCTCATTTGTCCTCAGGTCGACTACAAGCAAATACCGGGATGTCCCGAGTCTCGATCCTACATTGGCCTTCAGGTCCGGCTCGTCACATGGAATTGCAATCCTCAAACCCGAATCTCCTTATGCGTTATGCACGGCCCATAAAATCATAAAATACTGTCTATCTGAAGACCCGTCTCCTCCACGATCCTCTCCCCCTCTTCTTACAGATATACTCACGCCAGGCTGTATCACATCCGCCCGGCCCGCAGAAAAAATAGGGACTCTCCTGGCAGATAATGGGCTTTTAACGGTCCTGAAACAGGCGACCGGAGGATCGTATCTTCGATTGAAGGTCACGGCATATCCCGTCAGGAGTCTTCCCATTGCCATCGCTATGGGGGTACTGTGCCTGTACAAAGGAGCAGGCGGACATGGTTGTGGATCAGGGCACAAGCATAACAACTTGCCGAGGTTTCTTTTACAATACCGCCAGTACGGGCGAGAAAATCATTGCGGTCTTTGGGATCATGGAATATCTTTTTCTGTCCCATGCCCCTGACAATGATATGACGGAACGCTCCGGGAGCGTCTATAAGGCCTTGAGGGGGCATGAATGCCTCATACTATTTCCTGCAAATAAGTCAATTTATATTTTTATGGGTGTCCCCTTTGAAATAAAAAAAGTGGCGGAACAGAGTCATCATGTCAGGATAGACAGGGGCGCCGTAGCGCGATTAGTGGAGGAGCGCTTTCAGGACTTCAAGGCGCCATCGTGGGATTCCTTCCATCACTTCCACGACGGTGGTGAAAAAACCGTGGCATATCTCCTGGCCCTGGATACGATCAACTTCTGTTTCTGGCCGCCGCCGGGCAGGCCCAGGTGGGAGATTCAATCCCGGGGGCAAAGGCTCTCCGGCTACTATGCCCTTGCCGCGGCCCTGAGAGACGCGGTTGAATCAGGCACGCCCCTTGATGATGCCGAATACCTTGCCCGAATGTCCTTGAATGAGTTGAGGAGGATCTTGGGCGGTCAAGGGGAACTACAACTCCTGAGAGAAAGAGGCAAGGCGCTCAATGAGCTGGGAAGGGTGCTTCTTGAGTCATATGGCGGAAAGGCCCACAGGATGGTCGAGGCTGCCAGGGGATCTGCCGTCCAACTGGCCGGCCTTCTGGCCGACGAGTTGGAGTCTTTCAGGGATGTAGCTCAATATCGGGGGACCGAGGTCTTCTTTTACAAGCGGGCCCAGATATTTGCAGCCGACCTCCACGGCGCGTTTCAGGGAAGGAGTTGGGGGGCATTTCATGACATGGATCAACTGACCGCCTTTGCTGACTATAAGCTCCCTCAGGTGCTGCGTCACCTGGGAGTTTTGCATTATTCGCGAAACCTCTCCCGGAAAGTCGACAACAATATCCTGATAGAGGCAGGAAGCGAGGAGGAAGTGGAGATCAGGGCCAACACCATCACCGCAGTAGAGATGATCCGCAGCGAACTGGCCTCCATGGGAAAAGAACTCAGGTCGTTTGAGATCGACGGACTGTTGTGGAACTTAGGCCAAAAAAAGGAATTCAGGCGCAAACCCTATCACAAAACGGTGACCATCTTTTACTGATGTTTGAGTTCGAGTTACTGGCACAAGATGGACAAGCCCGGGCCGGCAGACTGATCACGCCCCATGGGGTGATCGAGACCCCTTCGTTCATACCTGTGGGGACCCTTGCCAGTGTAAAGGCCCTGTCCACGAAAGACCTCCTGAAAATCGGCACCCAGGTGATTATCGCCAACACGTACCATCTTCACCTCCAGCCGGGCGAAGACCTGATAGCGCAGATGGGGGGGCTGCACAGGTTTATGGGATGGGACGGCCCATTGATGACAGACTCGGGCGGTTTTCAGATCTTCAGCCACGGCGCCGGAAGGGAGGAAGACGTTGGCAAGATCGCTCTCCCTTCTCCCGAACAAGAAGATCGCGGCGGGCATTTCAGCGCAAAGAAAAGGCGGAGACTCGTGGAAGTGGATGAGGACGGCGTGGAGTTCATATCATACCTGGACGGCTCCCGGCACCGATTTACTGCCGAGCGGGTTATTGAAATAGAGCAAAAATTAGGCGCGGATATTATCCTGGTCCTCGATGAGTGTACCTCCCCCCTCCATGACTACCGGTACACCAAGGCGGCCATGGATCGGACCCATCGCTGGGCTGTTCGGGCACTGGATTTTTTTCAGAAAAGCTCCCGAGGGGACCAGGCCATTTTTGGGATCGTTCAGGGGGGCACGTACCAGGATCTGAGGCGAGAGAGCGCTCTGTTCATAAGCGGACTGGGGTTTGACGGCTATGCCATCGGAGGGGCACTGGGGAAGTCCAAGAGGGAATTCTACCAAGTCCTGGAATGGACCGCTCCTTTCTTGCCGGAACATAAACCCCGCCACCTTCTGGGCATCGGGGAGATAGAAGACATATTTGAGATCATAGAGAGGGGAATAGACCTCTTTGACTGCGTCACGCCCACCCGCATGGCCCGCACCGGGACCCTCCTGGTGCGAGGCGCCGAACGCTTCAGGCTCAATCTCCTCAACGCCCGCTTCAAGACGGACCATCGACCCATCGAAGAAGGTTGCAATTGCTATACGTGCATAAATCACACCAGGGCCTATCTCAGGCACCTTTTTCTTGCCAGAGAGCTTTTAGGCATGCATCTGGCGGCCATCCACAATCTCTATTTCATAGAGTCGTTGGTGCGCCGGATTCGAAATGCCATCAAGGGAGGCAGGCTGCGGAATTTGAAACGGGAGTGGCTGGAAAAACAGCAATAGGCTGAGAGGGGTCGCTCTGGGCTGGGGGATCCAGGGCTGAAAGGGGCTGGGCCCTTTCGATGATGTGGATCCTCCTACGGTTCTTGGGCCTGATGCGCCCTCCCAGCGATCGGATGTACCGAATCAAGACATCCCTCTGGAGCATTGACGTGTCATATTTTTCTTCTGCATCCCTGAATACGAAATAGCCGTCACCGCCATTTGCCAGATAGGAATTGGTGGCTACCCGGTAAACCCTGGCAGGATCTACGGGCCGCCCGTGGATGAGAATGTTTTCGCATCTCTTTTTCTGCTGGTTGATGGTGAATCTCAGGCCCTCCGAGACCTGGGGGAAGGCGCCTCTCCCCCTTGTTACGGCCCCGATACGGTCAAACACCGCCTCGATATCCTTTCCCGTCAAACTCAGCACTACCACGGTGTTCTCAAAGGGAAGGATGTCGTAAATATCCCTCATGGTGATCGGACCCGGTTCCAAGTTGTCCCTGATGCCGCCGCCGTTTTGGATCGCAAAATCCACGCCCAGCCTCCTGGTAAACCAGAGCATGGAGTCTGCCACCAGGTCGCCTAAAGGGGTCTCCTTTCTTCTTGCATACCTGTACAGAAACGGCCTCTCCGCATATCCGATGACCTCGGACAGCCGTGCCTTCACCTCATCCGCGTAAGGTTTCAGCATGGCCAGGAGCCTGCGGTCCTCCTTGACCTCGCTGCCAACAAAACGATACGCCCTGCGGCCATGGGCCCTCTTATGCACGGTCTTGAGGTTTACTGGAATGGCACGGAATCGGTAATCCCTGATCTTGCTGTCCTGAAACCACAGGTCAACCCTCCCCATCAGGAGGCCCCATTTCCAGGCCTGAACGATCAACGTCCTGCGGCCCGATGCCTTGTGCTTCACGACAATGGGGGCATCAAGCCTTGTATGGGTGTGTCCGTCTACAATGAGATCAATGCCTTCCACTTCATTGGCTAATCTTTTTGAACCCCTGTTCCAAGAGGGATAGATCCCCAGATGGACCAGCGCAATGACCAGGTCCGCCTGTCTTCTCAATTCCGGTACCAGGTTGCGTGCGGTCTCAACTTCATCGAGAAAAATCAAACCATCAATGTTTTGAGGGTTCGCTATCCCCCTCGTTTCGGTAGTGGTGAGCCCTAACACGGCCACCTTAAAGCCTTTGAACGCTTTGATGATGTAAGGCCTTGCCAAATATTTGCCGCCGGGGACTCTGATATTGGCTGAAAGAAAGGGAAATTTTGCCCAAGCCATCTGCATTCGCAGGACATCCAGGGGGTGATCAAATTCATGATTTCCCAAGGCCATGGCATCATAACCTATATAGTTGTAGCCGATAATATCCGGCTTGGCCCTGAACAGGTTTGACTCGGCCCTACCGGTGTTGAGATCCCCCGCATCAAGGAGGAGGACATTTTCATTTTCCTTTTTGATCCCCTTTATCAGGGTGGCGCGGGCAGGAAGCCCTCCCACGTCAGGGGCGGGGTAGAGGTAGAACTTCAGGGGATGCCCGTGGGTGTCGTTGGTGTGAAGGACCACCAAATGGTGGACAGGAGCGTCATCGGACGATCCCTTACCCCAACTCAACCCCCGGACCAGCAGAACACCAACGAGGGCAAGTAACAGGAAAACGATCCTGTTCGTTCTCTTGAGGCCTATGAAAGAGACGCCTGTGTGCCGCCAGTCCGCCGGTGATTCTTTCAAGATGACGTTGTCCTTTCTCTTGCCTTGGCCCTGCCAAGCCTTACAACTCCGGCCATGGGTCTTCACCGCGCAGGCCGGCAGGGGAGAGCCGATTTCCCTTCCTCTGCAATGATATTAAAATTGATTCCGGAAAGCTATATGCGAGTGGTATCTACTTGAAATGGACGCTCACCCTGTACTCAGGCTCCCCAATGGGGGCTTTGCTAAGGTCGAGCATGATATAATAGCTCCTGTCGGGAGCAACATTAAGATTTACGGTGGGGCCGGTTCTGGACGATATACTCCCGATCGGCTTTCTGTTTTGATCAAACACGGTAAGATAAAATCGTCTGCCCTCCTCACTCAAGAAGGGGTCCAGGGTTAGGACCATCCTGTTTCCCGTGGCATGGATCTTGTAAATATCGGCCCGATCACCCCTCGTACCTCTTTTCCCCACAATGATACCTTCGGTGACCTTCTGGGCCCCGAAGAAGGTGCCATTGGCCCTTGCCTGCTCCCGGATGACAGCTAAGGATGGTTCCGGAGAAACAGCGCCGGGGGCTGCCGCCTTTGCCTCTTCTTCCTCCGGTTTGGCACCCCTATCATCCGGAGGGCCCGGCAGGCCAGGGGAGACAGACTTTTCAACAGATCCGGTTCTCGGTTCACTCGTCTCTTCGGGTGTACCCTGGGCCGAAGGGATATTGCCCTGCTTTTCCGTTACAGACTCATGTATCTCCTGAGAACGCTTCTCCTCAACTGAAGCAACTGCTTCTTCCGGGGCAATTCCAGCTTCCCGCCCGGAGGGCAGCCTCCGAGCCGTATCATCACCTTCTGCAATCTGCTTTTGTTTTATCGGTGATATACCGGGGGCTGCTGCTTTTCGATCCCTCAGTGTAACATCACTGCTCTTCCCCAAGGCCGACTCAGGCGGCATCACCTGGGCACTCCCGGGGTATTTCCCAGTCATTGTCCTCTTCTCATGACCCGACGTGGTAAAATAAAAGGCCGCGAGTCCCACTAAACCCAGCACCAGCAAGGCAACCAGTATAAGGGTAACAAGGCGATCCTCATCCAGAAAAGCCTCCTCGGGCTCGGCCTTCTCCGGCTCTTCTTGAGCTGGCTCATCATCCCTGTCAACCGCGTCCTTATCGTCCGGTTCCACAGGCTTCTCAATGTTTTCTTCGTTGGAATCAGGCATAATCACCACAGTCCATCAACGCAGACAATACCGCGCCGCTGGCAAGAATGCGTCAGGCGAGCGAACATGTCATCACCGTTTCGATAAAACATGGATCCACTCCATGAACATGTCATGGATTATAAAGGTCGCGCCTCTCCCGGGCAAGGACAAATTTAATCCGTCCACGGCCAGGCGTATAGCCGCGCAAAAGGTCTACAAGAGATACTCGGATTTCACATTCTGCAGGGCGTGAAAAATATTTCCTTTAACCTTCCGGTTCGATCTGTATAAGTGTCTGAGTATCTCCCTGATCTCCTCCCGTTTTGATGAACCTGCCGTGGGGCAGCCAAGGTCGATCCTGGACCAGCCCATGGACCTGGCGAAGCGCCTGATGATGTCTTCATCTGTCATATAAAGGGGCCTGAGTACGGTCAGCCTTCCATCGAAAAAGGGCTGCACCGGCATCATGGTACTGATGCTGGCCCCGTAAAAAATATTCAGGAAGAAAGTCTCGATCAGGTCGTCCTTATGATGACCGAAGGCGATCTTGTTGCAGCCAAGTTCATCGGCCAGTTCGAAAATCAGCTTCCGTCTCAGCCTCGAGCAAAGGAAGCAGGGATTCTCCCGATTTTCCGGGCCGTGTGCCCTGGGCCCCACATCGCTCGGGATCACCCGGTATTCAAAGCCGTGTTCGGAAAAAAAAGCCGCCATTCGGGTGGCTGAATCGGCACCGAAACCAGGGTCCACATGAACGGCCGTGATCCGATAACTGATCGGAATTCTTTGCAGTCGCTCCCTCAACATCCACAGGAGTGTGAGGCTGTCTTTCCCCCCGGAAACTGATACAAGCACATGATCCCCATCCCGGATCATGTCCCGCTCATGGATCGCCTTTCCCACAAGGCGCCTGAGCTCCTTTGCAACAAAACTCACTGCTCCCGCCTCACGGAAAGTCCTCTCGTCTCCAGGCCCCTCGTCTCAATCGTAATGGCGTTCACCAAATATTTTCGTGCCGATCCTGACCAGATTCGCTCCCTCCTCTATGGCTACTTTGTAAGAATTGGACATGCCCATGGATAGGTACTTCATCTCCACACGGGGAAGCTCCAGGCCCTTGATTTCTTCAAAGAGCGCTCTGGTCTTCTGAAAATAGGGACGCGCCTCCTCGGGATCCCCTGCAAAGGGGCCCATGGTCATGAGCCCGAGGATTTCAATATTATTGAGGCCGGAGATTTCTTTGACAAGCCCGACGGCATCTTCTGGCATTACACCCGCCTTCTGAGGTTCTTCGCCGCTGTTTATCTCGATGAGGATCGGCATTGTCCTCCCGATCTTCTCGCACGCCCTGTCAATGGCCTTTGCAAGTTTGACAGAGTCCACCGTCTCGATCATGTCGAAGATCTTGACCGCTTTCTTGGCCTTGTTGCTCTGGAGATGCCCGATCATGTGCCACCGGGCCCTGTCCCCTATTACAGAGTAAGCCCTCTCGGCCTCCTGGACATAGTTCTCTCCAATGATGCCGACCCCGGCCTCCACGCACTCCAGGATCTCCTCCGGTGTCCTCGTCTTGGCGGCTGCCACAAGACCGACGCCATCCGGGAGCTCGTTGAGAATCTTCTCCACATTTTCTTTGATCATGGCGCTTTCCTCACATGCTGTATTGATACTCCAATTTACGCGCCCTGTAAAGAACCACCCGCTTGACCGATGCCCCATCAAATGGCCAAACCCCAAAGTTACTCCCGGGGTGCAGGCCTGCTGCGGCAGGGGAAAAAATATCCCCGGCCGCAGTTTTTGTTTTTCCTGCAAGAACAGCCAATGTATAATCGGTTCATCCTTCACCCAACTCATACCCGAGTTGACTGAAAGCACGGTGCCGGGACCCCGGAAATGCTCCTCCTGAAATGCCCTTGCACCAGTGGGGAATCGATGCCAAAAGCAATATTCCGCTTTTATGAAGAATTAAACGACTTTCTCCCTGAATGCCAACGAAAAACCGACTTTGAAGCCGCCTTCCAGGGGAAAAGGTCCGTAAAAGACATGATCGAGGCGCTCGGAGTCCCTCATACGGAAATCGACCTCATCTTGATAAACGGAAAATCCGTAGATTTCAGTTATATTATCCAAGATGGAGACCGGGTAAGCGTATATCCAGTATTTGAATCGCTCAATATTGAAAATGCTACACGACTGAGAAAGGTTCCTCTTCGGGATACCAGGTTCATAGCTCATGTCCATTTGCGAGATATGGTAAAATATATGAGGTTGCTGGGTCTTGACGTGTATTACGACCCCCTGCTCTCCAACCGGCAGCTCATTGAAATATCCAGAAGACAAAAGAGAATAATACTCACAAGGAGCAAAAAACTACTGAAATTCAGAGAGGTAACCCACGGAATCTTCGTAAGGCCGGGGACAGTCGAAAGCCAAATAAAGCGAATCATAGACTATCTGGATCTCAGGGAGAGCATAAACCCTTTTTCAAGATGTCTTGGTTGCAACAACCTGCTGGAAAAGGTGCCAAAGGAGAAAATTATCCACAGGATCCCTCCGAAGACAAAAGATCTTTACCACGAATACACCATGTGTAGCACCTGCGACAAAATCTACTGGAGGGGACCTCATTATATTGAGTTGAAAAAAATCATCGACCTGATACTGGACGGGCCGGGATCCCGAGAGGCGGACAACTCACTTGAAAAACAGGAATAACCAATTGAAAGCAAGGGCCATCATTCACCTGGATATGGATGCCTTCTATCCCTCGGTGGAGGCACTGGATAATCCGGCATTGAAAGGCAAGCCGGTTATTGTGGGCGGCAGCCGGGAAAGGGGCGTGGTATCCTCTGCCTCATATGAAGCCAGAAAGTTCGGCGTTCATTCCGCCCAGCCCATGGCCACAGCCATGCGTCTGTGCCCCCAAGGAATATTTCTGCCGGTCAGAATGAGAAGATACAAGGAAGTCTCGAGGCAGGTATTCGAGATTTTTTATCGTTTCACTCCACTGGTGGAGCCCCTTTCCATAGACGAGGCGTTTCTGGACGTTACAGGCTCCCTGCGCCTTTTTGGCCAGCCCGAAAGTATTGCCGAAAAGATCAAGCGGTGCGTTTTGGAAGAGACGGGGCTCACCGTTTCAGCCGGCGTGGCTCCGAACAAGTTTGTTGCCAAGATCGCCTCTGACATGGACAAGCCCGATGGCCTCACCATTGTACCCTCTGACAGGGTAAGAGAGTTCCTTGATCCGCTGCCCATAGAGAAAATGTGGGGAGTGGGAAAGGCAACCAGGGAGGCCCTGATGCGTCTCAAGGTTCGGACATTTAAGGATTTGAGGCAGATGCCCGTCAAGGTCCTCGAGAAGAAATTCGGTAAATATGGCCTCAAGATGCATCAGCTGTCAATGGGAATAGATGAGCGCGAGGTCGTAGCGGATCACGAGGTGAAATCCATCAGCCATGAAGAAACCTTCTCCCAGGATATCCAGGATATCGATGCGGGCAAAAAAGAGATCTTACGCCTTTCGAACAAGGTGGCTCACCGGGCGCGTAAGATGCAAGCCGCTGGCAGGACCATCACCCTGAAGGTAAAATACAGCGACTTCCGCCAGATAACCAGGGCCGAGACGCTTTCCAGTCCCACAGACGATGGTTTTGAAATATATTCCACTGCATGCCGGCTCCTAAGAAAGACTGCGGTAGGTATGAGGCCGGTACGGCTCCTAGGGATCTCGCTGTCCCAGCTCAGCTTTCATGGAAAGGAAAGCCAGTTCTCCCTGTTTGATCGGGATGAGCAATTCAAAAAGAGAAAGAGCCTGAACATGGCCCTCGATTCTTTATATGAGAAACATGGAGAGGATAGTGTCCGCCCCGGAACCCTTCTCGAAAAATAAAGTCTCTTTTAGAGACCCGCTGTAAATTGCATTCATGGCTTCTTGGGATAGTACTTGCGCAAACATGCTACCTCGGAAAGCGGTATATCAAACTTAACCGCCCAGTATTTCCCGGTTTCTGGAAACAGCCCCCTTCGTGTTTTTATGACCGAGATGATCTCCTCCTTTTGATACATTTTCATGAGCCGGGCCACATCTTTTTCATCCCCATAGTCAAGGACTCGACCAATGATATAGGCCGCATGCCGGACCGGATCAATTTCATCAGCATCCCAGAAAAGGGATGGCCGAAACAATGTCTTGACATCAACTGATTTCATACGCCTCCAAATAACAACCTAATTTGTCGCGGCCCACGCCCCCGCATGGGGGGCGACGCCCTCAATACCTTGGCAGGATAGAGTCTAAAATGTTTCAATCCACGCCCCCGCATGGGGGGCGACATATATTTTTCCCATTTCTCTGTTAATTGGACCTGTTTCAATCCACGCCCCCGCATGGGGGGCGACCAGATGATCTACTCCGCGGTTGGTTAGTCGGCTGC
>JAOZOW010000122.1 GCA_029933075.1 Deltaproteobacteria bacterium | reverse complement strand
CCCTCTTTTCTTCCCTATGGCTTGAACACCGGCTCTCTTTTCTCCTTGAAAGCGAGCATGCCCTCTCTGGCCTCTTCTGTACCCCAGAAAAACGTCAGCATTTCCACGCCAATCTCGGCGCTGGAGGAAAGCAGGTCGTAGTAGACATTATGCATTTTCTTGGCAAGTGTGATTGCAGTGGGGCTTTTCTTGACGATTTCATTGGCCCATTTTTCCGTCTCAGTGTCGAGCTCTTCGGGTGGCACAACCTTGTTAATCCAGCCCATGGCTTCTGCCTCCTGCGCCGTATACAGGCGGCAGAGATACGTGATCTCACGGGAACGCTTTTCTCCCACCAGTATCTGCAGGTTCTGGGGAACGCCAAAGGCAGGCATGGAACCCACCCGGGGGCCTGCCTGGCCAAATTTCGCTTTTTCCGAGGCGATGGTAAGGTCACAGGCAATGTTGAGTTCATTGCCGCCGCCCACACAAGCCCCGTGTACCGCTGCGATCACAGGCTTTGAGATTCCCCTGACAGTATCTATCATCGCCTTGAAATCGAGCAAATAAGCACGGCGATCCGCGGCGCTTCCCTCTGTGAGTTTCAGCAATTCCTCCAGGTCCCCGCCGGCACACCATGCCTTTCCTGCGCCTTTGAGAATAACTACCCGTAGCTTCGGATCGGACTCTGCCCTTCTTAATGCTGATACCAAGTCCCTGACCAATTGGAGATTCAGTGCATTAAATACATCCGGTCGATTAAGGGTAACAGTACAGATTTCTTCTTTCACCTCGTAAATAACTGTGGACTCCATAGATATCTTCCTCCTAAAGAAGTTTTCGCTTTGAAGTAAT
This sequence comes from Deltaproteobacteria bacterium, assembly GCA_029933075.1. Taxonomy (GTDB): domain Bacteria; phylum Desulfobacterota; class DSM-4660; order Desulfatiglandales; family Desulfatiglandaceae; genus JAOZOW01. The sequence goes on along the minus strand of JAOZOW010000122.1, from coordinate 4,615 downwards.
ACAATCGAGTTACCTCAAGAAAGCAGGCTCTTAGCCACAATAACCCTTTGAATTTGGTTGGAACCATCAAAGATCTGGATCATCTTTGCATCCCGCATCATCTTCTCCACGGGATAGTCCTTCATGACACCGTATCCGCCCAGGATCTGAACCGCATCGGTAGTCACTTTCATTGCGACATCGGAAGCAAAACACTTGGTTGATGAAACCAGGCGGCTTCGCAGTCCCTTTTCTCCAGGACCTGAATCCATATAGCGGACGGTCCTGTAAAGGAGCGAACGGGCAGCGTCCACCTGTATGGACATATCTGCCAACATGAATCTTATGGCCTGGAGATTGCTGAGAGGCCCGCCGAATTGTATCCTCTGCTTGGCATAATTGACTGCGTAATCAAGCGCCCCACGGGCAAGGCCCACGGCCATGGCGCCTGGCCCATAGGCCCTCATATCAGCCCCTCCGGTCATGAGGATATCCCATCCCTTCCCCTGTTGACCAAGCAGGTTTTCCTTCGGCACCTTTGCGTCTTGGAAGATCAATTCAGCTAGGTCCGACCCCCTGAGCCCGAGTTTGTCCTCGTGTTTGCCAACCATAAACCCGGGAGCATTCTCCTTCTCAACAACAAGCGCTGACAATCCCCTGTGCCTTTCTCCCTCCCCCGTACGAACGAAGACCAGGATAAAGTCTGCAATATCTCCGTTGGTCACGAATATCTTGGTGCCATTAATAATGTAATGGTCTCCGTCCAATACGGCCTTTGTTTGAATGGCCGCTGATTCAGACCCAAAATTCGGTTCGGTCAGGGAAAAGGCGTTTACCTTGTCGCCAGAGCGCATTTGCCCAAAAAACCGCTCCTTCTGTTTCTCATTTCCCCATTGTTTCAATATCTGGATGAGGGACTGGGTTACGAAAAGTATCATGGCCGTGGAGGCATCCACCTTTGCCATCTCTTCCACCACAAGGGCAATGGTAGTGTAAGAGGCCCCGATCCCGCCATACTCTTCGGGAAGCGCCATTTTCAACAGATCGTTTTCTGCGAGGAGCCTCACAATTTCAGGTGATGAATGACCTGACACATCCGCCTCTTTGGTAAGGGGCTCGATCTTCTCCTTCGCCAATTTTCGAACCATCCCTTGAATCATTCTTTGTTCATCAGTGAAATTCATCATTACAAGACCCCGTAATCAGTCATGCTATTTGCTGTAGTCATAGACTCCTTTTCCTGTCTTCCTGCCCAAATGGCCGGCCTTGACCAGCTTCACAAGGAGGGGGCAGGGTCGGTATTTGTCTCCAAGCTCCCTGTGAAAAGTTCTCATGCACGCAAGAAGAATGTCCAGGCCAAACGCATCTGCAGCGGCCAGGGGGCCAAGTGGAAAACCTAAGCCCTTTGTGCAGCTCCTGTCTATCTCCTCAGCGCTTGCAAGCCCGGTTTGAAGAGCGAAAAAGGCTTCATTGACCATGGGAAGATAGAGACGATTGATCACAAAACCTGGCGAATCGGCAACGGTTACGGTTTCCTTCCCGCACTTTTCAAGAAAATCGAGCACCGTTCTGTGGGTCTCATCAGAGGTCTCTGGCCCGCGTACTACCTCCACCAATGGAGTCAGGGCCGCCGGAATCAGAAAATGCGTACCGATGCACCTCTCAGGGCGTTTTGTAGCAGCGGCAATCTCCGCAATCCAGAGGGTCGAAGTATTGCTCGCCAGGATGGCCTCTTTCGGGCCGGTTTCGTCAAGTTTCCTGAACACATCCTTTTTGACTTCCACATCCTCAAACACGGCCTCAATCACCAGGTCGGCATCTGACACGCCATCACTAATGTCTGTTCCGGTGTTGATAAGCGATAGAATTTTTTCCCTGGTCTCCTGATCCATCTTTCCCTTTTTCTCCTGACCTTTTAAAAAGGTCTGGATGTTTTTCATGCCTCTTTCCACTTGTTCAGGGGCCATGTCCAGCATTCTGGTTTTAAATCCGCCTCTGGCGCAGACAATTCCGATCTGGCTGCCCATGGTTCCCATACCAATGACACAAACTTTCTTGATCGACATCTTTCCTGCCTCCCTTTTGATTTCCTCACTATCTCAGTTTAAGTTGTTCACCTATTTCCGCTAGCTCTGAACTGAGACCGGCCCTCAATAGGTGGCTTGGCAGCCTTATGCCTGCGAGTCGTTCTGCCAGAGCCCCACACTCCAAAAGACGCTCCAGATCCACGCCTGTGCTTACACCCATCTGTTCGAACAGATGGGCCAGATCCTCAGTCGGAACATTCCAAAAGCCCATGTCCAATTTATGCGCGCCGAAGGGGGTACCGCTAAAACCAGCAATGGCCGTATCGAATATACGAATGCCTTCCTCATAGGCGGCCACACAGTTGACCAGGCCTGTGCCCCTTGTGTCATGGAAATGGACGGCAATATCAGCGCCGAGACCTAATTCCGTGACTGCTGCAACAACCTTCTTTACCTGTATTGGGTTGGCCATACCGGTACTGTCTACCAGCGTGATTTCGCTGGCTCCCATAAACGCCAATCGTGAAGCGATCTCCAATACCTTTTCTAAATCAACCGACCCGCTGTAAGGACAACCAAATGCAGTAAGGATGTAGGCACTGATGCCCTTTCCTCCATCGTGAGCTATCTCAAATATGGCGGGCAGAGTCTTGTTCAGGAGAATCTTCGTGCTCAATCCGAGTGCGGAATGATTGAAGGCTTCACTGGCGGCTACAAGGGTGAGTACTTCATCTACCTGGGTCAACACGGCCCTGCGGCAGGCTACTTCATTAGGCGCCAGTCCGATATAGGTCACCTCCTGCCTCTTTTTGAGCCCGTCCATGACCTTTTCTGCGTCAGAGTTCTGCGGGATCAGACGGGGATGGGTGAAGGCAACGCAGTCAATTTTGGTTATACCAGCCTCTACCAGACAATCTATCAACCGAATCTTATCCACGGTTGCAACTTCCCTTGAGATCGCCCCTAGCCCATCTCTCGGTCCGCAATCCACAATTGTTACATCTTGTCTTGATTCTCCCACTTTTTTCATCTTCTCTCTATTATCGCGGCAATACCCAGGCCTCCGCCGCCGCAAATACACTCAAGGCCGTATCGCGCGCTGCTCCTCTTCATTTCGTGGAGTAACGTCACCAATACCCGTGTCCCGGTGCAGGCAATAGGATGTCCAAGAGAAATCCCCGATCCATTCACATTGACCTTCCCGTAGTCTTGCGGTCCAACGCCCATCTCCTTCAGGTCCGCCAACACCTGCGCTGCAAAGGCCTCTTGTATCTCGATCAGATCCATCTGCTCAATAGTCAGGCCCACCCTTTTCAAGGCCTTATCTACTGCAACAGGAACAGTTTTATAGGCGCGGCGGGGGTCATCCCCGGCCACGGCAAACGATTTCAACCTGGCAAACGGTTTCACCCCCAACTCCTCAGCCTTTTCAGCAGATGTTACCACTACCGCAGCCGCCCCGTCGTTTTCCGACGATGAATTCCCGGCGGTGCACACTCCTCCTAATACGGGCCTAAGTCTTGAGAGTTTATCTAAAGAAGTATCAGGCCTTGGTCCCTCATCCCGGGATACAATGAGAGGCTCTCCCTTGCGACGAGGCACGGTGACTGGAATAATTTCTTCTTCAAATTTCCCTGCCTCGATAGCTGCGCATGCCTTTTGATGGCTCGCCAAAGACCATTTATCGCACTCTTCACGGGATATATCTTCTTCTTTTGCGGCTGTCTCGGCCCATGACATCATTGAAGGGAGGACCCCGTAACGTTCCTCGGGCTGGGACATAACCCTGGCCCTCTGGATACGGTCATAAAATCGTATTCCCCATATGGAAAGATCTCCATGTCCCCGCGGCATGCCCTTTTTGCCCCCGACCCCCCACTTGATATCACCGGGCACATAGAACTCCGCATTGCTCATGCTCTCCACACCACCTGCCACCACTATCTCCGCATTTCCAGACTGGATCTTCATGGCAGCGGAACAGACCACGTCGAGACCCGTGCAACATCGTCTGTCAAGGGTGATGCCTGGAATGGATTCCGGCCAGCCTGCCTTTAACAGTGACATGCGGGCAATGTTTACATATTCCCCACTCTGATAGGATTGCCCCATGATCACTTCATCAACAATGTCCGGGGCTATCCCCGCCCTCTTTACTGCTTCGTTCAAGACCATGGCCCCAAGGTCATACGCTGGCACATCTCTTAATGCTCCCATGTAACTCCCTACCGGAGTGCGTACTCCGCTTACAATGACTGCATCTTCCAATTGACCCTCCCCTATTTGCCCTTATATTCCGGTTTCCTTTTTTCTATGAAGGCCCGTGCCCCTTCCTTCATATCCTCGGTGGCCGTAAGATTGGCCCAGAAATCCGATTCCAACTCCAGGCCGTCACTTAGCGGCAGATCACGGGCCCTGTTGATGACCTTTTTGGCCGCTGCCACGCCCAGCGGACCTCTCTTTATAATCTTGGATGCAAGTTCCATGGCCGCGTCCATCACCCTGCCAGGTGGCGTAACCTTTTCCACCAGCCCTAATCGAAATGCCTCACCTGCGTCGATCATATCTCCCGAGTAAACCAGTTCTTTGAGTTTCCCCAACGGGACATG
>JAOZOW010000054.1 GCA_029933075.1 Deltaproteobacteria bacterium | reverse complement strand
TAGAGTTTATAGTAATGTCCGCTGAGGAGATTTGGTGGGATACTGGGGGAAGCTGGGGGCAAGGATCAAGTTGCTTTGTAGGTTATCCTGAACCTTTTTTGCATGTATTTCATGTATTGATCGCCGTACCGGACATTCAATACCCATGAAAAGTATGACTTCTCGTAAGGTATCTTCTCGGCCTTCACATATTGGAGCGGATAGAATAGCACTGGAATTCTCTCCATGTCATAGGCGCGCGTCAACCGGGCGATGGCTGTCGACAGGATATTCCACGGGAGAGACTCCTGGCTTATTGCCAATACCTTTATCCCATTGAGCAATTCCGAGAGATTGAAGCCGAGGTCGGATCTATTAACGATCAGCACGGCGGTAAGCTCGTTTTCTCGGCAAAGGGAGTAGACCTCCTGCTTTCGGAAAAATCCGAGTCGCTCATAGACCTCTTCAATGGTTTCCCCGTCCTCTGCCTGGTCATGAGACAGGCCCATTGCCTTTAGAAGCAGCCCTCCGCTGTGATGATTGTAAAAGGTGTTGAGTTCCCATAGGTCAGGCCTGGTCGACTTCCGTAGGGTCCATGACTCTGGGAGTTGCGTTCCCAGCGACAGACCGGTGTAAGGCAAATAGGCAAAAAGATCTAAAGAACAACCCCCTGGATTATTCAAACTCCTTGCAAACCCCCCGAACACACGATCAGGAAATTTGTTCTCCGGCCGGAAATAGCTCATCACATAATCCATCTTGGCCGAAGGCAGCCGGTGCATATCGTTCAGGTAATGCATGATCTGCTTCAACACGATAAATCCGGCGCGCTTGCTCTCCATAGCCCTGGCAGCGTGGTGATGAATCATCCATGCCCTCTTATACGCCCTCACCATTGCGATATGGCCATAGATCCTCCCGTTTCGCTGATAGGTAAAATGTTTTGCGATCTCGGGGTTATCCTGATACAGCTTTTCATAGGTCTTTTTAAATGCCTCTTTATGGGACTGAATAAGCCTGTACTTCGTGGGGTATATAAATCCTGTGTCGAAAAAGAACTCCCACAGCTCCCCCATATCAACTTCACAGCACACATAGGCGTTTGGATCAAGCGCAGTGCTTAATATGTGCGTGAGACGACTGTAGTCGGCAATATCCATATCTAAGATACCCAGGCCGCATTTAACTGAGTTCTCGTTTTCTTCCCGGCGATAGATCACCTGGGCCGAACATGTGACACTGGTAGCACCTGCGAACTTTATTTTTAATTCAGGGATGATCATCCCCTGCATGAGGATGCCCTCATCCATTTTTTCTTCCACGGAAAATCCGGATGTGCAGATATCCACCACTTCCAGCTGGATCTGTTTTTTTAGGAAGGGATGCATGAAGACCAGGTTGGGGGATGGAACCAGGCGCTGGCGGGGATTTCTTATCTGTTTCCTCCCAAACCGATGCATTTGCTGGTCCGTGGGGCTGAGGACGAGTTCTTTCTCCTCACCCATATCCCGGTAGCGAATGCATCTGCAGCTCCCCGAAAAAAGGATCTGATGCTCTCCCGTGAGGTACACCACCGATAGTTCCTCAGGATTGAACCAGTGAAAGGAACTTGGACCGGAAGCCTTGACCCTGATGCAAAATCCGAACGGATTGTAATTTAAAAGGCGCCCTCTTGCCAGAAAGCCGCTTTGATCCAGTTCGGCACTGACCTCTCTGCAAGGGTACCGCCTCGCCTGGCGTTTCCCCACAGCAAAGCTCTTCTCCGGCAGGACCACTCTAAATGATCCATCCCCAAGTTTTACCTCCTCGCTCGGGACCAGTATCATTGACTGACCGTCATCAATGACAATGTGCTGGAAGCGATACTTGTATACGTCGACGGTAGGATCGACCCAGGAGCACGTAAGCTCTTTACCGAGGCAAGGCTCCGGATAGGCGCGGAGCAGGATACTTTCGTCGTATCTGGGATGTTTCAACCTGACCAGCAGGTATCCTTCTACGAAGTGAATATAATTAAGGGTGTTGGTAAGGGTATGCTGGCTTACAGGGTCCGCCTGTTCAAGGGCGTGAGTCAGATCGTTGTGCTGGAACAGCCATGGCGGGAGCCCATAGCCTTTATCCGATGGGCCCCTGGTAGACCCCTTCTCGTCCTTTATAATCTCAACAGCCCTTTTCCTGTCCATCCAATTTTCTCCTTCTTAAGGGTTAAAAGGACTCACGCCCGGGGCTTCCAAAAGACCTCGATGCTGCCGAAGAGAGGGCTTTGATACCTGCATTAATCAAATTTCGTGCCAGAAAGCATTCTCGAGATTACGGGCCCAAAACGGCTTGGCCAGGCAGATTTTCCCTTTTATAATCCAATGTTTTCTTATGTTTATTCAGCATGTTACATTATTTTTGCAATGTGATGGTTTTAATTTTGAAAAATCTTTTTGCCATGCGGTTCAAATTATGACTATCAACTGTCTCAGGCAGTGTGCACCAAAAATGGTGCATACTGCACCAAAAATGGTGCATACCGGGGGCAGATCAAAAATCGAAGCTCCTCCTGCCCGTAAGACCCTCCGGTTGATAAATAAAAAGCATCCCTTCTTTGAAAAAAAGGACATGTACCATGTAAGTCTCTGTGGAACCGTCCTCCATCAGGAAATTCATGACACGGGCAAGAATGGTCCGCCTGCGAAAAGACTCCACGTGGTCGTAAAGCTCCTGGAGCACCTCCGCTTCACTTGGCGAAATCCCCGGATAGATCTTTTCCATCCAGCTCCGTGCATATTTGAGCTTTGCAAAGGCCATGTGAAACCCGACCAGATCTCGCCAGTTTTTCACATGACTGTGGAACCTCCAGTGGAAAAAGAGCCTGAAAATGTTCCTTTGATCGATCCTCTTTTCATTGCTAACCCTGTATCCAAATATCTTTTCCTCGGCCTTTTCATTAACCCACGCTACCTGAAAATGAAAATTGACCAAATAAGCGGGATCTTCGATTCCCTCAAGTGTCAGCCTTACCCCCCCATGATCGGGGCTGGGACCATGAGCACTTTCCATTGTCCAGGAGTCTACGGTCTGGTTACCTGGTTCCTCGAGGGGTGAGTCTTTCAATCGCTCAACGATCTCCGCCATTGTATGTCCCTCTTGTTTGAGCCTCCTTATCAGTTCGATGCGACCAAGGACTTCGCCAGGGAAGTAACCGATTTTTTTGGTGCCACGCATATCGCTCCGCGGCTTCTGAACGAGCGGCCTGGGTACAATTCCCATTCTTATGTAATTGTTAAGGGTTGCCCTGGAAATCCCCGTTTTCAAAAGGATTTCTTTGCTTGTCACCCAGCTATGGGAATCAAACTCCATCGTTTCTCTTTACCCCTGCCGGAAAATATCTCCAAACCCGGCGCTTTTCTGCTCTACCTCCCGCCGTTGGTGTCCAAGCAAAGTTGATTCACCCATTGACAAAGAGCCTCCTCATCCAATCGGGTCCATTGGATCATGACCCCCGAAAACGGCGGGATAGAGAGATGTTTATGGTGTACTATTTATACTGTATAATTTATTCCTGCTAAATTGTATAACATTTTCAATATAATTATACAATAAATTTTTAACATGTCATCTAAAATATTTATTCTGTCTAATTATGCAATTACTGTTTAAGACATGAAATGAAAAATGGAGGGGGGTAATTGTGGATCATCATTGCTTGATGGGACAGATATGTTTGGCGACTTCCCTCAAGTTTATCCCTTTCTTTTTACCCTGGTTGCAATCGAGGGGATGATATCTTTGAGGGATTTAAGCTCGTCACATCCAAACAGCCATGCCATCAGAAAATAGCACGACACAGCCAGGATAATGACGGAGCCAAGCTCGGAAATTTCACTCCACAGTCCGCCGGACCGCAGCCCTCCAAAGCATCTGAAATAGAGAATATGGACCCCTATTCCCATCAAGAGAGCCGCGACAGCGGATTTCACGGCCGACCTTGCGACCGCTTTGAGACAACCGGAGGGAATTTTTCTCCTCAAGAGATACACTAGGAGAAAAAACTGCAGGGCGGAGGCCGCGGATAGTGCCAATGCCAAGCCCCCATGCCTGAGGGGCGTGAGAAAGGCCAGAAACAAGCTGAGTACAAGATTCACCACTAAGGCTGCAACGGCAACCAGAACAGGAGTCTTTGTGTCTTGAAGCGCATAAAAGGCGGAAACCATAACCCTTATTCCGGAAAATGCCCATAAACCCAATGCATAATAAAGTAGAGCCTGGCCGGTCATGAGCGTGGAGGTATCCGTAAACGCCCCGCGCTGAAACAGGAGATGAACAATAGGTTTCCCGAGAATAATCAGGCCCACCATGGAGGGTAGAATTATGAAAAAAACCAGCTTTAAGGAATGAGTGAGGGTCTCGCCGAACCGCTCGAGGTCTTTTCCCGCGGCATGGGTGGACAGTGAAGGCAGTGCTGCCGTGCTGATGGCTATGGCAAATACGCCAAGGGGAAACTGGACCACACGATCCGCGTAATACAGCCAGGAAACGCTTCCTTCAGGGAGAAATGACGCAAGCAGCGTCACCATGAACTGGTTGAACTGGTACACGGCAGAGCCGAAAATGGCGGGCAACATGAGCCTCCCGATCCGTTTGACCGCGGGATGGGATGGGTGCCACCTGGGAAACAGCCTCATCCCCTCTTTGAGGGCCCAGGGAATCTGGAGACTCACCTGGAGCAGGCCACCGATCAGCACACCTATTGCCACACCTACTATCGGCTCGGACATATAAGGTGAGATGAGACACGCAGAGCCGATGATTCCCAGGTTCAGAAAAATAGGGGCTGCGGCCGGCGCCCCAAAGCGCCTGAACGAGTTGAGCACTCCCATAAAAAAGGCCACAATGCTGATGAAAAAGATATAAGGAAAGGTGATACGAGTCAGAAGGACCGTGAGCTCATACTTGGTGCCCGAGCCCCCAAAACCCCAGGCCTGCAGTCTTACTATCCATGGGGCCAGGAGGACCCCGGCGAGTGCAAGGAGGGTGAGCACAAGGACAAGGAGGGTGAGCACAACCCTTGCCAGCTCAAGCGCCTCCTTCTTGCTCCTTGTGGTAAGGTACTCGGTAAACACGGGGATGAAGGCGATCGTAAGAGAACCTTCAGCAAAAAGACGCCTAAGGAGATTGGGGATCCGGAAGGCTGCTACGAAGGCGTCCATGGCCATTGCGGTTCCGAAGAAGAAAGCCAGTACCATGTCGCGTACAAGGCCCAAAATCCTGCTCAAAAAAGTAAAAAAGCCCACAACCCCTGCAGCCCGGCTGACTTTCTTGTCCTCGGAGTCCAATAAATGAGAATGGTCCACTGAAAATCCTTGACAGAAAAAAATAATTTACACAATATATAAATTTTTGGTTGGCTTGGCTTTTTGAAGTGGCCAGGCCTGTTTTTGAAAGAGCTAATTCATTTCAAATTTTTGAATACAAGGAGGTCAAAGTTTGGCGAACCACAAATCAGCCCTTAAACGGGCGAGACAGAGCGAGACCAGAAGGTTGAGAAATAAGCATTACAAGACACGGGTGAAAACAGCCATCAAGCAGGTAAAGGCATCGGTCGAGTCCGGTGATCCGGAAAAAGCCCGGGAAAACTTCAAAAAGGCCGTTTCCCTTCTTCAAAAAACCGCTTCAAAAGGCGTGTTGCACAAAAACACGGCTGCCAGAAAAATTTCCCGCCTGGCACGGCAGGTCAACCAGCTTTCAATATCTTCTTAATCCACTTAGGAAGCACATAGGGACAGGACGAGATTTTCAAGGACAAGACGAGTCTCGGCCCCGGACTTAAGCCGTGCATCTACCTCGTAGAGGCTGTGCACCGCTTCTTCCAGATCCTCATGTGTCCAGCGTTTGGATTGCTGGACGAGCCGGTTGATCTGGAAGCCCTGAAGGCCCAGCTTCCGACCTGCCTCGGCCTTTGTCCCGCCCCCCTCTATGATCCATTTTGTCTGCCAGAGGAGGCGGATCTGGCGGTTCAGCATCCCCACCAGTTTTTGAGGTGCATCCCTGCCGCCTTCTTCCAGAAATCTTTTCAGGGCGGATAGAGAAGACTCTCCCCTCCTCCCGGATATCTCGTCCATTAGTTCAAAGATGGTATATATACGACTGTGGACAACCAAATCTCTTACCTCTTTAAGACCGATGGTCGTCTCTCCGTGACACAGATAGAGTTTCTCAAGCTCCGAGTAAAGATCTCTCATCCGATTTCCCACAACTTGATGCAGGTATGCGCAGGCTTGCCCATCTATGACAAGCCCCATCTCCCTTCCCATCCTCTTGATCCACGGCACCACCTTATCATCATATAGTCTCCGGAAATTAACGGCCTGCCCGAGTTCTCTTATCTTCTTGTAGAATTTTTTTCGGAAATCCGGTCTTGAGCAGAGAAAAATGAGGCATGTCGATTGAACGGGGTCCTCAAGGTAAGGAATGAATCTTTCCAGGGCTTGGGGAGAAAAATCTTCAGTCCTCCGGACCACAATTAATTTCTTTTCGGAGATAAAGGGAACAGAACAGGCCCCATCGAGTATCTCGGCGGGATTGGCCTGGTCTCCGTAAAATATCTGCAAATTGAATTCTTTTGTTTCTTCCGATACGATCGCCCCGCGGATCTTGCCCAAGACCTTTTCCAACTGGAATTCACCCTCACCGTAAAAGAGATAAAAAGGTGACAGCCTGCCTCTGTCAAGCTGGTTTAATACCTGTTCGGGGGAAAGATCCGCAGTCATCAGAGTCAGAACCTTTCCATGGTCTTGAGGTAGATTCTCCGGGCCAGATTGCGGGCAATTTCCCTTAATGCGTTCTTTTCGTTATACCTGTTGATCAGGGGATCACTGCCTACTTGATAAGTGGCCTTTTCCCTCATCGCCCTCTCTTCCCAGATAACCTTGCCGGTATCTTTTTCCAGCAATTTGGCTTCGAGTGTGAGCTTTAACCAGCGGGCATTCGTTACCTCGTAGGCGGCAGTCTCACCTCCCACTTTCGTATCCTGAATCCGGTAAGTGTAGGGCTCGGTCTTGATGGAGCGGACTCTGCCCACCAAAACGACCGAAGCGTCCTGTTTAGCGACAAGAGGCACTTTTGAATGGCTTGCGAATTCCTCCCGAATCATCCCCGTAAAAGTGGATTCAAACCCGGGCGACGAGGAGGGACTTTGAATCAGAGGGATGGCAAGGGTATCGATTTTCACTCCGATCGCTTCACCTGTACCATGTAACTTGTAGCCGCATCCTGCCAGCAGTCCAAGCAGCGCCCAACAGATTACGATTGGAAAAGCGCGTCTCCTGTGCATCTCAAAAAAGCCGATTGACAATTTGCTACCCCCAGAGTTTCCCACATACAGTCAAAGGCCGGGCTTCAACCAATTAGACTACGATATTGACGAGCTTTCTTTTCACCACGATCACCTTTTTCACGGCTCCGCCTTCGATGAATTTTTTTACACGTTCATCGGCCAGCGCTTCGGTCTTGATTTGTTCGTCTCCATAGGAAGCGGGCACCTGGATCCGGCTCCTTACCTTACCGTTGACCTGGATTACCACGAGTTTGCTCTCCACCTTCAGGGCATCTTCGCTGTATGTGGGCCACGGCACATTGATAAGCCGTTCATCGTGGCCCAGCAGATTCCACAGCTCTTCGGCGATATGGGGAACTACGGGAGACAGGAGTATTACGGCAGTTTCCACCGCCTCCCTTACAACAGACCATGACGTATCTTTCCCCTGTGCTGTCGTCTCGTTGAGAAACTGAGTTGTCTCGTTGACAAGCTCCATCACCGCCGCGATACCGGTATTGAAATGGAAGCGTTTTTCTATATCGTGGGTCACCCTTTTGATGGTCTCGTGGGTCTTACGGTGAAGGGCCCTCTCACGCTCCCCCAGTACGGCATTACCATCGTATGCCGAAACCTTGGCAAGGCGGTCAAGATGGCCGGTAACCAGGCGCCAGAGACGATTCAAAAAACGATAAGACCCCTCTACACCCTGATCATTCCATTCCAGATCCTTTTCCGGAGGGGATGCAAAAAGGCAGAACATCCTAACGGTGTCCGCACCATAGCGGTCAATGAGATCCTGAGGATCCACCACATTCCGCTTGGACTTGGACATCTTAACGGTATTGCCGATGATCACCTTTTTCCCGCATTGAACGCACCGCCCCTCCTCCACCTCATGGGGGAATAAATAACCGTGGTCAGGACATTCCTGGGTTTCTTTGCACACCATACCCTGAGTCAAAAGGTTGGTGAAGGGTTCAGTAACCTTGAGATAGCCGAGGTCTCTCAATACACGGGTGTAGAAACGGGAATAAAGCAGGTGCAAAATAGCATGCTCAATGCCGCCTATGTATTGATCCACAGGCATCCAGTAATCTACTTTTTCAGGCTCCAGAGGGCCCTTATCGTACCCCGGGCAGGCGAAACGATCAAAGTACCAGGAAGACTCCACAAACGTGTCCATGGTATCGGTTTCGCGCCTCGCCTTCTTCCCGCACTTGGGACAGGCCGTTTCGTAAAAAGAGGGCTCAAAGGGCAGAGGTGAACCACCGTTGGGTCTCATGTCCAGAGCAAGGGGCAAAATTACCGGGAGGTCTTTTTCCGGCACCGGGACTACGCCGCAATCATCACAGTAAATTATCGGGATAGGCGCCCCCCAGTATCGCTGCCTGGATATGCCCCAGTCCCTGATCCTGTAGTTCACCGTTCTATATCCGAGACCCTTGGAATCCAGATATTCAATGATACTGTCCATGGCCTCCGTGTTTCTCTGGCCGTTGAAAGGTCCGGAGTTTACGAGGATGCCTTCCTCCACGTAGGCCTCGGTCATGGTATCTTCTTTGAGTTCCCGGTCCGGCGGCCGGATCACCACCCTCAAGGGAAGTCCGTATTTCTTTGCAAACTCAAAATCGCGCTGATCGTGTGTGGGAACCGCCATGACGGCGCCGGTCCCATATTCGAACAGTACGAAGTTCGCCACAAAGATGGGGATTTTCTCCTCCGTGACAGGATTGAGGCAATATCTGCCGGTAAAGACGCCCTCTTTCACCGTAAAATCCGCGGCCCTCATGTAGCTGTCCATCTTCAGGGTGCGCTCCACAAAATCAAGCACATCCTTTTCCTGGGAAAGACCTTTCACCATTTCCTTGACCATAGGATGCTCCGGAGCAAAACAGAGGAAGGTTGCCCCAAAGACTGTATCCTGCCGTGTGGTGAAAACCTCAATCACCTCATCGGAACCCACCATTGGAAACCGAATGATTGCCCCGTAACTCTTACCGATCCAGTTCTTTTGCATGGTAAGGACCCTTTCGGGCCAGCCAGGCAGCTTGCTGGAGTATTCCAGGATATCATCAGCGTAGTGGGTAATCTTCAAAAACCAGCTATCCATTTCTTTGACGGTCACCTCCTGGTCGGTGTGCCGCCAGCAGCAACCATTTTCCACCTGCTCATTGGCCAGAACGCTCTGACACTTCTCGCACCAGTTTACATGGGTCCTTTTCTTGTAAGCCAAACCCTTTTCATACATTTTCAAAAATACCAGTTGTTCCCACCGGTAATACTCCGGGTCGCATGTGGCCAGCTCTCGATCCCAGTCATAACTGAAGCCCATTCTCTTGAGTTGGGTCTTCATGGCGGCAATATTGTCATAGGTCCATTTCGCGGGATGGGTGTTGTTTTCCAGGGCGGCATTCTCGGCGGGCATGCCGAAGGCGTCCCATCCCATGGGATGGAGCACGTTCTTTCCGCGCATCCGTTTATATCTGGCCACCACATCCCCTATGGTGTAATTACGGACATGCCCCATATGGATACGGCCCGAAGGATACGGAAACATTTCCAGTAGGTAATATTTTTCTCTGGATGGATCTTCGTTTACCTTAAACAGTCCCTCCCGTTCCCATATTTCCTGCCACCGCGTTTCTATCTTTTGTGGATCATACCTCATCATTTCCTTTTTTCCCTCTTCCTCTCAGATTGAATTAGCTCAATACCTTATTAATTTGATGGTATTCACTTCAATTCCTTTTCAAAAATCACGGTATACTGAAGCCCCATGTCCCGGTAGCTCTTCGTCATTCCTGAGAGTGATTCCATGGCATCCATGCTTTTGCGGTCAAGGGAAACCACCACTTTCAGGAGAGGCTGTGGATCGCCTGGACTACGCAGCAGATAAGCTTCTACGAGTTTTGTGAGCGCCCCATGGACCAGGAAGGCCTGCTTGTCCGGCATCTCCCCAAAAGCTGGGAGGGTCACGCCCATGTCACTAATCCCCATCTTTACGAAAGCATCTCCTGCCTTCTTCATCCCTTCGCTCAGGACCTCGGGAGAAAATGCCCCGCGGACGCCCAGTCCTATAAGGAGTATCTTCTCGGCCTTTATCATGCCTTCGGAAGCGATTAGAAGGACCTCGCCCCTCTGCCCGGCCCAGAAGCCCTTTTTCCGTAGCAAGCTCAGGTAGCCGCCCGTCTTCGTATCAAGTCCGGAGATTCCCCGGTTATCCTCTGATGAATCACTGAATACGGGGATCAGAATAGCCTGGCACCAGAGTTCCCCGAGGGAACGTAGTGTAAAACGCAAATCAAGCCTCATGCCCTACGACCCCTGAAAATCGCGAGCAAATGAACCACCTCCAGATCAGGCATCCTCCTCCCGCTTTATTCGACCATGCTTTATCAGTGTGTTATAGATATTGTCGAGCACCCCGTTTATAAAGCCGCTTGAGTCGTCAGAACCAAATTTCTTGCCCATTTCCACGGCCTCATCAATTGAAACTTTGGGTGGAATATCATCGCGGCACAGTATTTCAAAGGTGGCAACTCTCAAAATGGACTTATCTACCCTGGACATCCTTTCAAGGCGCCAGTGTTTAGATGCCTGGCTGATTAGTTGGTCCAGTTCTCTTTTGTGCCTCCACACACCAATGACCAGTTCTCTGGCAAAAGGCCTGATGGAATCCGGGAATTCAAAACATTCGCAAATAAGATCAAATACCGACCCCGGATCACCTGGGCTAAACCCCAGATGGAAAAGGACCTGAACAGCCAGTTCTCGGGCTCTTCGTCTCGTACCCATTTCTCTTGGTTCAGACAACCCGGAACCGGGTCAAAAAAATGGAGGCACCAGAGGCACCGGATGAGGGAGATTCCGACTTGTCCATCAAACAGCTCGGCACCGGCAGGTAAACAGGGCGACCATCGCCGAGCCTATCCTCTCTAACCCGGGTAGCCCAGGGGGATGAGCATCCCCGGCAAAAGGCACAAGGCGTCATGGGCTTCACAGGTCTTCCGCAGGCTCGCTACTCCAGCTTCCTGAATAAATTCGCCATCTCTATGGCAGCTACGGCAGCCTCGTAACCTTTGTTCCCCGATTTGGAACCTGCCCGCTCTATGGCTTGCTCCAGATTATCGGTTGTCAGGACGCCGAAAGTAACAGGCACCTTGCTTTCCAAGGCCACCGTGGCGATCCCCTTGGCCACCTCTGCAGCCACATAATCGAAATGGGGCGTTGCCCCCCTGATGACAGCTCCGAGACATATGATTGCATCATATCGACCGCTCGCCGCCAACTTCTTGGCCATCAAGGGCGTCTCAAAGGCACCAGGAATCTTGATTACATCGATCTGCTTCTCATCGGCCCCATGTCTCTTGAGTGCATCCAGGGCCCCTTCAGCCAGCCTCGAGCTTACGAAGTCGTTAAAACGGCTTACAATAATCCCGAACCGTAGGCCTTCTGCCAAAAGTTCACCTTCAACTAACCTGGGCATAGTTCCCCCCGCTGTTTGAATAATATCGGATGTACTATCATGAAATCCCGGCGTGTTTTCCCTTAGCGAAACCCGCCATCATCCCCCTCTCTGCCGGAAGGGCTTCACGGTGTCCTCCATTGGCCCAGCCCCCCGGTCCTGTATCCCCGATTCCTGAAAGTTTTTCATGAGATGTCCCAGTTTCTGACATTTGGTCCTCAGGTACTTAAAGTTCTCCTCCCTTGGCTCGCACTCTATGGGCACCCTCCCTGTTACTTTAAGGCCATAGCCCTCCAAGCCAATGATCTTTCTCGGGTTATTGGTCATGATGCGCATTTTCCTGACCCCGAGGGCTACCAGGATTTGGGCCCCCACCCCGTAGTCCCTCAAGTCGGCGTCAAATCCCAGCTCCTCATTGGCTTCTACCGTATCCCGCCCTTTGTCCTGCAACGCGTAAGCCCTGATCTTGTTTGCCAGACCGATGCCCCTGCCCTCCTGCTGGAGGTACAATATGACCCCAAGACCCTCCCGTTGAACCATGTCCATGGCTTTCTGGAGTTGTTCCCCGCAGTCACAGCGATAGGAACCGAACACGTCCCCGGTGGTACACTGAGAATGGACACGTACAAGCACGTCCTTATCGGGATTGATATCTCCCTTCACAAGGGCCAAATGTTCATAATCGTCAATGTCATTAACGAAGACCACCGCCTTGAACTCCCCGTGGGGCGTAGGGAGCATAGTCTCCGCCACTTTGTGGACAAAAGACTCATTGCGCATCCTGTAAGCGATGATATCCGCCACGGTGGCAATCCTGAGACCGTGCTTCTCGGCGAACTTTTCCAATGCGGGCAAGCGGGCCATGCTGCCATCTTCGTCCATTATCTCGCAAATCACGGCAGCGGGTCTGAGCCCGGCAAGACGGGCCAGATCCACTGAACCTTCTGTCTGACCGGTACGGAAGAGGACGCCACCCCTTCTTGCCCTCAGGGGAAAGACGTGACCGGGCTGTACGAGGTCATCCGGTTTTGCGTCTTCGGCAACGGCTGTGAGGATGGTATGTGCCCGATCATAAGCGGAGATGCCGGTGGTCACCCCATGTCTCGCTTCGATGGAGACCGTAAAAGCGGTCTTGAAAGGGGAACGATTGTCATAAACCATCAGTGGCAATTTCAACTGCTCAACAATCTCGGGGGCCAGGGCCAGGCATATGAGGCCCCTGCCATGCTTGGCCATGAAATTTATCGCCTCAGGTGTAACTTTCTCGGCCGCGATGGTCAGATCCCCCTCATTTTCCCTGTCCTCGTCATCCACCAGTATGATCATTTTGCCTTTTTTAAGGTCTTCCATGACCTGTTCAATGCTCGAAATAGGCATCTCAATCACCAAATCCTTGTTTTATAAGCCATTCCGTATCAATGCCTGATGGCAAATTGCCATTAGGCTTCCCTCTGCGCCCTGAAAAGAACTTTTCTATATATTTTCCTATGAGATCCGTCTCGATGTTCACCAGATCGCCCGTTCTTTTCTTGAGTAGCGTGGTTTCACTCCCTGTCTGAGGGATAACGTTCACCTCAAAAAACCCTTCCTCGCAGCGGTTGATGGTAAGGCTTATCCCATCCACCGCAATCGACCCTTTTTCAATGGTATACCGAGAGAGCCTGGGATCTATGCCTATCCTGAGAAACCATGATCTCTGTCTCGATTCTTTTTTAAGGATCTTTCCTATTCCATCCACATGACCGGTCACCAGGTGACCACCGAGACGATCCGAAAGTTTCATGGCACGTTCCAGATTCACCTCATCACCATGCTTCAATCGGCTCAGGGTGCTTCGAGACAGGGTCTCCCCGGAAACATCCATTGCAAGGGTTCCGCCTGCCGTATCGATCACCGTCAGGCATACCCCATCCACAGATATGCTATCCCCCACGCGGCAGTCTTCCGTGGAAAAACCGGGGCTGATGCGGATCCGGAGATCCTCACGAATCCGCCTGACAGATTCAACCTTCCCGGTTCCTTCTATTAATCCAGTGAACATCAAAATCCTTGTTCTCAGCGCCGTGATCGGCGGGGGCTAAAGGAGGGTCACTTCATTTCGGGATACCCCTCTATCAAAAGATCCTCGGCCAGGCGCCTTACTTTGACGTGCTTCAACCCCATGCATTGATCCATTCTGGATGCCCCGGGTCCTGCCGCCATGGGAATGCCGTCACCCCCGCCTAAAATTTTGGGGGCCATGAAAAGATAGAATTTATCGACCAGCTTTTCCCTGAGAAATGATCCTATTACGGCGGCCCCCCCCTCAACAAGGAGGCTGGTCAAAGGTATGTCTCCAAGTATAGCCATTAAGGCTGTCAAGTCAATTCTCCCCTGCCTTACCGGGCAGGCAATTGTTGACACCCCCTTTTTCTCAAAACGGCTCAAGGCCGAGGTCTCAATATCGGGCCCAACCACCACTATGGTATCCGCACTGGATCGGTGATCCAATACCCTGGCATTAGAAGGAATCCGCAGATGTGTATCAAGCACAATTCGCACAGGGTCCTTTCCGGTTCCGCGATTCAGCCGGGTGGTAAGCAGAGGGTCGTCTGCTATTATGGTCCCAACCCCCACTACAATGGCGTCCACGCGATCCCTCAGGCGATGCACAAAGCGTCTTGACTTCTCGCCGGTCACCCATCTGGAATGCCCCATACCGGTGGCTGTCCACCCATCCAGGGTCATGGCCGATTTTATGATCACAAATGGGCGTTTTGTAGTGACATGTTTGATGTACGCCTCATTGAGTCGACGGCATTCGGACTCCAGGACTCCTGTCTCAATCTCGATTCCCTTTCTTCGGAGGAATTCACATCCCCCCCCCTTTACGTCAGGATTGGGATCAAGCATACCAACCACCACTCGCTTGATCCCACTGCGGAGGATGGCTTCCGTGCATGGAGGGGTCCTGCCGTGGTGGTTGCACGGCTCAAGGGTCACGTATAGCGTTGAGCCTATCGCCCTGTTCCCCAATCCGGCGAGCGCTTCAATCTCAGCATGGGGCAGGCCCGCCTTACGATGATATCCTGCCGAAACAATGCGGCCATCCTTAACAACAACCGCGCCTACCGCTGGGTTGGGAGAGGTTTTCCCCAGGCCTTTTCTTGCCTGGCGCAGGGCATCTCTCATGAATTTCTCATCTGGTGACATGGTGTCTTTATGGTAATAACTCGGAACTCATCCTGGCTTTCTTCAAATATCCAAGCCGTTGCAAATAATGTGATTAGGGGATGAAAAATCCTGGGAAGATTAGTGGCATGCAGTTGGGTCAATGGCTCAAAGGGCAGGGCGATTTACCGATCATTGCGTGGACTGGTCCTCTTTCCTGGATTTAATGATATCCTCCAGCTCCGACATGAACTCGTGGATATCCTTGAATTGCCTGTAGACAGAAGCGAATCGTACGTAGGCCACTTCATCCCATTCCCTCAATTCATTTATAACCTTTTCTCCGATCTCTGAGCTATCGATCTCCTTTTTGCCGAGCTCTTGGAAATACAGTTCCAGAGAATCCACGAATTCTTCAATCCGGGTCATACTGATAGGTCGCTTCTGGCAGGCCTTCCGAATACCAGAGACAATCTTTTCGCGACTGAAAGGTTCGCGCCTCCCGTCCTTCTTGACAATCATGGGTAGAACCTCTTCAAGCTTTTCGTAGGTGGTGAACCTACGGCCACACTGCAAGCACTCACGCCTCCTCCTGATCATCCTTCCATCTTTGCTGAGACGAGAGTCTATAACTTTATTGTCTATCTTCGTGCAGTAAGGGCATCTCATGGCACGAACCTCTTAATCTGGATACCGGCTTCAGCCAGCATTTGATCTGCAAGAGGGTCATCATATCCTTCGGCATAAAAAATCTCGCGGATTCCTGCATTGATAATCATCTTGGAACATATCACACAGGGCTTGTTTGTACAGTAAAGGGTCGATCCTCCTATGGGAATTCCATGATATGCGGCCTGGATAATGGCGTTTTGCTCGGCATGGAGGCCCCTGCAGAGTTCATGGCGCTGCCCGGAAGGAATGGATGTGTCCTGCCGCAGGCACCCTACCTCCTCGCAATGTTTCAGCCCCGCCGGGGCCCCGTTGTAACCCGTGGCCAAGATCCGCTTGTCCTTCACTATGATACATCCTACATGTCTCCTCAGGCATGTGGATCTCTTGGCCACCATCTCGGTAATGGCCATAAAATATTCGTGCCATGTGGGTCTCGACACCTATTCTCCTTGATCGAGATGGTCATAGATCGGAAACCTGCGGCACAGATCATGAACCACCTCCCGGACCTCGTTCGATACATCCTCTGAATCCAAATGTTCCAGAACCTGCTTCATGAGTCCCGCGATGGTCTTCATCTCTTCCTCTTTCATTCCCCTGGTGGTCAGGGCAGGCGTACCAATCCTCAGACCGCTGGTCACTTTGGGACCTTTTTTGTCGAAGGGGATCGTGTTTTTGTTGACCACAATGCCCGCCCGTCCCAAGGCCCTTTCGGCGGCCAGGCCCGTAATGCCCCTTCGGGTCAGATCGATCAACAGCAGATGATTGTCCGTCCCTCCGGATACCAGGTCATAGCCGTAGTTGTTGAATTCTTCGGCAAGCACCTTGGCATTCTTGACCACCTGCTTTTGGTATTCCATGAATTCCGGTCTCAGCGCCTCTTCCAGGGCAGTGGCCTTGGCGGCGATTACGTGCATCAACGGCCCCCCCTGTATGCCCGGGAACACCCCTCTGTCTATTTTTGCTCCATATTTTTCTTCGGATAAGATCAACCCCCCCCTGGGACCCCTTAGTGTCTTATGGGTGGTTGTGGTGGTAAAATCCGCCTCGCCCACAGGGCTGGGGTGTAGCCCTGTGGCTACCAGTCCTGCAATATGGGCCATGTCCACCATGAGATAAGCTCCGCTTTCAGAAGCAATTTCCCTGAATAGCACGAAGTCGATGATCCTCGGATAGGCGCTGGCACCGGCAATGATTATTTTGGGCCTGTGTTTTTTGGCCAGGTTTCGCACACTGTCGTAATCAATAAGATGAGTGTTGGGGTCCACACCGTAAAATACGGACTTGAACAGAGCCCCGGAAAAACTGACCGGGCTGCCGTGAGTCAGGTGCCCTCCGTGGGAAAGGTCCATGCCCATGATGACATCGCCAGGCCTTAAAAAGCTCAGGTATACTGCCATATTTGCCTGGGAACCTGAATGGGGCTGCACATTGACATATTCTGCTCCGAACAGCCTCCTTGCCCGCTCAACCGCCAGCCTTTCCACCTCATCCACGTGCTCACACCCGCCATAGTACCTGGCGCCGGGGTAGCCTTCAGCATATTTGTTGGTCATGACGCTGGCCTGCGCTTCCATGACCGCCCGGCTGGCATAATTCTCCGAGGCTATCATCACAAGGCTGTTTCTCTCCCTGTGCGCCTCGGCTCGGATTGCCCCATAGACTTCAGGGTCAAGGGTCTTAAGGTCCTGGATCTTCAATATCTGCTCCTCAATCGATCAACTCCAGTCGTCTGAGGTGCCGGCCACCTTCAAAAGGAGTGTCCAGGAAAAGCTCCACCATCTCAATAGCAATCCCCTGGCCGAGGACCCGGCCCCCCATTACCAAGATATTAGCGTCATTGTGCAATCGGCTCAGGCGAGCCGTGTAAAGATTGTGGCACAGGGCCGCCCTTACCCCTTTGTATCGATTAGCCACGATGCTCATACCGAGTCCGGTCCCGCAGATCAGGATTCCTTTGCCGTATTCTCCTCTTGAGACGGCTCCGGCAACTTGATGTGCAATCTCGGGGTAGTCAGCCGAATCCTGGCTGAACACGCCAGCATCCCTGACCGTTAGGTGCGTTTGGCTTTGGAGGAAGCTCCTGCACGCCTCCTTGAGTTCAAAACCGGCGTGATCGGACCCTATAATGATCTCCATGGGTGTCCTCCATCCCTCCCCATCATGCCTCATATGACTTGAATACAAGACAGGCGTTGGTACCACCAAACCCGAATGAGTTGGACATGGCGGCCCTGATCGCCTTTTTTCTGGCTTTGTTGGGGACATAATCCAGGTCGCATTCCGGGTCAGGGGTTTCATAGTTAATAGTGGGCGGAATGAGACCATGCTTGATGCTCAGGGCGGTAAAGGCCGCCTCCACGCCTCCTGCCCCGCCCAGCAAATGTCCTGTCATGGACTTGGTGGAGCTTATGGCAAGCTTGTAAGCATAATCCCCAAAAAGGGCTTTGATGGCCCTGTTCTCCGAGAGATCATTCAGCTTGGTCGATGTACCGTGGGCATTGATATAGTCGATATCCTCCGGCGCCAAGCCGGCATAATCCAGGGCCATCTTCATGCAGCTGATGGCCCCTTTGCCCTCGGGATCGGGAGCGGATACATGGTAGGCATCCGCGGACATCCCATACCCTACCACCTCGGCATAGATCTTTGCTCCCCGTTCCAGCGCGTGGCTCAAATCCTCGAGAATCAATATGCCTGCTCCCTCCCCCATGACAAAACCGTCCCGCTCAAGGTCAAACGGCCGTGAAGCCCTCTCAGGCTCATCATTTCTCGTGGACAGAGCGCGCATGGAGCAAAAGCCCCCGAGGGCCAGAGGCGTGACCACTGCCTCGGCCCCCCCTGTGATCATGGCATCCGCAATGCCCTCCCGGATCAGCCGGAAGGATTCACCCACCGCATGGCAGCTTGCGGCACAGGCGGTCTCTATGGATATGTTTGGCCCCCTTGCACCGAACTCGATGGCAATTTGGCCGGGGGCCATATTTGCAATCATCCCGGGGATAAAAAATGGGCTGATCCTCCTCGGGCCTTTTTCCAGCAGCACCTTATGGTAATGCTCCAGCATGGTCAGGCCTCCGAGGCCGGAACCGGTCACGCAGCCCACACGCTCCGCATTGGCACTCCCAATCTTGAGCCCAGAGTCCTCCAGTGCCATCCTGGCAGATGCCACGGCCCAGTGTATGAACACGTCGAACCTGCGGATTTGTTGTTTATCCAGGAAGTCTTCGGAACGGAAGTCTTTCACTTCACCGGCGATTCGGGTTGCGAAAGGTGATGGGTCGAATTTGGTGATGGGTCCTATTCCTGATTTCCCGGAACATGCTGCTTCCCAGTTTTTTTCGACGCCGGTGCCCAGTGGAGTGACCATCCCCAGACCTGTGATCACGACCCTTCTGGCCATCATGCTGCTCCTTTTAGAAAAATATTCTTCCGATCTGGTCCCGCCTCCGGCAGGAATAAGGCTTTAAG
>JAOZOW010000053.1 GCA_029933075.1 Deltaproteobacteria bacterium | reverse complement strand
TATGTGGAAATGGCTACAAAAGGGCATAAAGTCTTTTCTTCGATTCCGGGTCTCCGCCCTCCCGACAGTCACTCAGAAAAGACTTTATGCCCTTTGATGGGAATAACAGATCAACTGTCAAGGCACGCAAAAACTGGATGAACCAATAAAATGCGGGTAGAGGTGTGCCAAGTGGCACAGTAACGTATCAAGGGGTGAAATACATGAACACACCGGGGAGAGGATTTTTGAAACTGGGCCGAATTGTCGACTTCATCAGAGAAGATGTCTGGCGGATCCGCTCCGAGACGCTGCCGAAAAAGCGCTCATTGCTCCTGAATCAGTTCAGGGTCATAATATTGGCCCTGAGGGGTTTCAACGAGGATAAATGCAGCCTCCGGGCCTCCGCGCTGACCCTGTATTCTCTGCTTTCCATTGTGCCTGCGGTGGCCATGGCCTTTGGGATTGCCAAAGGATTCGCCCTGGAAAAACTCTTACAAAAGGAGCTGCTGGAAAGGTTCAAAGGCCAGGAGGAGGTGATCAGCAGAGTAATAGGCTTTGCCCAGTCCATGCTGGAAGAAACCAAAGGAGGCCTGATAGCGGGGATCGGCGTTGCGGTCCTGTTCTGGCTGATCATCAAGCTCCTCAGCAATATTGAGAATTCTTTTAATGATATCTGGGGGGTCACGCATGCCAGGTCATTCGGGCGGAAGCTGAGCGACTATCTTTCCGTGATGCTCATCTGCCCTGTTCTCCTGGTCATGTCGAGCAGCCTGACAGTATTTATCACCACTCAGGTGACCCTCATCACCCAGAAGATAGACGTGCTGGGGATCCTCAGCCCGGTTATCGCCACCCTGCTGAAAATTCTTCCCTACTGCGTGATCTGGTTGCTTTTCACTTTCATGTACGTGTTCATGCCCAATACCAGAGTCCATTTTCGTTCCGGCCTATTGGGGGGCATAGTGGCTGGCACGATCTACCAGGTTGTCCAGTGGGCGTATATTACTTTCCAGATAGGTGTTGCGAAATATGGCGCCATTTACGGGAGCTTTGCAGCCCTACCCCTTTTTATAATCTGGCTTCAGGTGAGCTGGCTGGTAGTGCTCTTCGGCGCCGAGATCTCCTTTGCTTCTCAGAATGTAGAAACCTACGAGTTCGAACCTGATGCCTTGGAGGCGAAGCCCTCTTTCAAGAAATTACTGGCATTGCGAATCGCTCAAGTGTGCGTGAAAAACTTTTGCAATGGCAGCAGACCCTGGAGCGCCGAGCAGATTTCTCACGAGCTGGAGATCCCCATCAGACTGGTCAATTTGATACTCTTCGAGCTGGTTGAAGGGAAGATCCTTTCGGAAGTGAGGGAAGATGTGGACGGCGAGATCCTTTATCAGCCTGCCCGCAATGTGGATCTGCTGAGTATTCAATACGTGTTGCAGACCCTCGACGAACTGGGCACCGACAATATTCCCATTGCCCAGTCAGAGGAGCTTACCCGGATTTCCCGGTGCCTGGAGGAGTTTTCTGCTATCTTGGAAAAATCAGATGCAAATCTACTGCTGAAGGACATCTGAGAGATGTCTCCGGCCATGGCCCGCAGGGGCTATTTGGAATTAACGCTGAAGAAGGCCTCGATGAAGCCCTCCAGAAGGCCGTCGAGCTTCCCCCATACCATGTCCAGGTCAGGGGTGCTCCCAAATGCCTCCTTGCTCCAGGTGGGAGCCAGCATTCTTACCACCGGTTTTCGTGCAAGGAACATGACCTGCCTGATCTCCACCCTGATGCTGTAAATGATCAATTCAGGCTCGTTGATTTTGTATGCGGAAAGGTATACCTCGAGACGGGCAAGAGGGTACGTCCTGCTATACTTCAAACGATCATAATCGCTTTTGGAGAGCAAGGGGATTCCCGCCCTGCCCAGTCTTTTCCTGACCAGATCTTCTATCTGAATGGATGTCAATCCCAGGGTGTCGGCTTCGGGGCCGACAGGGGGGATTTGGACGTAGATGCCCTTGAGATCGGCGAGCGTGGAGCGGGTTACCTCATTGTCCGCTGCCCGGACGGGGGCATTTTTGACTGCAAGGCTCATAAGTGTCAGGATGCCGGCCATTATAACTATGCGCTGAAAAACCTTCATATGAACCCCCTTCGTGATAGCGAGATGCCCGATTGGAGACAGGGCGGGAAAAGGATTTTCAATTAGCGAAACCTCTTTACTTTGTTAATAATTGGCAATAATTATTTCAAAAATATTCTTCTTGGTCAAGAATTTTGATAGGAATACCCCCAGTACGTTATCCGCTACGTGTCTGGATAACAATTGACATGAACTCAACGGTACTTAATATAAAATTGATTTGCCCTGGGGGGCGTGCTCGCCTTCTAAAAAAGGCGGTCTTCAGGGATAATGGGAACCCTTAGGGCCGTAACAAGGAGGATCTTTGATCGCTGGAGCCCTTATTTTCCTGCTGATCTTTGTTATTCTCATCCTTTTCATGGTTTGCGTGAAGAGGCAGGCCAAGATCTCATCCCTCAAAAAAGAAGTGGCCTTTCTGCAGGCCAGTCTCAAGGTTTTAACGGAAAAGTCGAAGGAGTCGAAGAGAATGAACTCTCTGGAAGAGGGGAAGGAAGAAAAGGAGGATGCCGGCATCAGACGATGATTTCAACAGGAAGGAGGCTTATGAGAGACCATGTTGCCATTGCTGTTTATTCTTATTATTGTGGCCGTTTGTACGTTTATAAGTTATGAGTTGACCCAGGACCAAGTAACATGGTTTACCTATTTCAGGGGGGTGGTGGCAGGGCTGTTTGTGAGCGGCGTGATACTTGAAATCTGGAATGCCCGCAGAAAGAAGAAAGAGGAAGAAGAGGCAAAGCAGATAAAAAGGGTCGAACTGTAAGGTGCTGAAGACATCCTCTCATCTGTCGGGCCGAGAGAATCCTGTCAATTGCCGACCGGTTGTTGCCTGCAGCACTTGACACGGGATCGGTTTTGTCCTACCCTTAATCCGCTGAATCAGCAAAAAGAGCGGGAGGTATGCCCTATGAGAACCCTGGCATTAATGGTCGTGCCGGTGTGCCTGTTTTTTCTGACTTCATGTTCAACGCTCAAATCCAGATCACAGTCCACCGGAGCATCGGAAAGCCATTCACAGGCCCAGGCTGCTCCCTCGGAAAAACCCAACTCCTATTACGACTTCGATGATATCCTTATTCCTAAAGAGATGAAGCTCGTGCCGAAGTCTTCCCTCCTTTTTGAGACTCCTAAGCTCAAAGCGGGCGTGCTCTTTTTCGAAGGGCGGGTAAACCCGGTCTCCCTCTTTGAATTTTTCACGAGCAGCATGCCGAATGACGGGTGGGAGCTGAGGAGCTATTTCAAATACGGACGTTACATCCTGGTCTTTGAAAAACCTGACAAGGACTGCATTATCACCATAAATGAGAAGACCCTGAGTACCGAACTGGAATTATGGGTAACACCCAGGCTGGTAAAATAGCCACTAATCCTTGCGTTCCCTTAAACAATCGTAAAGATCCCCGATAATATTCTTCGACATCTCGGCCATGGCCAGACTCATGGCTTCTGCCAGGCCCCGCGGGTTTTTCTGGCGGCAGGTTTTTCGTGCCCGGTAGATTTTCTGATAGAGTATTGCGCTGCTCACATCCGGCTCATCGGCTGAGACAATAGTGATGCTGAGGGTGAGCACCGCCTGCCATTCATTTTCCCTGTCCTGTTCAAAAAAATCGTCCACAGACCCTTCAAGGATATAAGAGGCAGCAAGTCTGCTCTCGGAAGGAAGCACGGCCCTGAAGAGCCCGCTATCTCTGATATCACGGCTCAGGAAATAGGCAACCATGTCTGCCGGGTTTGCCCGCCACTTGTGATACACGTATTCGTCCCTTCGAAACGATCTATCCCTGTAAACCATACGATCGGTGTTGTACATGGGGGCAACGCTGAAACGTTCCACCCTGATGGCCGCCGGAAGGGGGCTCGGTCTCGTGACAGGCGGAGGGTCATACTCCAGGATATAATATTGCACCCTGTTTTTAGGGTGTTTGAGCTGGAAGCAGGCGGTCAGGGCAAGAATCAGCACAAATAGAAAGATCGGCAGTCTCAAATAGCGGTTCATAAATCCTTTCCCTCCTCCGTTTTGCAGGCATTTCAGCATTTGTAAAACCTGGCTTTTCGGGGCTCCATTGATGATTCTTTCACGAGGCCAAACTGATACCGCTTTTTCAGGTCTCGGGCTCCACTTTCCTGGGCTTGGGAGGCTGGCCGAGCAAGAGCTGGGAGGGTTGATCGGCTAAGGCCTCCATGGCCCTGTTCAGGTTTTCACTGGCTTTTTCCAGGTTGCGGGCAATTATCATCAGGTGTTGCTTGAGCTGCACCAGGGAGTCATCCGTTCTGCTGGCCAGGGTAGTCCCTTTCCGCAAGAGTGTGTTGGCATTTTCCATGGCCGCCCTGAATTCCCTGAGGGATTCTTTGATCGTGCCCCTTTCTTCCGCCAGGATGCCGTCCACTCTGGCAAGGGTCTGTTCTGCCAGCGTCATGCTCCTGTCCGCCTTGGCCATCAGACTCTTGAAAGAGCGGCTGGCCTCCTGGACCGAGCTCAGGATATTGTCCCACCTTTCACTGTCCAGCAGGCGGCCTGCACTCTTGATGCTCGATTGCATGTCTCTGGAAATAGCCTTGATGTTGGCATCGGCAATGGCCCCGTTTACGCTGTCAAGGGTAGTCTTTATTTTGTCGGAGATGCCTTCGAGATCCAGAGACTTGATGTGCCTCAGCGCTTCATCGATTCCCCTCAAGAGTTCGCTGATGCTGGATGGCTTGGATGCCACTATGGGGTACTTTGAAGGGAAGCTCAGGGTTGGCGATCGGTCCGGCTCTCCCGGGCGCCTGCGGTCCAGTTCCACAAACATGCTGCCGGTAATTCCCACGGATTTAAGTTGGGCCACGACATCAGTTCCGAGGCTCTGGCCCGATTCGATTTTCAACACCACTTCGATCAACCTGGAATCGGGGGCCACATCGATCTTTTCAACCCTCCCGATGGATACCCCCCTGTATTTAACCGGGGAATCCACGGTGAGACCCTGTACCGATTCGTTGAAGTATGTGACATAGTACCGGCCTTTTTCCAGGTAGCGGCTCATGCCCAGCCAGATGATGGCCAAGATTGCGATACAGATACCGCTGGCCACGAAAAGTCCCACGCTGAATTTGGTTCTCTGGGAAGCCATTGGAGGTTGTCCTTTCAGGTCAAGGCCCGGCCCCGGGATCGGGTCGGCGGTTGAAAAATTGGCTCACGAAGGGATTTTGACTGTGGTCCCTCAGGTATCTGGGATCTCCCTCTGCAATAATGCCCCTGGTATGTTTGTCCAGCATAATAACCCGATGGGCCACTGCGAATATGCTGTCAAGCTCGTGGGTAACGATCACCATGGTGGTACCGAGAATCTTGTTGAGGTGAATGATCAGGTTGTCCAGACCGGCCGAAGTGACCGGGTCCAGCCCGGCTGAAGGTTCGTCAAAGAATAGAATTTTCGGGTTGAGAGCCATGGCCCGGGCCAGTCCTGCCCGTTTTTTCATGCCCCCGCTTATCTCTGAAGGCAGGTGGTTTTCGTATCCGTCAAGATTGACCAGATTGAGTTTCATTTTTACCAGAGTCTCTATGGAATCCTTGGGTAGATCAGTATACTCTTCAATGGGCAAGGCCACGTTTTCCGCAAGTGTCAGGGAGCCCAGAAGGGCGGCGCTCTGGTAAAGCACCCCGATCTTTCTCAGGATCTTTTGGAAGGTCTCATCGTCGGAGTGGGAAAGATCGTCCCCGTCAATAATGATCCTGCCTGAGATGGGCTTTATCAGCCCGATAAGGTGTTTCAGCAAGGTGCTTTTCCCACATCCGCTCCCTCCAAGGACCACGAAGATTTCACCCTCGTATACATCAAAAGATATACCGTCCAGGATGACCTCCTCCCCGTACCCCGCCACCAGGTCCCTTACCTGAATGATGACATTTCTCATGGAATCTATCTACCCCCAATAGCGGAGTATGACCGAAAGGACCGAATCGGTCAGGATGATCAAAAAGATGCTGCTCACCACCGCCGAGGTGGTGGCCTGTCCCACGGATGCCGCCCCGCCGGTCACGCGGAACCCCCTAAGGCAGCCAACCCATGCGATAAGGAGGGCGAAGATGGCGCCTTTGAAGAATCCCCAGAACACGTCGAAAAGTGTGAGTGTCTTCAGCGTCTGATCGATATAGGCGCTTGCCGTGAGGTCGAGAATGAAGACGCCTACAACCATTCCCCCTAAAATGGCGAACAGATCCGAAAACAGGGTCAGGACGGGCACCACGATCACCGATGCAATCATCTTGGGAACCACCAGGAATCGGGTGGGATCGAATCCCATGGTAAACAGTGCATCCACTTCTTCCGAGACCTTCATGGTGCCTATTTCAGCGGCAAAGGCCGATCCGGACCTTCCTGCCACAATGATTGCCGTCATGATGGGTCCCAGCTCTCGTGTCATGGCAAGGCTGACAAGGGAAGCCACATAGATGTTCGCACCGAACTGCTGAAGCTGGACAGATGACATGAATGCCATGATAAGCCCCAGCAGGAAACTGATGAGACCGACAATCGGCAGCGCGTCCACGCCGGTTCGTTGCATGCACAGGAAGGTATCCTCCCTGCGCAGTGAACGCGGGTGAAGGCATACATGGATAAGGGAGAGGCAGACCGAGCCTATAAATGAGATCAAATATTTCAGATCGGAAGCGTGCCTGAAAGTGGCATCTCCCAGACGAACGAAAATACCCGGAGGCCGCACTTTTTCAAAAGAGATTTTTCTATCCAGCCGATCAAAGTGGAGCACCTCAAGCATTTGGGCTACTTTGTTCCTGGCGTTCTCAATCTTGAACGCGGCCTTTACCTCGGCAGCCATATTCCTCAATTCCGTGAGAACCAATGTTCCGAAGTCGTCCAGATAGGTTACCTCGCCGAGGTCTACCGTTAGCGAGGAAAGATCCCTATCCTTGAGCATGCCTCTGAATTCCCTGATGAGGCCGGGGGCGTTGGCTGCGTTCATGGCCCCACGGAGCCTGATGGTCAGCCCCTTTTCCGGGTCGTCAACGACCTCGTATTGACAGGATTGCGACTCTTTCGGGGTGGTCTTGGTCATGGGAGTGCCGAGCAAATCATGTCCGTAGCCACTTGGGATTCGGGACGGTGCGCTTCATTCAGGGACTCTTGAATCTAAAGGTCTTGAGGTCCCTCTCATCCACGTTGTATTCTCTTCGCAGTTTGGCTCCATCCATTTGAAATACCAGCCAGCCGAGCAGCCGGTTCCCTTCCGAGATCTGGAAGGCGAGCTCCAGGCCCTTATGTCCCATGGGATGGGCTTTATCGGCGCGATAGACAGTAAGCACCCTGTGTATGGAGTCGGTGTCGCCCTGAAAATCAATGCCGGCGTAACTGGCCCCTAACATCTTCGGTGCACCCGATTCAGCCTTAATGGAGTAAGCACTGAAAACCTTTTTCTCCCTGTTTAACAGAATGAGTCCGGTTATGGGGGTGGTGGTATCCGCCTGGATATTGAAAAACTGCGCCATTGCTTGAGTGGTCCTGCGGACGTCCCCGGCCTTGAAAGGATCGACGATAAGGGATCTCAGTAGGAGGTAGTCTTTTGCCAGTTGATCCCTCAGAGTGCGTTTCCTCACGTCGACGGTGTGGTGCGTCTTGTAAAAATACGGATAGCCGAAAAAAAAGCCCGCGGCCAGTAAGGCCAGCAGGATTACAGAAGGCAGGAACCATGAGCGGAAGCGTCGATATTTGGTCTCCAGGCTCTTGACCGCCGTTACATCCCTGCCCAAGGAGAGCACCCCTTGGAAATTATGATGGCCGTCATAAAGGATCGTGGTGCTGGTGGAGATATATCGGGTCCCCAGTTCCGGATGCCTGATCCTGAGTATCTTTTCTCTTATGGAGTACCTTTGCTGCACTTCGGTGAGGAAGTCCCTGTAGTCCTCGGGGTCCTCATAAATTTCGTCTACCCTGTGGTGGTGCATCTGGTGCCAGTCCCTGCCGTAAAGCTTCTCGGCCGCTGCGTTGCTGGACAGAATCCTCCCCTCTTTATCGGTCAGGATTACGGCATCGGGGAGCTGGTTGCAGAATTCTTTGAGGCCGTATACGACCTGGCTTGTCTCGTCGAGTCTTCTGGCAAGGAGCTTTGCTATCTCCCAGCCTGCATCGGGGAACTCAGAGAAAAAACTGGTTATCTTTTCTTTTGGGATACGTAGAGCCTCCGTATCCTCTTCCGCCTTTACCGATGCGGTTCTTTTCTCATCCAGGAGAAAGGACATCTCTCCAAATAGGGTCCCGGGTTCCGTGATCTCCGAAATTTTCGTGTTCCCTTTGAGGACATTCAGGCGACCAGATACGAGAATATACAGGTCCTGGGAATGATCTCCTTCCAGGAATAGGATCTGTCCTGCTTCGATCTTGGTTAGATATTTTTTCAGGTCGGGATTCTTTAGGATTTCTGTCAGCATAGAGGAAATCTCGGAACCGAAGTGGTCAAAACATCAGTATATGCGCGTCTCATGTTCAAGTCAACAATTCGCGTCATTAGTGCCCGGAATGGATCCAATCCCGAATTTGACCTCAATCGCGACGGATGGCGTGAGCCACCCCGAAGGGCGCAGCCGGCAAAGAATTTCGGTGTTTCAAAAAACATCGCTGCCTGTTGAGCCATCGGGATTGAAGGGGATTTTGGGCAGGGATGATTTTGGAGTTGAATATCCAAACCGTTGCCCTCGGTGAAGAGCGGCAGGACAAATCAGGCGAGCCAGAGCGATTCCAGGAAGGCGCCGTCGAAGTGCACGAGAAGCTTTGGCTGGTTGGCGCCCAGGTTCCATGATACAAAGCAGGTCAATTGATCGAGCAGCGTTTCTTCCTGAAGGTCAAGTGCATGGGCCACGTTTTTTAGGGCCTGCTTCACGGTGAGTTTGACGATCCTGTCCAGACCAATGGTAGCATTAAGGGGCTTTAATGAAGGCGCCGTGAGTAGCTGCTCCAATGCTTCATCCCAGTGGATGCCCTCGATCTTGCGTCGCAGGACATAGGCATTCCCCATATCTCGAATCACCAGCAGGGGCGGGTTGATGCCTATGGGGGTATTGTTCGCTCGGACACCGGACAGCGCAGCCTCCGCCTTCATGAGCAGTAGCGCCTTTTTCCTCAGCTCGGGCAGTTGTCTTACCTGTATCCTTTCAAAGATGAAAGCCTCGCCGTCAATAACTATTTCTTTAAGCCGCGTGGGATCAAACCCCAGATCCATGAGGTCCCCGAGGGTCAAGGATTTCCCCGGGGAAAGTCCCTTTTCCTTGCACCAGGCCAGGAGGCTTGGTCGTTCGTAGTTGGGCAGGGCCTCGATGAAGCGGGCCGCGTGCCTCTTCAACTCTTCAGGGAGCTGTCCATAAAGCCCCTTTTTTCCTTCCACCACAGTCTGGTTCTCCGCAAGTCCGTCAGGCGCATAGGACTGGACAGGAAGTCGTGACACCTTTGGATGAAGAACGATCTGCTCCATGGAATCGCCACCTGTATAACCTATGAGGTCGGCTATGCGTCGGCGGAATGAGATGAGCTTGGTGACAAAGCGGGTGAACATGAATCGCATGAGGGGCGAGGGGTCCTCTTTTTCGATCTCCGCCTCGAAATAGGTCAAAAGGGCGTTGTAGAGCTCCTTGAACTCGGCAATGGTCCGCTGGACCATCATCTCATTGTCCCGCATGTCTATGGCTTCTCGTTTCCTCTTCAGATGATACACGAGTTTGACAAGGGGCCCCCTGAGGTCCTTTCCCTGAAGGGCAGGGGGGATATATATCATGTAATGGTCCTCTTTTCCCAGAATGCCCTCCCCTATGATGCTTTCCACCGGCTCCCATGCCTGCTTGAAATAGATATGGTACGTAGGATCGGTCGCTGGGATTATGTTGTCGAGGATTCCGATCGCTGATCTCTGGGTAAGAAAATCCCTGAAGTACTCTAAGATTCGATTGCCAAGCCCTTTCCTCCGAAATGGAGCCGCCACCTCTACGTAGACCAGGTAATAGCAGGGGAGCGGCTTTTTAAGATAAAGCATATTGAGTCGGCCAAGGCTCTCTCCTGTCTCGGCCCTGATCTCGAACATCCGGAATCCATTCAGGGAATTTTCCGGTTTTAAACGGCTGATCCTGCTGCCCGAGACCGTCCTGTCAACAAGTTTCCACAGATCGTTAAACAGGTCTGCCATTACGGGTGATTCAGGAGAGCCCCGACGCATTCCCTCATCGATAAGCCCGATAAGCGCCAGCCTCTCCTTGAGGCTGAGCCTCTGCGCTGATCTGTTATTAGTTTCCCTCCCTTGTGGATCTGTAAGAGCCCTTTCCATTGTTCTTGCCCATGGTTTATGCCAGGAGCCGGCCTTTTTCCGTTTCAAGGACAAAAAAAGCGGAGCGTGTGCTCCGCTTTTTTGAAGGTATCTGTGGCGTTCGCACACACTAAGACATCCCGGTCCTCCCGCTAAAATAAAAGTAAAAGTGGACATCCATGTGTGTGCTCAACATCATATTGCTCTCTCGGCGAATTTTCTCTATTTATACACGGGCAGGGCTGCCAAGTCAACCCGATTTTGGGGCGTGGGAAGGCTGCCGGCTCCAGTGGGTTGGGTCAGAGTGTTGCCCGCATCCTCCCGGTTCGTTCCTGGAGGCGGGGCAGGAGCTTCTTGATCTTGTGGATATGCTCCTTAAGACCGAGGGTTTCATTGTCGATGCCCATGGCAAGCCCTATCAACTGGGATATATAAAGGGTGGGCAGTTTGTAAGTTTCCTTGTACTTTTTCTTGATCATGACCTGCCCCAGCTCGAATTGCTCAAAGCAGGAGGCGCAGGCCACTGCAATCAGTTCCGCATGGGCTGCCTTAATGTAGTAGAGCTTCTCTCGCAGTATCTCGTAGGAGGCATCCTCGTCCACATTGGCGCCTAAGGGGTACCCGCAGCAGAGGAACCTGCGCATGTATTTCACCGGCTCTCCTCCCAGCACCTCCGTGATCTCGTCTATTGAAGTGGGCACATAGCTGTGGGAGGGGGAGAGAAACTCCGGGTACATGATGTAGGAGGGCCGAAACAGGTGGCATCCGTAGTGGGAAGCCACCTTCATGTTGAGGTCGTAGATGCATTTTTCCTCGATGGCCTCCAGCCCAATGTGGTCATAGAGGACGTCGAGAAGGTGAAAGACCTCTATGGTGCCTTCGTAGTGCCTCCCGGCCTTTTCCAGTATCCGGTTGATCTTGCGGCGTCGGTTTGGTTTTTGCCTCATGATGTAATTGGCCTCTTTGAGGGTGCTTACACATCCGGTGCACGTGGTCAGGATGTCTAATTCCTGCTCTTCTGCCACGCAGAGGTTGCGTGCGGCCAGTGCAAGCCATGAGTCGTAATGGACCAGCTTCATATTGGAGGTGGGGGGGCAGCAGCTGAAAGGAAGGTCCACCAGCTCCATGTCCAGCACCTTCGCTATTGCGCGGGTGGCGCTTTCAAAGTGGGGATACTTGGCAGGAATCACGCAACCAGGGAAAAATGCATAACGTAAAGCCATGTCAATGGGCCTTTCCGGGTAAGTTCCGACGGATTTAATGGTCGATTTTCAGATCTTTAAAGAAACCTGTCTCGGCAAGGATTTTTGAGATTTCTTCCTTGCTGATTTCCACTACGGGCGGCAGGTTGTATCGTTTTCGCTCGCGCTCCACTTTGAACCCGAGCACGGATCGGCCTGTCTTTGCAATCTTTTCTACCGTGAACTTCACCCGCTCCGGTATGTTGCCGATCTTGGCGGCCTTGTTTCTGAGGCCGGTCAGGAGTTCGGGGATATTGATCTCCTGGGGGCAGCGATCCTGGCAGACCTGGCAGGTGGTGCAGTACCAGAGCAGCGGATCCCTTATGACCCGTCCCGAACCATGCTGGAGGCATTTGAGCAAAATCTTCCTGGGGCCCAGGAAATCCCCCGCTAATGTGACGGGGCAGCTGCCCGAGCACTTTGAGCACTCGTAGCATTCGTAAAGCTGGCTCCGGTCGAACAGGCTCCAGACCTTCTGAACGGTCATTGCGCGGCCTCCTCCCCCAGGTACTTCCTGTATACCTCTTTGGTTTTCCGGATCTCTTCGGGCGAGACCCTTTTGAGAAAATCGGCCATCTTTTCCATGATGGATGCGAAGCGCTGTCCCTCTGCCGCGCTGACCCATGCCAGTTGAAGGCGCTCCGGATTGAGTCCGTTGCGGCGCATCTCCTTATGAATCCGCCTGATTCGCTTTTCAGTCTGCATATTGGCATTGATGTAGTGGCAATCTGCCGGATGGCATCCGCTTACCAGGACCGCTCCCGCACCCCGGGCAAATGCATAGCGGACGAAACCGGGGCTTACCCTCCCCGAACACATGGTCCGTATTATGCGTGCGCTGGGCGGGTACTGTATTCGGCTCACGCCGGCAAAATCCGCCCCTGCATATGAGCACCAGTTGCAACAGAAAGAGACGATCTTTTTCTCCGGTTCATTATCGGTGGCCGAGTCTATCTGCGCGTAGATCTGCTCATCGCTGAAGTGCAGCATTTTAATGGCGCCGAACTGGCACTCCGCCGCACATGTGCCGCAGCCCGCGCAAGAGGCCTCGACCACCCTGGCCACCCCCGTTTCTTCGTCTTTGTATATGGAATGGTAGGGGCATACTTTGATGCACATGCCGCAACCGGTGCAGATTTCCGGGTCCACCCGCGCGGTGATGGCTTCAATGGTCACTTCTCCCCTGCTCATTAGGATTCCGGCCCTGGCTGCCGCGGCACTGGCCTGTGTCACACTGTCCTTTACGTCTTTGGGGCCTTCAGCGCACCCGGCCAGAAAGATTCCGCTTGACGCCGTATCCACGGGCCTCAGTTTGGGATGCGCTTCGAGGTAAAATCCATCCTGCCCCGTAGAGAGGTTGAGGATTTGCTGAAGCCTCCTGCTGTCGTGCCTGGGTTCAATGCCGACACTGAGAATCACCATGTCCACCTGATACTTGTACCACTCTCCCAGCAGCATGTTTTCGCCAATCAGGATTAGATCCCGGGTCTCAGGATCTTCAATAATCTCCCCGGGAATGCCCCTGATAAACTCCACCCCTTCACGGCGGGAACGCCGGTACAGGTCTTCGAACCCCTTCCCGAATGCCCTGATGTCAATATAGAACACTTTGATCTCGGTCTCCGGCCAGTGTTCTTTGATCAGGAGAGAGTCTTTTATGGTGTTCATACAACAGATGTTGCTGCAGTACTTGTTGGACCTGGTGGAGCGGGAACCTATACATTGCAGGAAAGCCACCTTTTTGGGGACAGTCTGATCATAAGGACGAATCAGGTTCCCCTGGGAAGGACCTCCTGCATTGATAAGCCGCTCGAATTCCAGACTGGTGATGACATTGGGAAAACGACGGTATCCATACTCCGTCAACGATGTGGGATCATAGACATCCACCCCGGTGGCCACGATAATGGTACCTACCTGCAACTGTAGGGTCTCCTCCTTTTGGGAGAACTGGATGCAGCGGGCCTTGCATGCCTGAAGGCATTTGTCGCATGCCATGATCCCTTCCTTGTTGAGGCACAGGTCCAGATCGATTACATAAGTGGAGGGGACTGCCTGGGCGAATGGAATATAGATGGCCTTCCGGGTTGAAAGACCCGCGTTGAATTCATCCGGGGCGATCTGCGGGCAATCGTGGGTGCAGTCTCCACAGGCCGTGCATTCATCCGAGACAAAACGAGGCCTCTTGCGGACCTTGACCGTAAAGTTGCCCACATAGCCATCCACATGTTCCACCTCGCTCATGGTGAGGAGCTCGATGTTGGGGTGCCGGCCGGCCTCGGCCATCTTGGGAGCCAGGATGCAGATGGAACAATCCATGGTGGGAAAGGTCTTGTCGATCTGTGCCATATGACCGCCGATACTGGCGCTCCTTTCCACCAGGTAGACCTTAAACCCGGAATCCGCAAGGTCGAGGGACGCCTGAATCCCCGCAACACCGCCGCCGATCACAAGGGCACTCTTGGTCACAGGAACCGTGATCTCTTTTTGCGGTTCGAGGAGTCGGGCCCTGGCTACGGCCATGCCCACCAGGTCCATGGCCTTCATTGTGGCGGCCTCGGGATCGTGGAGGTGGACCCAGGAGCAATGCTCACGGATATTGGCCATCTCGAACAGGTATGGGTTCAGCCCCGCCTCTGCACAGGCCTTCCTGAATGTGGGCTCATGGAGCCGGGGAGAGCAGGAGGCCACAACCACCCGGTTCAATCCCTGTTCCACGATGGCCTTTTTGATTTCCTCCTGTCCCGGCTGGGAGCAGGTGTACAGGTTGGCTGCCGAGAACACCACGCCCGGAAGGCTGGCGGCATATTCGGCCACTTTGTCCACGTCAACGGTGCCGCCTATGTTCAGGCCGCAATGGCAGACGAAGACCCCGATTCTGGGATCCTTCCCTGGAGTTGTTGTAGCAATTTTTCTATGTTTGGGAGGCACCTTTCAATCCCCTCTTGCAAGGATATGGCCCGCAGTTCCAGGTCGGTGGAAAAGGAGGCGGGTCATCCCGTTGAGGCATAATGTGTTTTCCCGTATTGATAGCCCTGCTCAAAGGCCTCCAGATTAAGCTCTTCCGTGCCCTTGGGGATACTGGCCAGAATGGCCTTTTTCATCGAATCGTAGCTGATCAGGTCTGTGACCGAGGCGATAAATCCCAGCATCACGATATTGGCAACTATTTTTCGGCCCAATTTTTCGGCAATCCTGGTGGAAGGTATCTTGTAGAGGTCCGACCCTTCCGGGAGATCCTGGAGATTGACGAGGTCTTCGTCTATCAATATCCGGCACGAACCTGTTATGGAACCCAGGTAGGTGTTTTTGGCATCCTCGCTCATAAGGACCAGGATGTGCGGAGTGGTGACCCTGGGATAGTGAATGGTCCCGGAGGAGATCACCACGTCAGCGCAGCATGATCCTCCCCGTGCCTCCGGTCCGTAGCTCTGGGTAAAGACCGCATTGAGGTTGTCGTAGAGGGCGGCGGCCTTTCCTATGATATTGCCCGCGAGCACAATGCCCTGCCCGCCGAATCCGGCTACCCGTATTTCCTGTTTTTCGCCTCTCTTGTCCGTCATGCCCGTTTCGGGTCTCCGTTCATCAACTTTTCATAGCCGTCCGCGAATGTGGGCTTTTCCAAGTCCACGAATTTTCCCACCACGATCCGCCGTTTCAGGTCCAGCTCAGCTTCGTTTGGATCGAGGCCGTGGTGGATTTCGCTCTTTTCACGGAAAAGTTTCATCATATCCAGCCCTGCCCCAAGCTTGTTCGGCCGGTTGTACCCTGTCGGACAGGGCGTTATGACTTCAATAAATGTAAAGCCCGGCTTCATGAAGGCCTCCGATATGGATTCCACCAGGAAGCGCGCATGGAACGCGGTCCATCTGGCGACATACACCGCACCTGATGCGGCGGCCAACGAGACCAGGTTGAAGGGATGCTCCACGTTTCCGTAAGGCGTAGTGGATGTGCGGGCCTCAAGGGGCGTGGTGGGCGCTGACTGGCCGCCCGTCATCCCGTAATTGAAGTTGTTGACGCATATCACCTTCACGTTGACGTTTCGCCGCGCAGCGTGGATCAGATGATTTCCTCCTATGGCGAACAGGTCGCCGTCACCGCTCAAGACTGTTACTGAGAGTTCCGGGCGGATCAGGGAGAGTCCCGTTGCAAAGGGGATGGCCCTGCCGTGGGTGGTATGGTAGGTATCCATGTTGAGGTAGCCGGCGGCACGTCCCGT
Source organism: Deltaproteobacteria bacterium (assembly GCA_029933075.1). Classification (GTDB taxonomy): domain Bacteria; phylum Desulfobacterota; class DSM-4660; order Desulfatiglandales; family Desulfatiglandaceae; genus JAOZOW01. The sequence goes on along the minus strand of JAOZOW010000053.1, from coordinate 3,267 downwards.
GCAACCGATCCCCGAGATCACCGATGCCCTGTCCTGGGGGATCTCCCGGGCTTTCAGGGCCTGGATATAGGCGTTGAGCACCACGCCGAGCCCGCACCCGGGGCACCAGATGTGCGGTATCCGCCCTGGCTTGAGGTAAGTGTCGTCAGGATGGATTCCGTGAAGGGCTTCATTCTTGGAAAGGTGGCGCTCGACCTCAAAGGGCTCCGTGGGTGGCACACGCCTTATCATTGGGCAAACTCCTCGATTACGTCGTAGATGTCTTCCGGGGAATGAACGGTCCCCCCCATTATTCCTACCTGCACTATCTCTGCTCGGTCCCCGGCGCAGCGTTCCACCTCGTAGGCCACCTGACCGTAATTGATCTCAGGTATGATGAAGGTCTCAACCCGTCCTGCCAGCTCCCGCAGTTTCTTGGTGGGAAAGGGCCATACGGTTATCAGACGCAACATCCCTACCTTGAGACCTTTGCTCCTCGCCCTTTCCACGGCCTCCCGCGCACTGCGTGAGACGCAGCCATAGGCGATCACCACGACCTTGGCATCTTCCATGAAATCTGATTCCAGCCTGATGATCTTGTCGGCGTTGAGCCTGATCTTGTCCACAAGGCGACGTACGAGTCTTTCCTGGGTGGTGTGAAACATGTGGGGATAACCCATCTCATCATGGGTCAGGCCGGTGACATGGACCCTGTAGCCTTCACCGGCACACGCCATGGGAGGAACAAGATCCTCCTCTCCCATGAAGGGTACATATTCGTCCGGCCTTTTTTCAGGTTTTCGTCTCTCTATCCGGTGGATGCGTTCGGCAGGAGGGATCACCAGCTTTTCATACATGTGTCCCACTACCTCATCCGAGAGGATGAAGACCGGCTGGCGGTATTGCTCTGAGAGGTTGAAGGCCTCGATGGTGAGATCGAACATCTCCTGGACAGAGGCGGGGGAAATGGCGATTACTCCGTAGTCACCGTGGGAGCCCCAGCGTGCCTGCATGACATCGGCCTGGCCGACAAGGGTAGGGAGGCCGGTTGAAGGTCCGGCCCGCATGATGTTTACCAGCACACAGGGGGTCTCGGTCATCATGCCCAGGCCGATATTTTCCATCATCAGGGAAAATCCCGGGCCGGAGGTCGAGGTCATGGCTTTGGCCCCGCCCCATGAGGCCCCCAGGATGGCGGCCATGGAAGCGATTTCATCTTCCATCTGAATGTAGATGCCGCCGGTTTTGGGCAGCCGCCTGGACATGCGCTCCGCCACCTCGGTTGCCGGTGTGATGGGGTAGCCTGCGAAGAAATTGCATCCTGCGGCCAAGGCCCCTTCCGCGCATGCCACATCCCCGTTCAGGAAATGTTCTCCTGTCAGTACAGCCCCATTATTCATGAAAATCCTTCCTGCGCTGTCTTACAAGCTCGTTGTACCTCTCTATGTCCTCTTCGCTCAGTTCTTTGGAGAACTTCAATGTGCTGTAGATGGCGAATTCCGGGCAGATCACCTGGCAGAGATTGCAATTCACGCACTCCATCTCTTTTCCCGGCAGCGGCTCGGGCGGATGATATCCCTTTACGTTAAATTTTTTGGAAAGGACCAGGACGCCATTGGGACAGAACTCGATGCAATACCCACAACCCTTACAACGGTCGTCGATGATGTGAAGCTCCCCTACCGGGATCGAGTACTTTTTTGCATCCAGTGGCAACCGCCAGAATCTCATCACCGTATACCTCACACACAAACTCAGTAAGCTACAGATTTTTAGCCATTCATGTCAAGCACTTTGCTTGTTTCTCAAGACCAATGGACTCTTCGCACACTCTTTGGCAGCAGAAATTCCGGGCATTTCGCCGGGGAAAGCCTATCATAAGAGAACGACTCTTACTGTCAGGGCGGGAGGGTGTTTTGAAAGGTCTTTTTGTAATGGACGGGGGAAAAGGTTAAAATGAGTGAATAGGGGAAGTATGGGGAAACAAGCATGGGAAAATGTAAGCATTGCGGTAAGAGCAGCGGGACCATCTCGGATACCATAGGGTTCTGTGGAGATTGTATCAGGCATCATTTTGATGCCGTTTGGCCCCAGATAAAGAGGGTCCATGACCGCAGCCGAAGGGCCTATGGGCTTCCCACAGATCCGCCGCGCTCGGAAAAAGGCATCCCCTGTTCCTTTTGCGTCCATGGCTGCATGATTCCGGAGCGAGGCGCGGGATTTTGTGGGCTCCGTATGGTGGAGGGCGGGAAGATCCGAGGGGGCCGTCCACATGAGGGAAACCTTTATTACTACTATGATCCGCTGCCCACCAATTGTGTCGCTGATTTTGTCTGCCCCGCAGGAACCGGATGCGGCTATCCCGGATACGCCGTTTCAGACGGGCCTGAATACGGGTACAGAAATCTTGCCGTTTTCTACCATGCCTGTTCTTTCAACTGCCTTTATTGCCAGAACTATCATTTCAAGGAACAGACACGGACGGCGGCCCATCGGATCCCGGCAAAAGAGCTGGCTGCCGCGGCTGACGAGAAGACTACCTGCATCTGCTATTTCGGTGGGGACCCCACGCCCCAGATTCTTCATGCCATCAAGGCCTCAAGGCTCGCCCTTGAAAGGGCCAGGGGAGAGGGACGGATTTTAAGGATCTGCTGGGAAACCAATGGGGCCGCACAGGAGCCTTACCTCAACATGATGGCCCGATTGTCCTTCGAGTCCGGGGGATGCATCAAGTTCGATCTCAAGGCATGGGATGAAGGGCTTCATTACGCCCTTTGCGGCGTGACAAATAAACAGACGCTGAATAATTTCAAGGCCCTGTCCGGGCTCAGCCGGAAAAGACCTGAGCCCCCTTTTCTCATCGCCAGCACTCTGCTGGTCCCCGGTTATATAGATGAAATGGAAGTTGGCCAGATAGCGCGTTACATTGCGAGCCTAAACCCGGAGATCCCTTACAGCCTCCTTGCTTTTTATCCCCAATTCTATCTTCAGGACCTTCCCACCACATCCCGAGGGCATGCACTGCGGTGCAAGGAGGCGGCCGAAAAGATGGGCCTCAAAAACGTTCACCTGGGCAATATCCACCTCTTAAGAGACGGCCAATAGAGATGCACACGCTTCCTTAATCCCGGCATTTTTAGGACCGTTGAGATTGATACCATAATACGTTGTGGTGGTTGCATTGGTTGATCGAGTAATTCTAAAACAGAATCGGGTTCATGCCGGATGTCTGGCTTATTTCTTTAGGAACGTCCTCGCTCTCCTCGCATAGCGGAAAATGGCGGCGGT
>JAOZOW010000011.1:41443-51411 GCA_029933075.1 Deltaproteobacteria bacterium | reverse complement strand
GTATGCTTTCAGGACCTCCTTTGATTCATACTCCGACAGAATGGCCCGCCCTTGCTCCAGGGCCTTTTTTATGATTTCCATTAGGTCCTCCATAATCTTCAGGATTCATGCAGTATTGCATCATTGCACCTGAGCTTTTTCAAGAAATAGTTGGCGTTTTCTCAAGAGCGACAAAGACCATGCCGCTTTTTCGATTGTTTGATGGACTATAATGTTCTTTTTTTTCTCAAATCTTTTAGCGATCTCTTCAACATTGGGACCATACAGCCAGACCGCCACAGGCTTTTCCTTTTTCCCAGGGACTACTTGGTTTAAGGCATGGGAGACATCAAGAAAATCGAAATCAGGGAGGTTAGGGGCAATGCACATGCACAGAATGCCGTCAACATTGGGATCTTCCGAGACCGCCTCAAGGACTGTTTGATAAACATTTTTCAGGCCATGTTTCATTACTGCGGGCCAGATATCCAATGGGTTGCCGATCGGCAGCCATTCAGGAGATAGATCAGCAAGGGTACGAATGGTGCTCTCGGAAAGGGCAGCCATTTCAAGTCCATGCTGCTCCAGTGCGTCAATGGCCATAATTCCCCCAGCCCCGGTGACCGTGATGACGGCTATTCTGTCGCCTTTCAAGGGCGGCTGGTAGAGCAGGGTCTTGACCGCATCGTTCATCTGCCCATCTTCATCAAGGACCAGGAGGCCTGCCTGTTTCATGGCGGCCCTATATATCTCATAATGTCCTGCCATGGCGCCGGTATGGGAAGCGGCGGCCCTGGCTCCGGTTTTACTTTTTCCTGTCTTAAGTACGACTATTGCTTTCTTTCTAACAATCCTGCTGGCAAGGGAGAGAAACGGTTCAGTGTGTTCCAGAGCCTCCATATGGATGGCAATGATTTTGGTCTCAGGGTCCTCTCCCAAGTATTCGAGGGCCTCGTAAAAACCGAGGTCGCATCCATTGCCGATATCTATGCCTTTCCCTATCAGGCCGCTAAAGACCGCAGCACCCACAAAAAAAATGCCTGACTGGCAGATCAAACCCACAGGGGCTTTTTCCCGGTTCAAGGGCATAAAAGAAGTGGTAAACCTGTTGAAGTTGTTCACAACCCCCAACGTATTTGGCCCCAATATTCTCACGCCATTGCGCCTGGCAGCAGCCACCATCTCGTTTTGAAATGCCCGTCCCTGAGCGTCAGCATCTCCAAATCCCTGGGTTACGACGATAATGGCCTTGATTCCAGCTCCTATGCATTCTTTAACGCTTTTGACCACCAAGTCCCGGGGCAGGGTGATAATGGCAAGATCTATCTTCCGACCCACGTCATTGACACTGGGGTATGCTTTCGCCCCCAGGATTTCATTAGCCTTGGGGTTAATAGGGAAGATTTCGCCCTCATATCCGTATTGGATCATGTTTTCCATCAGGTTATATGAGCCGGGGCCGCTCCTGCGGCTGATCCCAATAATGGCTACGCTTTTAGGCTCCAGAAAATATTTCATCTCACTGTTTTCTCGCACCACGCTCCATTTTCCTTCAATCAATCTCGAAGTCAGCGGCTTCCAACTTTTCGACCACCTGCTCGAAGACTCGTCTTTCTTCACCGGAGAGCTGAGACAGAAAGATCTCGTTATTCTGGTGATAGAGATCTGTCAACTCATCTCTTAACCCTTCTGCCTTTGCCGTGAGATGAATCTTTATGGTCCTGCGGTCCTCCGGATTGGATTCACGCCGAATTAAGCCGTCTCTTTCCAGCCTATCGAGCAGCCCGGTGAGCGTTGCCTTGTCAAGGGCCACCTTTTGGGCAAGGGCGGTGATAGGAATTCCATCTTCTTCGTACAGGGCTGTGAGCAGGAAGAACTGGGTGGTTGTCAATCCGTAAGAGGCAACCTTCTTCCGGGTTACCCGTGCCATCTTGCGGGCCACTCTTCCCACCTGGAAACAGAGACAATCTTTAAAAAGCATGGCTCTCTCGACCTCTCATGTTTACCCATCCAGCACTTGGTCTCGTCCCAGGGCCGGATGGGGGGAGGTTTTTCATATGATCAGCTCTGGTTTTGGGTATTAAGAGATTAACATGCATAAAATATGCGTATAAATTATTTGCATATTAATTCTATTTTTGAGAGTATATGTCAAGGGTCTTCTATATCCTGCGACCCTGGTCCGATGATTCCATGTATAACCTTTGCATATGTCTTGCAAAGGTTCATTAGGGAAAGGAGGGAAGTTCGATGAAAAGGTATGGGGACTTTATCACGTCAGAAGAGGAACTGGCATTTTTGACCACAATTCGGAAGTATATCGACAAGGAGGTCATGCCTGTCCGCATGCAACTGGACGAGGATTATGCCGCCTTTAAAAAAGCCTATGAGGGGCTTGTCAAGCTCGGCGTTCAAAAGAGAGGCTTTTCTCCTCGCTACGGTGGCCTCGGCATAAGGTCGGCTCCCACTATCTGCGCCATATCCGAAGAGATAGCCCGTGGAGACAGTGGGCTTTCCCTTCACGCCCTCATCATACCGTGGTGCATGGCAGCGGCCATAGGGGCCCGGAACACGGTGGTTATGGACAAATTCACCCCCATGTTCTGTGAAGACACTCCTCGGTGCGGCTGTTTGGCAATCACCGAGCCTGCCGGTGGCTGCAATATCGAGGATGCGGCGGAGCATGGTCTTACGATCCGCACAAGGGCCAAGCTGGAAGGGGATGAATGGGTCATCAACGGTGAGAAAATGTGGCCCAGCGGTGCAAGCATTGCCGACCTCTATTGTGTCGTATGTACGACTGACCCTGAATTGAAGGAGGAGGGCGTGGCGCTCATCTATGTGCCCAAGGACACCCCCGGGCTCTCATTTGGCAAACCGGAAGATAAGATGGGCATGAGGATCACGGACGTCAATGCCGCCATTTACTTCGACAATGTGCGGGTGCCCAAGGAATACCGCGCCGGGGAAGCGGGCCTTGATTGGAAACTGTTCAGGAACAACATCAGTTGGGGCCGGCTCACGAGTGCCCCCATGACTCTGGGCAATGCCCAGGCCGTCCTGGAGATTATTATAGAGTATACTGCAAACAGGGCTTACGGCGGAAAACCTGTCCGGAATCATTCCCTACAGGCGGCCATGATTGCCGATATGGCCGTCGGCATAGAGTCCGCCAGGGCCTTTTATCTTTCCGTGGCGGCCATGTTCAACAACCGCAAGAAGTATGGCAACCCGGGTGATGATTTCCTGCTGGCCAAGGCCAGCGCTACAAAGGTCTATGCCTGCGATGTCACCGAGATGGTATGCAACAGGGCCATGGAGCTCATGGGATCCTATGGGTACGTGCGGGAGTATCATGTGGAGAAATACCTGAGAGACAGCAAGATCATTCAGCTGTGGCTTGGCGGGGGTCAACTGGGCCGCCTGGATGTGGTGCAGAGCTACTACCCTTATGTATAGGCCCGGGGAGGTCTTAATGGATCTTGGACAGGAATGTGTCACAATATTTGCTTAGCGGCTTGAAACTTTCAGAGGAGGCGGGGATATGTGGTATGAAGAAAAATGCGAGCTGTGCGGCGAGTGCCTGGTTCGCTGCCAGTATGTGGACTATGATGAAGAGAAGGCGATCACGCAGATAAAAGAGCTTATGGAGGGGAAGCCGGCTGAAATCCTGAAACAATGTGTCACCTGCTGCGCGTGTAACGAGTACTGCCCTACAGGGGCCAATCCTTTCGACCTTATCAATCGTCTCCAGGAGGTCCATGGATCTCTGCCCATCCCGGAAAAGATGCGGAAATTCATGGATGCGGGTGTGACCGCGCCTTCCGCACTGACAAAGGGCGATCCCTCGAAACCCGTGCTTTCCCTCTGTGTCATGGACCCTTTCCTCCCTGCCGACGCCGTGGGTGGCGGGATGTTTGAGGGAATGACGGTTGTTAAGGGCGGGGATTATTTTTGCTACCTGGGCTACGTCCATATCGGCATGGACAGCCCTCTTGAGGCCAATGCCAAGCGCTTTGTGGATGCGCTTGCCTCTATCGGCGCTGAAGAGATCGTATTCCTCCACGCGGATTGCCATGCCATGATGTCCAAGATGCCGGAATATGGCATTGAGGTCCCTTTCAAGGTGACTCATCTCATCGAGTATATGCGGGATTACTTGAGAGAGCACGCTGACGCGATCGAGCCTCTTGGCAGGAAGATAGCTTATCAGAGGCCCTGTGCCTCGAGATATTCACCGGAGATTGAAACCGTCCTCGACGACATGTTCGAGCGGATAGGTGTGGAGAGGGTGGCAAGGAAGTACGACCGGGACTCGGCACGATGCTGCGGGGGCCTCTTTTCCCGCATCTACCCCGATAGGATCAAGCCCATGATGGCGGAAAACGTTCAGGATGCAGTGACTGCCGGGGCCGAAGCCATGGTTTTTCTCTGTCCTCTGTGCATGGGCACCCTTGCAAAGCCGGCCGCGGAACAGGGCTTGAAACCGATTTTCATAACCCAGCTGGTGCGAATGGCCCTCGGGGAGTTGCCGTTTCCATAATCCACGGATTCTGCTTAGGCCCTGTGCTTTCTGACTCACCATCGTGGTAGGGGAGAAAAGTATCCCTGCCTGCGACCGGGTGCTGGTTATACTGGCTATTGGGGCAGATAGAAAGGAGCATATGTCATGCCGGAGAAGAAATACTCCAGGGAAGAACTGCTGGATAGAATTGAGAGGGAGGCCCATGATTATGAAAAACTCTTTCATGGATGTTCGAGGTGTGTATTGAAACCGCTGCAAGAGCATCTGGGGTTGGGAGGCGATGCGACCCTGAAGGCCTCCACCCCCCTGGCAGCAGGGGTTGCCTTGAGGGGGGAAACGTGCGGGGCGTTTCTGGCCGGTCTCCTGGCCGTGGGCATGGCTACCGCAAAAGCTGACTTTGAAGACCCGGATGCCCTCCGGGACTCCCTGGCTTCCGGGTTCAGGCTGGCAAGGATCATTGAAAAGGAATTCGGAACCACGAACTGCACGGAGCTCCAAACGGCAAGGCTGGGGAGATTTTATAACCTTGCCGATCCCGAACAGTACGAGGCATTCATCAAAGCGGGCGGTTACACGGAGTGCCCCAAAGTGGTCGGTACGATCGCCCGAATGACCGCGGAGTTTATCCTTGACTACCGGGAGAAGATTGGCCACCCCTCGGCTTAGGCGCCGTAGGAGGTTGCCAGTTCTTCAGCCATCTTTTTCATTTGTTCCAGATCAGCTATTCGGTAAAGCACCATCATCTGATTCTGACTGGGACCCGAGCCCTGATAGGTGCCCACACCATGAAGCCCGGCAACCCAGTTCTGCAGGAACCTCATCATCCGCATGCGCTTTTCAGCCGGCGCCTTTGACCGGAGATATTTAGCCACATATTCTTTTATTTCAGGATTTTCCAGTTCCTTTTCACTGGGCATGGTTACTGCAATGCCGCCTGCGATGTCGCCTGCCAGGGCCATTACTTCCCAGAATCCGTCGTTTGTATTCAGCTTGGCTATGTTGCTCATTGCCTCATCCGGCATGAACACGCCCGATCCGGGCGGTTCTTCCCTGCCCATATGGGCGGCGGCAATGGCGCAGGCAAGGGAGGTATTGTTGAGCTGGATCATGCGGGTTATCTTCTGGACAATGTGAGAGACCCTGGAAAGCCCATGATACTCGGCGATGAGCTGGGCCGCCCCAATGATCAGATCCATGAACCCCACCTTGCACGCCCCACCGCAGTTCATGCGATGCGTTTTGGCAAATCTCGTGATGAACCTCTGCGTATACTCAATCTCGCCGCACATGAAGACCCTTTCCCATGGGACGAACACGTGATCAAAGACGATCAGGCAGGTTTCCCTCTGGCCGTAGAGGGGATTTCCGATCAAACGTATGTCTTCCGCAAACTCCCTCTCCACGCTGAAGGGATTGTACTGGGCCACGTAGGTCATGCCCTCCGTGCCGTTGGGGATCACAAAGGCAAGGGCATAATCTTCTTCGCCCTCGCGGCAGGAAAGGCCCGGGAGGACCAGGGTCTCATCGGCCGCATAGGCCCCGGTGGCGTGCTGTTTAGCTCCGTTTACGATGACCCCGTCAGACCTTTTTTCCACTACATGGACGTAGGAATCAGGATCCTGGTCAAGGGGTCTTTTGCTCCTGTCCCCTTTTGTGTCGGTAACGGAGCCGCTGACGACCAGGTCATTTTCCTGGGCGTATTTCAGGTATTCATTGAATCTCTGGTGGTACTCCGTGCCCTTATCCTGGTCTATTTCCCAGGTGGTGGCTGCCAGTGCAGGCAACATTTCATTCCCGGGGCAACGGTAGTTGCAGGTGCCCAGCTTTTGGCTGCTCAAACGCGCCATCTGGAGGCGTTTTTCAATATCCTGGTTGTCCTGATGGATGTGAAGGGCGCGGCTGATCTTTTGCCCTGTAAGATGCGACCTTGCGGTCATGATGTCCGCGTATTGAGGATCCATTGTGAGCTCGTAGACGCGGGCCGTGGCCTCAATCACACCTTTGGTGACCGGATGCTCGGTCAATCTTTCGATCCTCTTACCTCCCATGAAGAGTCTGGGGGTTAATTTTGCAACGCGCTCACGATATTCATCTGCTGTCTTTATGGCCATCTTTTCCTCCAATATAGAATTAATCCTGCATTTGACCTTAACCACTAAACTTTACCGAGAAAACCCTCTGTCCATCAAATCGGGGTTATAAATTTTCACTCCTTAGGCCGGGCCATGGGGCTCTCTTTCATGGGCCGCAAAAGGCACCCCGCAGCCTCCCTCACGGCAGATCAGCCATAAAACCTTGGCAGTGCCAAGCCCCGGGAGGGAGAGTTAGCAAAAAAGGTCGACATCTCTGCCTGTCCGGACGTAGCGAAAGGACCAAGGTGGCGGTGAGAGAAGCTTGGAGGCATTTTTTTCATTGCGGCCGGCTGAAAGAGAGCCCCATGGCCCGGCCTATCCACTGGTGATTCTCTCAAGTATGATTTTGTCCTTAAATGTTTCATGAGCGGGTGAGATCCGGTGGAGTCTCGTCCCACCCCCTCTCGGCATAATAGTCACGGATTAGGCCGGCAATATCATTGCGGGTGAGTTCTTTTTTCCCGAAATAATCCCTGAGGATAAGGGGCTCGCCGCTTGGCCCCTTCATGGGCCTGAACCAGATCTCCGGCGGCTTGTCGTCATCCGGACCGAAACCTTCCTTGGTGTTGAGCCTCTTCAGGGTATCCCACGTCCGGACCGCGGATTCTCTCAAGTGTTCTTGGTCAACATCAAAACCTGTAATCGCCGTAAACAATCTCTGGCAGAGGGAAAGGCTGTAGAAGCGGTTGTTGAAGTGGCGGTTGCAGACCCCCAGGCTGCTGAGTATTGTGTACCAATCTTCTGAATAGCGGGTCATCCGGGCGACATTGAACCCCAAGGGAGAGTCCATGATTCGGTCAATGGCGTTTTCATCAGCTCCCATCCGGTTCAGGTGCCGCCGGAACAGGGCAAGATTTTCCTCTGGCTGCCCCGGGATGTATGTGGGAGAGCCCCCGCTTGCAGACCGGGGGCCTTTCAGCGATACAATCTGCTCGAATTCCATGGTCCCAAGACCTACAGGCCGGGGATCCCACATGATGTCACAGTCCTTGATGATAGGCGCACGCTGCCGATATCCTTCCCCCAGGTATTCCAGAAGCGAACGCCATCCTCCAGAGAGGATATCGCCGGCCGTGCCTTTTCTGCGGGATAGGGCGGCGGCCCAGGCCTCCAGGGTATTCATATCCCGGTTCAAAGGGAGATCAAACCGGGCCGGATCCAGGTTGCCCTCCTCGTATTCCGTTACAAGAAAGTCCAGCATGGTTCCAAAGGTGAGCATGTCCAGGCCCAGTCGATCAAGGGCGTCTGTCATGCGCAAAGCGGCCGTTATGTCCGACGTGGTATTGAGGTCAAAGAGGTGGCCGATGGAATAGCTGTTGAAATAGGAAGTTGTGGTGGTCCTGAATCCTCTGAAAGGTCCCTCCGGCACTTCCAGCATGTCCTTGTCCGGTGTGAAGCAGGAAGGGCAGCCGAATCTCTTTATCTTTAGGCTGCGGTATACATCGGGTCCGTAGAGCTCTGTAGCCCTGTCCGGGGGAAAGACCTGGGTGAAGTTTTTCCGGGCCGACAATTGCTTTATGTAGTTGGCCCAGTTTTCCATGATGCCCAGCTCCAGGACCCGCGCGTGATTCTGGAATCGCTTGAGTCGCTCCCGGATTCCTCCGAGCAGGTTTTTGAGTTCCTCCGGGTCGTACACCCGTGGTCGGGCGCGGCCCAGGGCTACTATGGCCTTGAGGTTTTTTGAGCCCATCAGGGCGCCGAGACCTCCGCGCCCGAGCGTGGAGGCCTTGTCCACGAGGGCTAAGGAGAACGCCACCCTGTTCTCCCCTGCCGGGCCGATGGCGATGACACTGACTTTTGCCCCGCCATGGGACCTTTTGAGGGCCTCAGTGGCCTCGAAGATGTCGAGCCCCCATAAATCCCCCGCCTCGGTCAAGGAGACCTGATCGTGGCCGAGCACCAAGACCACAGGACTTTTGGCCTTTCCTGTGATGATCACGTGGTCGAATCCGGTCCCTTTCATATTTCGCGCAAAACGCATGGAACCCACTGATTCCGAAATGGTGCCATTCAGGGGGAAACGCGTGGTGGCTATTATTTTGGCGGCCCCGGGGGCCCCGGTTCCCACCAGCGGTCCTGTCCCTAAGATCAGGGGGTTTTGGGGAGAGAGGGGATCAGTGCCGGCCATGTAAACCTGCTCCATCAGCCGGGCGTTCAGCCCCAGTCCCCCTATGTAATTTTTCGCGTCACTGAGATCGATATCTCTCGCCTCAAGGTCCCTCGAGGTAAGATCCACGTGGAGAATTTTCCCCATATATCCATAAAATGACATGCTTTTTCCCCTCTTCTTGAGGTTGATTCCGGGGCTGGATCAGGACTTCTTGGATCGGGCCACGGAGCGGGCCATTCTGTCCAACTTGAAGATGGTATTGAATTCCATGTTCTTGCTGATCCAGAGCTTCCTGTTTATCACTGAATCGGTAATGGCCCCCCTGTATGCCAGACCATCCAACAGGGTACGGGGGTCTTCACATACCATAACGAAATCGGGAGATGCCGGCTCCCTTTGTTCCAGCCTGATGTCTCCGTCGTCGATGACAATGGCGAACTGTCCTCCCGTGGTCTTCACCAGGATATGACGCTTCCATCCGGCAATGTCTTTCCTTGCCCGTTCATTGGTATTCATCTCTTCGATAATGGATTTGATCCCTTCCAGCGCCTCATTATAAAGGGCCACCTCTTGATCATCTGCTTGGGGCAACTTCGGCTCGATAGGTGCTTCCCAGTTGATCTCCGATTCCTGGACGCCTTTTCTCTCTATCTGCTCTTTGCTCAGTTCTACAGTAGGAACACAAAAAACATCGGTCATTTCTCCTTTGCGATCGTCCCTGAAAATGAGTTTTACCTCGGTTCCTTTCTTGAAGATGCCGGGTACCAGGATTCCTGTGGTGGTGTAGAGATTGACGCTCATGGCCGTGTCAGCCCCGTTAAATATGACCCGGCCCCGCCCGTATGGCGCCATGTCCTGGAACAGGGATGTGGCAAAGTAGGTAATGGGCGGGGTGCTGTTCATGATCCCCACCTGATCCACTTCTATCAGTTCTGTGGGGGCGAAGTTGCAATCCGGGCAGTGGGTCAGGAAAGGCGGGACCCTCACAAGCCCGCAGTTTGTACACTTACAGCCCAGAAGCCTTTTGTCATCCCTGAGGGCAAGAAAAAAGGGGGAGAATTCACCCTTGGATCTTTGGTAGAAAGTATACATGGCATCATTGGTTATCAGATAGTCATTGCCCTCTATGGTCTCAACATGGGAGCCGACATCAGGGATATACTTTGAAGGGATCACTTTTTCTTGTTGTGTAGTCATTATCCGTTCTCCTCTGTTTATAGTT
>JAOZOW010000011.1:0-41343 GCA_029933075.1 Deltaproteobacteria bacterium | reverse complement strand
GTCTGACATTTTCTATTCGTGCTCAAGGACCATGCAGACAGTGTACTGGGCTACCGTACTTCCGGTTCCGTGAACCAGTGCTGTCTTGAGGCCCCTCTTGATCAACTCGTTGCGGGCCGACCAGGCCGACATAATGTTGCTGGCGCCTACCGCATGACCGCAGTAGATCAATCCTCCACATGGGTTCACCAGGTATTTGCCTCCGGGGGTCATGAGTCCGTCATCGATCAGAGAATCGGCCCGGCCCAGGGGCACCAGGCCGAACTCCGCCATACTGATCTCCAACTGGTGCACAAAGGCATCATGGAGTTCCACAACATCGATCGATTTTGTCGGATCCTCGATCCCTGCCATCTCATATGCACGATGGGAAGCATAGTAATCGGACATGATGCGAGACATGTCTTTTTGATTTTTCCCTGCAAAGGAGTGCTCGTTCGCTTCCCCTACACCAGTTATCCAGACTACCGGCGTTCCATTATTCCTGGAGATTGCTCTTGCGGTTTCTTCCTCAGCAAGGATGAGGGCAGCTGCGCCTTCAGTATAGACACAGATCTCCAGTTCCTTGAATGGATAGACAACAAGCCTTGAATTCATTACCTCTTCGGGGGTGACCTGGTCAAACTGCCTCTGGGCATACGGATTGCCCTTGACCTGTTCGCTCAACAGGGAGGAGATTTTGGCGGTAACCTCCGGTTTCAGATCTCCGGGGTTCTCATCCATATAGGCAAGGACCACTTCGGCATAGCTGTCAGAGGCGCTCCAGCCGATGGGCTGCTCGAAAAAGCTGTCTCCTGACCATCCAATGGATTTTATGACTTCAGGTGTTGCCGACATGGATGAAAAATCAAAGCAATCCGTGGCCTTTTCCACACCCAACACCAATGCCGTCTTGAACCTGCCGGCAGAGAGATAGGCATGGGCCGCAGAGAGGGTATAGGCGCCTGTTGCCCCGCCCGTGGTGATCCGGATGCCGAATTTGTTTTGCATGCCAAGGAGCCCGTGGATGGCATGCTCGGGGATGGCGGTCCTTTCAAAGATGTCGTTGTAGATTCCATAGAATGCTGCATCTACATCCTGAATGGATATGGCCGCATCTTTTACCGCCTCGCGGGTGGCCATCTGGGCCAGTTCATAATAGGTCTTCTCAACCCACCTCCCCTTAAAAGGCGTAACTCCTGCTCCAACAATCCCGACTCGTTTTGACATAAATATTTCCCTCCGTGTGACACCTTACTCTTAATTGTATTTATATACACCTCTGCCCGTTTTTCTTCCAAGGCGGCCTGCTTTGACCAGCTTTACCAGCAGAGGGGCCGGCCGATATTTGTCTCCCAGCTCTTTTTGAAGAGTTCTCATGCATGTCAGTAGGATATCCAGGCCGAAGGCATCTGCTGCGGCTAAGGGTCCAAGGGGGAAGGCCAATCCCTTAGTGCAGATCCTGTCTATCTCCTCAGGGCTGGCCAGCCCCGTCTCAAGGGCAAAGAACGCCTCATTGACCAGCGGCAGATAGAGACGGTTTAGGACAAAACCTGGAGAATCCGAAACGGTGACCGTCTCCTTGCCGCATTTTTTGAGGAAATCTATAACCGTATCGTGGGTCTCATCCGATGTTTCGGTCCCGCGGACCAATTCAACAAGGGGCGTAAGGGCCGCCGGGACCAAGAAATGGGTGCCGATACACTTGTCCGGGCGACCGGTAGCTGCGGCAATCTCCGCTATCCAGAGAGTGGAGGTATTGCTGGCCAGGATAGCGCCCTTTGGACTGGCCGCATCCATTCTCCTGAAGACTTCTTTTTTTATCTCGATATCCTCATATACGGCCTCAATGATCAGGTCTGCCTGTGCCACTGCCTCGTCCAGATCCGAACCCGCGGTAATATGGGACAATATCCTTTCATTCGTATCCTGATCCATTTTCCCTTTCTTGAGCTGGCCTTCCAGAAAGGACCGGATCCTTTTCAGACCCTGCTCTACTTGTGCCGGGGAGGTATCCACCATGGCGGTATCAAAACCTCCTCGGGCACACACAACCCCGATCTGGCTCCCCATGGTTCCCATGCCGAGAACGCACACTTTTCTGATCTCCATCTTCTCCTCCTCACTGAAAAGGTGTCAATTAGTGTTTCGATTCGCAAATACGGTGAGGCGTTTTAGTGGATTGATTCAGGACATTTGCCCACTCGGATCGACTGAGCTCGCCCAAGTCTAAACGAGTTCATAACCGAACTTATCAATCCAAGGATTTAGGTTCCGTTTCCCACCAGGGCTTTGGCTTCGCCCAGGGCTACTGTGATACCATCCTGATTCCTGCACTCCCCTTCCAGGTGAACAATGCCCCCGTTGAATTTCTCCTTGTCCTCCTTGTTGAGCACCTTCCAGCGGGTGGTCAGGGTATCTCCCGGCCGGACAGGGGCCTTGAAGACGACCTTCTGCTCAAGGGAGGCGATGATGGCGTCGCCAAAAAAATTCCCGATCAGGCCGGCCATAACCCCTGCGGTAAAAGGCCCATGCATGATACGGCCTTTAAAATTCGAGCCCTCCCCGAATGTCTGGTTGGAGTGAAGCGGATTAAAATCTTTGAACAAGCCGCATGACATAACAAGATGAGCCTCGGTTACCGTCACCGAGTCATAAAACACATCTCCAATCTTTATGTCTCTGTATTTCCTTCCGGGAAAAACAGGGTAATAACCTAAGTTGTCTCTACTGCCTTCCATTGTGGATTCTCCCCTTTACCCGCCGAAATTCTTTTTGACCCATTCCCTAACGGGTTCCAGCTGCTTTCTCAGACGTTCAACCTCCTTTGAGGTCCGGGCAGTTTTCACGCCCTCTTTTGGCCTGAAGTAAAAATCCATTGGGTTCCCCCTGGGTTCATCGATGAACTCCAAGACTACCGGCATGTCGCAGGCCATATCAGCAGGGTCGATACCCTTCATGCGACCTGCAATGGTTGTGTTGGCAGAACGGATACGGACAAAAACCAGAATGAAAGGGAGCATGGACAGAAAGGGAGCCGCTGAAAAGCCCATGATAGTATATGTGTGGACTACCCCTTCATGGGGCAGTCTCTTCCATTCACATTTGGTAAGCCGACAGTCTGGATTCCAGCAATGAGACCTCGGGGGCATGTAAGTAAAGCCACACTGTGGACAGAAAGTCCCCCATAGCTCTTTTTTCAACAATCCGCGATAGAATTGGGAGAGCCCCCCGCAGCTATGATGATAAAGAGTGCCATGGGCCTGAGTGGAGATAAAATATTCGGCTTGACTCAATCGGTCCAGGCGATGCCCTGATTGGCCTTTGACTATCTTATAACCCAGTGGGCTGAGATTCCCTTTCTCCGACCAGATTTCCCAATTCGGATCGTACTTGCGCTCCTCGAGTATCTTTGTTTCCATTCCCCTACTCCGTTATCTCTGCAGTACGCAGACGGCTCCCACGGCCCCGGTCCCGCCGTGCCCCTGCACTACTGCTGTTTTTGCACCATCCACCTGCATATCATCGTGGCCGAATTTGTCCGGGATCTCTTCCCTCAATTCCCAGAAGGCCACGCATGCTTGTGCAATAGTAGTTGCACCCACAGGATGCCCTTGCCCCATGACTCCACCGCTGATGTTGACCGGGAGAGAGCCACCCATCTCCACTTCTCCGTTTCTGATCAGCTCCTTTCCCTTGCCATGGGGACAGAGATAGAGATCCTCGTACATGGCAAGCTCGATTCCGGTATAAGGCCCCAGGAGCTCCATCAGATCGATCTCCTTCAGAGGGTCCGTGATTCCCGCCATTTCATATGCCTTCCGGGCGGCAAGCCTGACTGAGGCGAGGTTGGTCATTTCCGGATAGGGTGAAAGGGGCTTACTCCATATGTCCGGGTAACTCTCTTCGCACTCCGCAAATCGTCCCCGCCATACCGGGTTGTCCACCCTGTCTCCCGGCCGCATGGTGTCACTGCCGAGGCCTACACCGGTAATCCACACAGGTTTATCTGTGAGCTTAAGGGCGGCTTCCTCCGCTGCGAGGACCAAGACCGCTGCTCCATCACTGATCAGCGCACAGTCCATGGTCTTGTAAGGCCAGGCGACCAGACGGGAATTCATGACATCTTCAACCGAAATCTCCTTTCCATACTGGGAGGCCCACTGGGCATAGGGATTTTTCAAGGCATTGTTTTTGTTTTTGACGGCTATGCGGGCCAGATCCTCTTCCGTCTCCCCGTAAAGGTGCATATGGCGAACGGCCATGGCTGCATAGTACCCGCTATAGAAACCTCCCACAGGAAAATCAAAGTCACTGTCCGATGCCAAGGCAATGAATTCGTTGACCTTTGGGGTATGTACTTCAGACATCTTCTCCCAGCCCGTTACCAGGCAGATATCGTACTGCCCGGTAACGATACCCCAGTAGGCGACAATAACAGCATCGAGCGGCGTAGCCCCTCCGTTTTCAACCCTGAACACAGGTTTTGATGAGAGGCCTATGTAATCGTTTATGATCCAGTGCATAGCCAGCTGCTGCTCAAAGTGGTCGCTGAAATAAGAGGCAATATGACAATCAATATCGTTGATATTCAGATCCGGGGTGTCTTCCAAAAGCTCTGTCAACGCCTCCGCAACAAGCTCCTCGGCCAGTTCATACCGGGGAAGATCCATCCGGCTCATACCTGCACCTACAATGGCAACCCTCTGTCTCATATTTCCTCCCTCAAATATTCAAACGGTTGGCAATGTCATTCTTCATCACCTCGGTGGCGCCTCCTCCGATGCTCCAGACACGTACATCCCTGTACATCCTCTCAATGGGATACTCTTTCATATATCCAAAGCCTCCATGGATCTGGAGACACTCATAGGCCACACGGTTGGCCAGTTCTCCACAGAATGCCTTACAAATGGAGATCTCCTTCCTCCAGTCGAGCCCCCAGTTGTACATTCGAGCGGTGTGATACACCAGTTGTCTACCTGCCTCAATCTGAATGGCCATCTCGGCGAGCTTGTGTCGGATAACCTGATGCTGCGATAGAGGTTTGCCAAAGGCCTGCCGTTCCTTTGCATAGGCAATTGCATCCTCCATGGCCTGCTGGCAATGGGATACACAGATGGCCGAGATGACCAGCCTCTCATCCTGGAAATTATTCATGATGTAATAAAACCCCTCACCTTCTTTTCCAAGAAGATTTGCAGCAGGGATTCGGCAATCCTCAAAGGTCAGTTCCCCCGTATCAGAGGCAAGCCATCCCATCTTCTGCAATTTTCTGGCAGAAAAACCGGGGGTGCCCTTTTCTACAATGAACATCGAGATGCCCTTGTGCCCCTTTTCGGGCGAGGTCTTGGCTGCAACAAAAAGCACATCGGCCTGATATCCGTTGGTGATAAAGGTCTTGGAGCCGTTAAGTATAAAGCGATCCCCATCCCTTTTTGCCGTCAGCCTGATGCCGGCCACATCAGAACCGGCATCAGGCTCGGTCACCGCAATGGCACATATCTTTTCTCCCCTGATGATGGCTGGAAGGTACTTCTCCTTTTGCTGTGCGTTCCCTTCACGGACCAGATGTGGTGAAGCCATGTCGGTATGGACGGTTACGGCGGCCGTAACTCCGGCAGACCGGCAGCGGGCCAGCTCCTCGGCAAGAACCAGCGTCATAAATATGTCCCCTTCGGATCCGCCATATTCCTTGGGATGGCGGATTCCCAGGTATCCCATGTCCCCCATTTTTTTGAAAAGACTTTTGGGGATGGCCCCTTTCTCTTCCCACTGATCTACATGGGGGACAATCTCCTGAGTCACAAATCTCCTGAGAGAGTCTCTCAAAATCTGATGTTCCTCTTTGAAGATGTCTCTGTACATGCGGCCTCCTGCTGCTATTCAACCTTGGTCCTTGAGATGACGTTCACCCGGCCCTGTATACATAGCGCCGTGCTCCGGCGGGATAACACGGAGCGGCACCCCCTCCTTGATCTCCTCCACCACATGGGCGATGATGCCGCACATATAGGAGACCGCTGCAATGCCGGCCATCTCTAAGGGATCAAAGCCCATTTCATTGAGCACACATGCCATCATGCCGTCTATGTTGAGCGGGATCTCTTTGCCGGTGACGAGCACAAACTCCTTGTGTATAGCCTCATAGAGGCGGCACCTCTCTCCCCAGAAACCGCATTCCTTGGCCACCTTCTTGAGCGCCTCAGAACGGGGGTCCACCTTTCGGTAGGTAGGATGACCAAACCCGGGGATACGTCTTTTGCCTTTCAGGCATTCGGCTACGATCCGGGTCGCCGCTTCTTCTATGCTAAGGTTTCCGGAGATCATCAGCTCATATGACTCATTGATAAAATCGGCCGAATCCTGTGGGGATACCGTGTAGGAGCCCATGGTCAGGATGCCGGCGGCTATGCCCGGTATGGGAGATTCCGGAAAGGCAGAGGCCGTAAAGCGGGCTGCCGGCGCAGTGGAGCTGATAAACTGGTGATCGGGGATTGAGGAGAGCACTGCATTGAGGAGTCGGGTTTCTTCCTCTGTGGGAAGCTTCCCCCGTAAAGTCAAATATAAGGTTTCAGTATATGTGAGATTCTCTATGATTTCTTCAAGGGGGTAGCCCCTTATCAGACAGACCTTCTCATCCGCATGACTGATCCTGGTCTGCCAGTAATCGTCCCATTTGCCCGACTTGATATAGCGGCCCACATTTCTTGGTTTTCCCCAGCGCTGTTTTCCGGGCCTCATTCTGTTATCCTTTCCAATTTTAGTTTTTATGTTTTTATGCTCCTGCACTAATACCAGGGCATCCATCACTACTGGCCTACTCTCGGAGATGAAAATGCTGAGCGAGCGCATTCCCCGCAGCGACTCGACTGAGCTCGCCGAAGTTTTGCTGCAGGGAATCTCCAATACTTTGTGGATATCAATCTCTTTGAGAGCAGTGCACCATACCTGGTAACTGAGATGGTGGTCGCCAACCCAATGTTTTCAACAGTTCTATGCCTTATCGGGGTAGTTTTTCCGTTAGGACATGATCCCATTGGACTTACTTTCTCATGAAAAGCCTGATTGTCAAAGCTATCAAGAATTCGAAAAATATTCGCGGCTCTGGGGTCAAAGAGCCTATTGAGGTTTGGCCGGGACATCTCTTTCCTCTTTTCGGCCAGCTCTTGTTTGATCCCTCAAATATACGGGTTATCTTTCAGAAACATCGGAAATACTTCTTCTTCGCCAGTAATCACGTAGCATACACAATGCCCGGATGCTTTCTACAGGATCATTAAATACAGGAAATGTGTTTAGCCTTTTAAATTTCTCAATGTATCGCCTCTCAGCGAAAAAACTGAGAGCAATAGGCTTTTTGCTTTTCTCAGATAACTTTTTTGTGAATTTCAGTATCTGTTCGGGACTGCCAACTCCAGGGCCAAATATTCTTGTCATGTCCGGCTCATACATGAACGATAACACAAGGCCATCAATGTCATCCAATGCCAAGCATTGTTCCAGCGTAAATACTAGGGCCTTGATATCGTGAACATCACCGAAATCCATGGGATTGGACATCCGGATCACGTGGCCCCGACGGTAGCCTTCGATCTCATCTAAGAGTTCCCTTGGTAATACCGGGCACTTGAAGCCGTATTTTTCACACGCATCCCCAAGGATTACAGAATAACCACCTGATAGAGAGATGACAGCCAATTGATTTCCTTTCAGTGGAGGGAGGTTAAGTGCCTTGGCAGCGACGGTCATGTCGTGGATATCCATGACCCGGACAATCCCTGCCTGCCTAAAGGCCCCGTCCACAATACGGTCGTTACTGGAAAGGGCGGCGGTGTGGGAATAGGCGATTTCCGATGCTGTTTTGCTCACGTTAGACTTGAAAATGATGATTGGTTTCTTTGATTTCCTGGCCAGCTTTATCAGTTTCTTGCCATTTCCAATGCTTTCCAGATACATGTGGATCTGCTCGGTCTCCTTGTCCTCCATGAGGTATTCAAGGAAATCGGTCTCATTCAGGTCTAACTTGTTACCCACGCTGATAATTTTCGAAAAGCCCACGTGTTGTTCAGAGAAGTAATAGGCAGATTGGGTCGTCACCCCGCCGCTCTGGATGATTAGGCTCACAGATCCTTTCTTGAATCCTTTTGTTCGCAGAGGGTTAAATGGTGTACAGAGTCCGGAGTTGCTGCACAGGACTCCAATACAGTTGGGACCAATGAAACGAATGCCATAATGTTTGGCTACACGAATGACATCCTTCTCCGCCTGATTATTTTCACTGAATTCCCGAAATCCTCCTGTAGATATGATGGCGTGAAGAATCCCCTTTTTCCCGCAAATGTCCAGTGTATTCGCAACAGCCATAGCTGGAACCAGGATCACTGCCAAATCAATTCCATCGGGCAAGGACCCAGGATCGGTTATAATCTCCTTTCCATATACCCTGCCGGGCTTCCTCCCCACCGGATAAATTTCACCTCCAAAACCCATGTTCTGGCAATTGAAGATGATATTCTTGGCCAGGTTTCTTGTGTTTTCCGCTATACCAAACACAGCGATGCTCGAAGGGTAAAAGAATTGTCTCATTTCTTCTTGCCCATGCCCGAAGAAATTCTGGCTGCCGTCTCTTTAACCATTTGGCCAAATCGTTCTCTATCCTTCAATTCAAAGCTGAACACTGTAGCTGCAATGCCGATGCATCCGGCCAGGTCATTTCGGTAATCGTATATGGGCGCCACGACCCTGCGCACACCCTTCCTCAATTCCTGATCCTCAAATGCGTAACCATTCTCTCGAACTCTCGACAGATCTTCTTCCAGTTCTTTCATATCTACTATGGTGTACTCAGTGACAGCCGGGAGGCCTATTTTTTCCAGCACCTTGTGTCTTTTCTCCTCGTCCATATGGGCAAGATAGATCTTTCCAACGGCAACGGCGTGAAGATAGGGATATGCGCTCCCGATCCGTGTGTAGAGGCGAACTCCCTCGGTCCCCTCAATCTGTTCAATCAGGACAAGTTGATCCCGGTCGAGGGTTGAGAGCTCAATGGTTTTGTGCGTTTCCTGCGCCAGTTCCTGCATGTATGGCCGGGCCACTGAACGGAGCTTGATTTTGTCCTGGATGGAGTTCCCCAGATGAAGGAGCTTCATTCCCGGCCGGTAGTAGCCCCTTTGCTGTGCTCTATCCACTATGCCCCTGTCGCATAGGGTATTGAGAATCCTGATCAAAGACTGCCTTGGGATATCAAGCATTGCCAGGATCTCTGAAAGAGACAGTTCCCTTTCACTGGCCGCCAGAAGCTCTATTACATCAAGGGCCCGATCGACCGCTGGTGCGTGGGCTGGGTTCTTCTTGTTCATGAAAATGGTTAGCGCATTCCCCGTCCCGCTCGCTGAGCGGGACGGCATGGAGATTCAATTTATACCATATATGGTTACTTAAATATCTTATATGGTATTTTATCGAAAAACGCAGAGATGTCAAGGAGAATTGCGGGTAACAATGACTTCGTAGATTTGAGCTAACGCCTTAGGTCTTCGAAAAGTGGGCAGGTTGAGGGATATTTGTTTCTCATCGGAATATTAGGGGATCGGCAGGAGAGGAGGGGGGCATATACCCATCCCTGTGGCAGGGCTCAGGATATAAGCCTGTAAGTTATGTCTCCCTTGATGCCGGCCCGTGCTGTAGGCCTTGGGCATAATTGCGACGGAGCAGTGATCCGGGAAAACGGCGCGGTGCGCAAGGGATTTGGGCGTTTCAAAAAACATCCCTCCCATCAAATTAGGGAACCCTCTGTTTCATATAACATAGGCTTTTACAATTTGAGAAACTATGAAGGGGGTGACAAGAAATCGGGGGCGCTCGCACTCAATTGGAGCCGGATATGAACCTGATTATCTCTTTCAGGGGCGTTCCGGGACCGAAGACCTCGGCAATGCCCGACTCTTTCAGCCTGGGGATGTCACCGGGAGGAACCGTGCCCCCGAGGATCACCATGATATCCTCCGCCCCTTTGATCTTCAAATTTCGTACGACCTCCGGCGCCAGGATCATGTGGTTTCCGGACAGCGTGCTCAACCCGATGACATCCACGTCTTCCTGGATGGCAGTGTCAACAATATTTTCGGGCATTTGATTGCCGACATATATGACTTCCATTCCTGCATCCCGAAGGGCGCGGGCAACCACTATACTGCCCCTCCAATGGGCGTCCATCCCGAGGCGTGCTATCAGAACCCGCAAGTGCTTCCTATTCATGGGGCTTCCCCTCCACCCTGTTATTTCTCTTGGCCGTCTTTATCCGCAAACCCGGCGTGCGCCTCGAGCGTAACCGCGACGAAGCTGGGTGAGCCATGAAAGAGGCGCAGTCGGCACCGGATTGCGGTGTTTCGAAAAACATCCCTGCCTTGGACACATCAGAACAGCGGCATATTCCATGTCCCATATGCCTGCCTGATGGTATGGGATATTTCACCCAGAGTGACATGGGCCTTGACCGATTCCACGATCACCTCCATCAGATTTTCTCCCCGGTCGCAGCAGCGGGAAACGGCATCCAGGGCCTTTTGGGCCTCCAAGGCGCTCCGCTCCTTTTTGATTCTTCTGATCTTCTGTTCCTGTATTTGAACGGTCTCAGGAACCTTGAAGATCTCTACGGGCAATTCCTCATCCTCTGTCCTGTAACAGTTGATTCCTACAATCGGTATCTCTCCCGATTCAACGGCCTTCTGGTATGCATAGGCGGCCTCTGCGATCTCTTTGTGGATCCAGCCGTTCTCGACGGCCTTTACAATGCCTCCCATCCGATCGATCTCTTCCAGGAGGGAGACTATTCTTTCCTCAAGCTTATTGGTCATGGATTCTATAAAGTACGAGCCCCCTAAAGGATCTATGGTTCGCGTGACACCGGTCTCCAGCTGCAATATCTGGTTCGTCCTGAGAGCGGTGAGTGCAGAGAGTTCGGTCGGTGTGCAGAGCGCTTCGTCGTATCCGTCTATATGGACGGATTGTGCTCCACCAAGGACGGCGGCAAGCCCGTGATAGGCCGCTCGTGTAATATTATTCAAAGGCTGCTGTGCGGTTAAAGCCCCTCCTGCCGTCTGCACATGGAACCTGAAGGCTAAAGACCGTGGGTCTTTCGGGCCGAAACGTTCTTTCATGATTCGGCACCAGACCCTTCTTGCGGCCCGATACTTGGCAATCTCTTCAAAGAAATCGTTGTGTGCGGAGAGGAAAAAGCTCAGCCGGGGGGCAAAGCTGTCCACATCGAGTCCCCTCCGAATGAGTTCCTCGGTACAGGCAAGAGCGTTCGCTATAACAAAAGCGACCTCCTGAATGGCGGTGCATCCTGCCTCCCGGTAGTTGTAGCCGGCAAAACTGACGGGGTTCCATCGGGGGACATGCCTGGTGCAGTATTCGATGGCATCGCAGCACAGTTTAAAGGAGTGTTGCGGGGGCAGAACCTCGATGGAAACGGTTACGGCGGTTTCCATCAAGAAGTCGTTCTGGCTTGTTCCCGTCAATCTTTCCAAAGGAATGCCACGGCCTTGGGCATTGGCAAAAAACATGGACTGTACGGTGATATTGGAGATGGGGTGAGAGGTCACAAGGGAACAGCTGATGCTTTCTATCGGTATGCCGTCAAACAGGATCCCCATGTCCTCGAGTGTGTCTATTGCCACACCTCCACGGCCTGCGTCTGCCCGGCCCAGGGGATCCGTGGAATCGTATCCCCTGAGGGTAGGGTAATCAAATACGGCGTTTATCCCTGTGGCCCCCTGATCGAGCAGGAACTTGTATCGCTTGTTGGTCTCTTCCGGAGGGCCGAAGCCGGCCAGTTGTCGGATGGTCCATTTCCTGCCCCGGTACATGGTGGGATAGACTCCCCGGACAAATGGTTCCTTGCCGGGGAACCCGAGATCTCTCAGGTAGTCAAGGCCTGCTGTGTCCTCCGGGGTGTAAAGGAGCTTGACATTCAACCCCGAGAGGGTCCTGGGATTTTTTTCTTCTTCATCCTTGGAAAGGCATGACCTTTCCCATTCCTGCCTTTTTTGCCTCAGCCCTTGCATTGAACTGGAGGTCGAGAAGCCCTTTGGTTCCATCTAAAATGCCCCGCAAAAGGTTGATCCTTAGAGCGGCAGCGGCGCTGCACTTACCCCCGCCTGTTGACTTTCGAGTCAAAGAATGATACTGAATGGAAAGTCAAAACAACTGACCGATTGGTAATAACCCAAAAACCTTTTCTTTGTCAAGATGTTTTAGGCATGGGGGGCACTCATATGGATCGTGCGCACGGCTTCAAGAGTCTCGATAGGAGCGTAAGAAAGCAAAAAATCATTGATACTGCCGCAGCGCTTTTTCATAAGAAAGGATATAGTTCCGCCACCCTGGATGACCTGTCAAGAGAGCTGGGTATCAGCAAGGCCGCTCTTTATCATTATGTAAAGAGCAAGGACGAACTCCTTTCCATTATCTACACCCAGGCCTTTGAGAATATTTTCAGGGATACCTATGAAATCTCCGGCATGGATCTGTCGCCTGATGAGAAGCTGAGGCGCATTGTCCGGAACCATATCAACAATATAATCATCAAGGACCTTTCAATGTTCTCTGTTTTTTTCAGCGAGGAGAGCCAGCTCCCGAAAAAGGACTTCCGGAAGATCCGTGATGAGAAGAGAAAATACACGCGCATCATTGAGGATATTATCCTGGAAGGAATCAGGATGGGGATTTTTAAAAAGGTGGATGTCAAATTACAGGCCTATGCAATCCTCGGGATGTGCAACTGGATCTATAAGTGGTACAAGCCGGGCAAGACTAATTACAGCCCGGAGGAGATCGCCGACCACTTTATCGCCCTCCTGGAATCAGGATATATGAAGAGAAAGGATGCGGGAGAGGGTATGGAGACAAGGAAGGATCTCTCCAGGAGACTGAGGGCTCAATGTGCGGCGCTCAGTGCGCTGGCAGATGAGCTGGAAAGGGGCAGCGAGGCGCCATGACGCCCCATATCTCACCTGCCATCATCACGAGGATCAGGGAGTTTGGGGAATCAGACCTCATGGTGTCATACCTTACCGCGGACAGGGGGCTGTTAAAGGGTGTTGCAAAAGGGGCCCGGAGGAGCCGCAGGCGATTCCCCAATTGTCTGGAACTGTTTTGCCTATCAGACATGGAATATGAGCAGAAGAAGAGAGGGGATTTAGTTTTTCTCCATTCCTGCCGGTTGGTTGACGCCTTTCCAGGTCTCCGCTCCGATTACCATTCCTTGGCCTTGGCCAGCTATATGGCGGAACTTACAGAGGTCCTCTTTCCTCCCGGCGTGGTCGACAAAAGGATATTCGAACTCCTGAAAAACTCCCTCCATGCCCTGGATGAGGGGTTCAGGGGCGATATCCTCCGGATCCTGTTTGAAGGAAGGGCATTGGCCCTTGCCGGTTACAGCATTGATTTGGATTGTTGTTGCCAATGCGGAAGGCGTTATGCAGGAGAGGGAAGGGCGGTCTTCAATCGTGTCAAGGGGGGCATTGGATGCCTGAAGTGCGAAGAGGAACGTGTCGACTCTCCCGGACTGGCCCCTGAGTCCATAAACGCGCTGAGGATCATCCAGTCTTCCTCCTGGGACCAACTCAAAAATCTTGAATTGACCGAGGAGGCGATCCGGGAGATTACGCCTGTGATCAGGCTTCACATGGAGTATCGTGTGGGGAGGCCGCTGAAGACGGCAAAGTTTCTGCCCTAAACCATTTCCAGCACACAGGCCATGGAAACACCTCCTCCTCCGCACAGGGTTGCAAGCCCGAGGGTCTTGCCCCGTTTCTTCATGGCATAGAGCAGCGTCACCATAATACGACACCCTGTTGAACCGACCGGGTGCCCCAGCCCGATCCCTGAACCATTGACATTGGTGATCTCCCGGTTGAGGCCCAGTTCCTTCTCCACACCCAGGTATTGGGCCGCAAAGGCCTCGTTCACCTCTATCAGTTCGAAGTCCTCCAGCTTGAAGTGGGGGTTTTTTTGCAGGAGATCCTTGACCGCGGGAACAGGGCTCAGGCCCATCACTGAGGGGTGGCAGGCCCCACGTCCCACCGCCCTTATTTTGGCTATGGGCTGGATTCCAAGCTCAGCGGCCTTTTCGGAAGACATAATTACCATGGCGCTGGCTCCGTCGTTGATGCCGGAGGAATTGCCCGCGGTCACCTTGCCGGTTCCCGGTACAAAGGCGGGGGGGAGTTTTGCAAGCTGGTCCATGGTAAGCCCGGGGCGGAAGTGTTCATCCTTGTCAAAGAGGAGCGGGGGCTTCTTTTTCCGCGGGATTTCTACCGGAACGATCTCTTCCCTGAAGTCCCCTTCCCGGGTGGCCCTTTCCACATTGTTGTGGCTTCTCAGGGCGATTTCATCCATTTCTTCTCTGGAAATATTGTGCAGCTGCGCCACGAATTCCGCCGTATGTCCCATGATGTAGGGTTTTCCCTTGAAGAGTTCCAGGGGCATGCCCTCTTTTACCGGTCCCTCCTCGGGGTGGGGGATCAAGTGAGACCCGCAGTGGAGGGCATGGATAAGAATATCCACAAACACCGAGTCCTGTAAGCGACACCCCCAGCGTGCCCCCGGCACGGCATAGGGGACCCCCGACATATGCTCAACGCCTCCGGCCAGGATGATCTCGGCCATGCCGGCCTGGATCATGGCCATACCGGAGAGCACGGCTTCCATGCCCGATATGCAGACGCGATTGATGGTAACAGCAGTCACATATTCGGGTATCCCGGCCATGAGAGCGCTGACCCTGGCAACGTTCAGGGCATCCGGGGGTTCAATGCAGCAACCGAATCGGACATCATCTATCATGTTTGACTCGATTCCTGCCCGCGAAATGGCCTCTTTCATCACCACGCTGCCGATGACAGCAGCATTGGAGTCCTTCAAAGAACCGCCGAAGGCGCCGATGGCGGTCCTGCATGCGGAAGCAATAACAACTTCTTTCATGGCAGCTCCTTTCTTTTGGAAATCCAAGATGGCTCAATCAGCCGCCGGGTAGTGCATTGGCTGAATGAAGCCTCATTCTGCTATCCCTCTATAGTTGAATTGTCCTGGCAAGTAAAGAAAAAACCCGCCTGATTGGCGGGTTTGCCTCTGTCCAAAATAGCGGGCGGACATCCCTGTATCCTTATCAAGCATTGTTGCCGGAGGCCAGTTCTTTGAGAATCTCAGCGTTTCGCTGGATACGTTTCATGTCCGCTTTGAGGTTGCGCTTGTTCGGCTTTTTCTTGTTCTGTCGAATCCTTTTTGTCTTGCTGCTCTTGGAGGCCATATCATGTGACTCCTTCTGTAAAGATACTGAAAAATTGCTTTCTACTACCCTTCGAAGATCGTGTCAAGCCATAATGGGCGAGCGATCTCCCGGGATTTACCTGTTGCTGGTTATAAGTTTGCCTCACCTGTCCGGCCCATGGGGCTCTCTTTCCGCAGGCCGCAAAAGGCACGCAGCAGCCTCCCTCACGGCAATCTGCCACAAACCTTGGCAGTGCCAAGCGCGGGGGAGGGAGAGTTAGCAAGAAAGGTCGACATCTCTGCCTGTCCGGACATAGCGAAAAGACCAAAGGGGCATCAGGGGAGCTGGGAGGTATTTTTTCCGTTGCGGCCGGCTGAAAGAGACTCCCATGGCCCGGTTTATCCGCTAATGATCCTTATTGACATGATATTGTTATTCCTTTTCTGTTTGGTCTTTTCCCCTACAACGCCCCTGCGAAAAAGGTCCCCATTTTCCTTAACCAAAGCCCAAGAACCTATTTTGGACAGGGATGTCAAGCAATTAAGTTAGTGTGTGCTGGGGGGCAGGGAATGTTTTTTGAAACACCGGAAACAAAGGAAACATAGAGTCATGTCAAGGGCTGCCGAAGTTGGCCTTTACGTAATCCACCGCATTTCTGAAGATTTGGATCCCATCGCCCTCCTGGGGCACTGTTTTCTCCCCCCTACGGAGGGCCTCCTCCCTTTTTCTCGTCCAATCCGGATGGTTTGTGAAATGGTTGAAGGCCTCTGGATGGGGCATAAGGCCGAAAATACGTCCCGTGGGATCGCAAATACCGGCAATATCTTCCAGTGAACCGTTTGGGTTAAGGGGCCACTTCCCGCGGGCCGCATTTCCCTCCTCATCCGCATACTGGATGACTACTTGGTCATTTTCAATCAGGCGGTCAATGTCGGCGGGAGCCGCATAGAACTTGCCTTCTCCATGCCTTACAGGAAGCTCCAGGTGTGAAATGCCCCGGGTGAACACGCAAGGGGCCTTGGGATTGATCCTCAGCCTGACCCATGTATCGATAAAATTTCCCGAGTCATTATAGGTGAGGGCCACTCGACGCTCCTGGTAACGGCCTTCGAAAGCAGGAACAAGGCCCAGGTTCACCAGGCATTGGAAGCCGTTACAAATGCCGATAATCAGCTTCCCATCCTCTATGAAACGCTCGATCTGATCGCCTAAGTGCTGCTTGAGCTTTGAGGCCATCAATACGCCCGCGCCATGGTCATCGGCCCAGCTGAATCCTCCTCCGAACACCAGTATATGGTATTCTTCCAAGGTCTTGACCGGTCCCTTTACGGCCCCCGGTATCAGTTCGTTGATATGGACTCGGTGAGATTCCGCCCCAGCCAGCCTCAGGGAGAAATCGGTCTCATAGTCGCAATTAAGCCCGTACCCAGTAAGAACGATCGCCCTGACCCTCATTATATCAGTTCTCCGAAAGGACCCTTCCAGGCCTTCTTGAGGGAAAAGATGTTTTCGTACACGACCGTTTTTCCTTCTGCCTCGAGTATAACGAAAGAGGGAGCTTCGGTCACTTTGCCCACACAGCCCACCTTCGATTCAGAAAAAAGCTCTTCAAAACGCTTTCTGTTTTCAGGGGCTACCGTGATGATAAATCTACCGCAGGACTCCGAATACAGGCGCTGGCCTGTTGAAAGCTCCCCTGCTGTCGGGACAAGGGACAGATCCACCTCCATCCCCACGCCTCCGGCCATGGCGACCAGGGCCAAGTGGACCGCGAGGCCTCCCCTGGACACGGCATGGCAGGAGGCTACCAGGCCTTCCTGGATGGCGCTGTGAACCGCCCGGTAAAGAGGCAGAAATTCGGCAACGTCCACCTTGGGGACATTGAGCCCTACGGAGCCCATCATCTGGTAGTATTCGCTCCCCCCCAGTTCATTTCTTGTCTCCCCCAGTACATAGACAAGGTCTCCCGGGAACTTGGCATCCATGGTGACGCACAAGCGGGTGTCCTTTATAACGCTGCAAATGGTGAAAAGCAGCGTGGGCAGCCCGGAAACTTTGCGCCTTTCACCGTAAGGCCCTTCCAGGTTTCCGTCTATGTACATGCTGTCCTTGCCCGAGAGCAGGGGGATGCCGAAACCGAGGCAGTAGTCCCTTAATGCCCAGTTCGATCTGACAAGCTGAGCGGCCTTGAATTTGCCGTCAGGATTTCTTTCCGGATGGTACTCTATTGTGGGCCAGCAGAAATTGTCCACGCCCGCTAAGTGATCAGGATCGCCCCCAACGGCCAGGGCTTTCCTGATGGCTTCATCTATGGTGGCCGCGGTCATGTGGTAAGTGTCTATTTTTGAATAGGAGGGATTGAGGGCCTGGGACACGGCGATTCCCGCGTTGGACTCCAGGATAGGTCTCACAACCGCCGCGTCGGTGGGCACATCGCGCTCAGCCCCAACCAGGGGTTTGATGACACTGCCCCCCTGTACCTCGTGGTCGTACTGCCTTGCTATCCAGTTTCTCGCACAGATATTTGGACGTGAAAGGAGGCTCGAAAGCAGTCCGCCGTGTTCATCCGGTTCGTCAATGACCGGCTCCACCAGCCCTCGCATCTCCGGGGGCAGCCACTGGGCATCGAATTCCCACTGGGGAAAGTCGGCCTGGAGGAGATCCATACGGACGTAAGCACAGGTCTTGCCCTTGTAATCGAGTTTCAGGTACCCTGAATCGTTATATTGCCCTATCACCGTGCTTTCCACCGAGTGTTTGGCTGAAAGCTCCATGAAATGCTCCAGGTGCTCCGGCTTTACCGCCACCGTCATCCTCTCCTGGGATTCCGAGACCCAGATCTCCCACTGGTCCAGGCCCTCGTATTTGAGTGGCACCCTGTCCAGGTACACCTCGCAGCCGTTGCTGAACCGGGCCGACTCGCCAATGGAAGAGGAAAGCCCGCCGCCGCCATTGTCCGTAATAAAAGAGATCAACCCCTTGTCTCTCGCTTCAAGGAGAAAGTCATGCATTTTTTTCTGGGTATAGGGATCCCCGATCTGCACGTGTCCGGCGGGCGTATGCTCGCTGTAAGTCTCGGAAGCGGCGGTGACCCCGTGTATGCCGTCTTTTCCCACTCTGCCCCCGCACATGATGATAAGGTCCCCAGGGGAGGTGACCTTTCTGTGGGATGATTCTCCCTGGATGGTGGCAGGCATGATCCCAAGCGCGGTGACAAATACCAAGCACTTGCCGAGGTAACTTTCGTCAAACAGCAACAACCCGTAAGGCGTGGGAATGCCGCTTTTGTTTCCGCCGTCCCTTACCCCTTCGACGATGCCGTCAAGCAGGCGACGGGGATGGAGGTGGGGTTTCAGATCACCGCTGTAATCCCTATGCGCCACACAGTAGCCGTACATCCCCATTACAAGCTTTGAGCCCTTTCCCGTGCCCATGGGATCTCTGTAGATGCCCACGATGCCGGTTATGGCCCCGCCATACGCCTCCATATTAGAAGGGCTGTTGTGAGTCTCGCCGGTGATCACATAGTAGTGACCGTCATCAAACCGCCCCACCCCGGCATTATCCCAGAGTACGGAGACTACCCAGTCCTTCTCTTCTTTGATTTTGAGTGTAGGGGCTTCGATGCAGGTCTTGAAAAGGTTGTCCACTGTTTCCCTTTTGCCGGTAGCCAAGTCGTGGTACCGGAATCGCCCCCTGAAGGTATTGTGGTTGCAGTGGTCGCTCCGCGCCTGGGAAATGTATTCCAGTTCCACATCGGTAGGAAGGTCAAGGCCGAGCTTCTTTCTTTCCTCCTGGATTTCCTGCCTCAGGAAATATTCTCTTATGACGGGGATGTCACGATCCTGAAGGGCGAGGTTACGTTGTCGTGATATGCGCCTCAGCTCGTCATCGCTTTTGATGGAAATGGTTTGAACGGTAGGCTCATGGTCAAGCACTACTTTTGGAATGGGAAACCCTATGCCCTCTTGGTCGTCCCAATGGTCCCTCGGGTAGATCTTCCATTGCTGGATGATGTCGTTGGCGAGGAGGTCCCCGGCAATCCTGCGTACCTGGAATTCATCAAGGCCTCCTCTGATCTCGTAAAGCTTGGAAGTGTAAACCGCTTCCCCGGGCGCTAATTTGACCCCCAGGAGATCCTCCATTGCCTCGGTGGCAGTGCTTCCCGCCGTGTCCCTGACACCGGGCCGGAACCCGATCCAGATGAGCCAGTCAAATTCCCTTGCAAGAGGACTGAAGGAGGACTCTTCCACCACAGGATTTGTAAAGATTTCTGTGCGAACCAGCTCCAGTTGCTCCGGCGTTAGGTTTGCGTCTATGGTCAGGACCCGAATTACCCGAATCTCTTTGACGTCAAAACCGAAGTATTCTCGAGCTTTTCTCCGGACTCCAGCCCCTTCGGCATCCTTCAATTCCTGTTTTAACCTGATTTCGAGTCTTGCAACCATGGTGTTATTTAAATTTT
The DNA here is from genome assembly GCA_029933075.1 of Deltaproteobacteria bacterium. Taxonomy (GTDB): domain Bacteria; phylum Desulfobacterota; class DSM-4660; order Desulfatiglandales; family Desulfatiglandaceae; genus JAOZOW01. The sequence continues at coordinate 21,622 of JAOZOW010000011.1, read as the reverse complement.
GGGCTTTGTCATTTTTCATTCCGGTTCATTTGATGTCAATGCCTGATCCTTTTAAAGTTAGGAACTGGCTGTGGAGTTTTTTACTATGTTATTCCATCCGTGTCCAAAATAATTTCAATCCTCGATTGAATAGCAGTTATTTCAACTACTTAACAAGAAAACTCCGCCCTTCAAATCGAGGTCATAATAAATTTCCTTCCTCAGCCCAGGCCATGGGGCTCTCCTTCAGCCGGCCGCAAAAGGCACGCAGCGGCCTCCCTAACGGCAGACCTGCCATATGAGAGTCCCATGACCCGGCCTATCTATTGATGAGGCTTTGATATGGTGTTGTCCCACTTTTTGCCTTTGACCTTTCCCTCAAACCCCGCTCGAGAGAAGGTCGCCGCGGTTTTGGGGAAGGGGTGTTATTGCGTGCGCCTCCATATAGGGCTTGAAATCGCAAGTACCAATGAATATAGTGTTTTTGGTAGGGGTTTGGCATAACTGACGAGTGTCGGAAGAACCAAAAGCCGTTGGATGGAGTTTGACGGTGTGTGAGCCCCAATAAGGGAGATGACCGAACATGAAAAAAGACAGAGTGTTTTCGGACGAGAAGAACGGTGGTGGGAAGATCCCGAACCAGAAGGAGCTCGAAAAAGAGCTTAGCGACTATTTGTCCAAAAAGTATGGCGGTCGCGTCAGGATCATCAGCCCTCTTGTACTGCCGAGGCCCGAGGCCGCTGCTACCGACGATACAAGTCAGGGCGGCCCCTCTAAAGGCACCCCGGCCTTCGATATGCTTCCCGAGGAACTGGAGTCGTATCTGGACAGCTTTGTGATCAAACAGAGTGATGCCAAAGCTGTGCTGGCCACCAAGATCTGCACGCACTTCAACCGCATAAAACATTCCAAGCAAACGGGCGGCAGGAGTAAGCCCTTGGGAGTGGGAATGATCAAGAACAACATTCTGATGATCGGCCCCACCGGCGTAGGCAAGACCTATATCATCAAGCTGATTGCCCAGAAGCTCGGCGTACCTTTTGTCAAGGGCGACGCCACCAAGTTCAGCGAGACCGGGTATGTGGGGGGCGATGTGGAGGACCTGGTGCGCGATCTTGTTTATGAAGCAGGGGATGATATTGAGCTGGCGGAAAACGGCATCATTTATATCGATGAGATAGACAAGATCGCCTCATCCCAGAATATCATCGGGCATGATGTCTCAAGAACAGGTGTTCAGAGGGCTCTGCTCAAGCCAATGGAAGAGACGGACGTGGACCTCAAGGTCCCCCACGATCCTATCTCCCAGATCCAGGCCATCGAGCACTACCGAAAGACCGGAAAGAGAGAAAAGAGGGTGGTCAACACCAAGAATATCCTTTTCATTATGAGCGGGGCTTTTGGCGATCTGGCGGACATTATAAGGAAAAGGCTCCAGCGACAGGGGATCGGCTTCGAGGCGGACGTAAGATCAACAGAGGTGCCTTGGGAGATACTGAAAGAGGTGACCGCACAGGATCTCATCGAATTTGGTTTCGAGTCTGAATTCGTCGGCCGACTTCCCGTGGTGGTGGTCTTTGATGAGCTGAGTATTGAGGACCTGGTAGAAATATTGAAAAACCCCAATAATCCAATAATTATCAGCAAGAGGCTTGATTTCGCAGCCTACGGAATCGATATTGTATTCGAAGAGGGGGCATTGATGAAGATCGCCGAGAGGGCTGCCGAGGAGAAGACAGGGGCTCGGGGATTGGTCAGCGCCATAGAAAAGGTCTTGATCCCCTTTGAAAAGAAGCTGCCCTCTACTAAAATCAGTAAAGTCGTGGTGACGCCGGAGCTGGTCGACGCACCTGAGCAGGAGTTGCAAAAGCTTCTTGAAAACCCGGATGACCAGGATCGCCTTGAAAGATGGGAGCGGGCAAAAGGCGCTGAAATAGATAATATAAAGGCGTACATCGCTGAAAGGGCAGGGGAGTTCAGGAGAAAGTCGGGTCTGGAGATCTATGATAGGAGAGTGGAGATCATTGCGGAGCTTTACCTGAAGAAAATGACTGACATCAATACGGCATTTGAAGATTTCAAGCAGATGTATGAGCAGGTCAAACTCGAAGAGGCCGCACTCAATGACAAGCTCGATGTGAATATAACCTTTGACGAGAGTGCCGTGGACGAGATTGTCAGTGAGGCCATGCAGACGGGACAGGAGCCGGGCCCTCTGGCCTTTCAGGTGGTGAAAAGGCTGGAGTACGGGCTCAACCTCGTAAAGGACCGCTCAGGCATTGATCGTTTCACCATAAACGCCGAGGCCGTATCCAATATGGAGGGCTTCATCAATAATCTTATCAAAAAATATTATCGGCAGGAATATCACCCGGAGGATTCAACCAGGCCCTATTAAGGCTAAGATGCCCCTGCCCTAATAATTGAACTTTTATGATAGGCATATCCAAACTGTATTGCGGCACCGTTGAACCCTCGGATGCCCTCCGGTATGGAAGACGCTCCGAGGACCTGCCTTCTCACCTCCTCCAGTTTTCCGAGGACAAGAAACCGGTAGTGGTATGGAATGTCACCCGGGCCTGCAACCTGAAGTGCATCCATTGCTATGCCCGTGCCGTTGCGCATTCCGAGGAAAAAGAGCTCACCCACGAGCAGGGCCTGGCCCTTCTTGACGACCTGGCCGAATTCGGTGTCCCCGTGGTACTTTTCTCCGGTGGTGAGCCCCTGGTGAGGCCCGATCTTGTAGAGCTTGCCCGCCACGCTGTAAACAGAGGCATGAGAGCCGTCATCTCCACTAACGGGACCCTGATCAGCCGCGACAAGGCAAAGGAACTCAAAGAGATCGGCCTTTCCTATGTAGGCGTGAGCCTGGATGGTCTTGAGGATGTTAATGATCGCTTCAGGGGCAAAAGGGGTGCGTTTAGGGATTCCGTTGCAGGTATCAGGCATTGCCGGGAGGTTGGGCTGAAGGTAGGGTTGCGCTTTACCATCAATCGTATGAACATGAGTGAGATCCCCCGTATCTTCGACCTGCTGGAACAGGAAAATATCCCCCGAGTCTGCTTTTACCATCTGGTCTATTCGGGGCGGGGTTCAAAGTTGATCGAGCAGGACCTGGACCATGAGGAGACCCGTAAAGTGGTCGATCTCATAATAGACAGGACCAAGGAGCTCCACGACAGAGGGATTTCCGTTGAGGTGCTGACCGTGGACAATCATGCGGACGGCCCTTACCTTTACCTGCGCATGTTGAGGGAGAACAATCCCCGGGCAAAAAAGGTCCTGGATCTCCTTAAAATGAATGAGGGCAACAGTTCCGGCAGGGGAATCGGTTGCGTAAGCTGGGACGGCTCGGTGCATGCAGATCAGTTCTGGCGCCATTACAGTTTCGGAAATGTCCTTGAGAGACCTTTCAGCGAGATATGGACCGATCTGTCCGACCCCCTGATGGCAAAGCTGAAAGATAAAAAGAAATATGTAAAAGGACGCTGTGCCGAATGCAGATGGCTGGACATCTGTGCTGGAAATTTTCGGGTGCGGCCCGAGGCGGTGAGCGGGGATGTGTGGGCCGAAGACCCGGCATGTTACCTCACGGATGAGGAGATTGGACTAAGAAAATGAAAGGAAGCATGTGATGATAATAAGGCCACGTAGGCTCAGGAGGACACCCACCATCAGGGACATGGTTCGGGAGACCAGTTTGTCCGTAAAGGATTTAATTGCCCCGCTGTTTGTGAAAAATGGGGAGGGGATCAGGGATGAGATACCTTCCATGCCGGGACAGTATCAGTTCAGCGTTGACACAATCGTTGGAGAGACCAGGGAGCTCTGGTCGCTGGGTATCCCTGCCGTGATCCTTTTTGGCATCCCGGATGTCAAGGACGCTTTGGGAAGCAGGTCCTGGGCCGATGACGGGGTGGTTCAGCAGGCGGTCTCGGCCATCAAGGGTGAGGTCCCGGAAATGGTGGTAATAACCGATGTATGTCTCTGCGAATATACGGATCATGGGCACTGCGGGGTGCTCAAAGAGGGCCAGGTGGACAATGATGCCACCCTAAAGCTTTTGGCGCGTCAAGCAGTGTCCCATGCCAAGGCAGGCGCTGACATTGTTGCTCCCTCTGACATGATGGATGGACGTGTGGCGGCCATCAGGGATGCACTGGACAAAGAGCACTACCAGGATGTTGGAATCCTCTCATATGCGGTGAAATATGCCTCCGGCTTTTACGGGCCTTTCAGAGAGGCTGCAGACTCCGCCCCTCAATTCGGGGACAGGGCCGGCTATCAGATGGATCCAGCCAATGCCTTGGAGGCCTTAAAAGAGGCCGAGCTGGACATGGAAGAGGGCGCAGATATCATTATGGTCAAGCCGGCCATCCCCTATCTGGACATCATCAACCGGGTCCGCGAGATCACCCTGCTGCCCTTGGCCGCCTACAATGTGAGCGGGGAATATGCCCTGGTGAAGGCGGCTGATATGAAAGGATGGATAGACGGGAAGAGGGTGATGATGGAGATGCTTATTTCCATCAAACGCGCGGGAGCCGATCTGATCCTTACCTATTTTGCCAAAGAGGCGGCCCTTCTCCTGAAGCCCTGAGCGGTGTTTGGAAAAACATCTCCTGCTTGTCTGCCCTTGGCATCCAGCAATCGGTCGGGGCAGAGGGGGGATTTCGGGACAGACGTGAGTGTCATGAAAATACCGGAAGCACATGGGAATCAATTACGCCTCGTGGCGTGGGAAGTCACCAGAGGCTGTAATCTCAATTGCGTCCATTGCAGGGCCGCCGCACAAAGGGGACCTTACCCCGGTGAGCTGGATACGGCAAAGTGCATGGCGATCCTGGAAGAAATTCTTCGGGTTGGGACCCCTATCGTCATCCTGACTGGAGGAGAGCCACTGTTGAGAGAAGACGTCTTTCAACTGGCCGAGAAGGGTACCGCTCTTGGACTCCGGATGGTCTTGGCCACAAACGGCACGCTCCTCACCAGTTCCATTGTGGAAAAGATAAAGGGTTCTGGGATCAAGAGGGTGAGCATATCCCTCGATGGTGCCGATCCAGACCAGCACGACCGGTTTCGAAAGGTCCCCGGCGCCTTTGAGAAGGCCATGGAGGGCATCTCATTGCTCAAATCAGGGGGTGTGGAATTCCAGATCAACACCACTGTAACAAGGCACAATGCAAAAAATGTGGAAGAAATCCTCCAGATGGCGGTGCGGCTGGGGGCCGCAGCACATCACCTTTTCTTGCTGGTGCCAACGGGTCGGGCCAAGGAAATGGTGAACCAGGAGATAGAGGCCATGGAGTATGAAAAGCTCCTCCACTGGTTTTATGACATGAGAGACAGGGTGCCCCTCCACCTGAAAGCTACCTGTGCTCCTCATTATTACAGGATTCTCAGGCAGGAGGCCCATGCCAGAGGTGAAAGGGTGGATTTTGAGACCTATGGGCTTGATGCGGTTACCCGAGGCTGCCTTGGGGGTACGGCCTTCTGCTTCATTTCTTATGATGGCATTTTACAGCCTTGTGGATACCTTGAACTCAATTGTGGTGATCTAAAGGAGTCTTCCTTTGATGAAGCGTGGAGGGAATCGCCTATCTTTAATCAACTCCGGGATTTTTCCGCTTACAAAGGAAAGTGCGGTAGATGCGAATACCTGAGATTCTGCGGCGGTTGCAGAGCCAGGGCCTATGAAGCAACAGGAGATTTCCTGGAAGAGGAACCCTTGTGCATCTATCAGCCCAAACTAACTCGGGCTTCGTAGGGTAAAGAACATCCCGGCCCCGTTGATAATGGAACCGGCGTCATGGACCAAACAGACAGAGATCTACTGAACGAGATACAGTCTGAATTCCCTATTGCCCCGCGTCCTTACCTTGAGCTGGGCAAGCGGCTCGGGCTGTCAGAACAGGAGGTCATTGACAGGATAAAGAGGCTCAAGGAGGAGGGGGTTATTCGTCGGATAGGGGGTAATTTTCATTCCAGCCGTTTGAATTTTACGAGCACGCTCTGTGCTGCAAGGGTGCCGGAGGATAAGATATATCAATTTGTAAAAGCGGTGAATCGGCATCCGGGGGTGACCCACAACTATCTCCGGAACCACGACTACAATGTCTGGTTTACCTTTATTGCCAGGGATATGGGCGTCATTGAAAACGCCTTGGAAGAGATCGCACGGGAGACCGGCGTGAGTGATATTCTTAATCTGCCTGCCGAAAAGATGTTCAAGATAAAGGTGGACTTTGAGGTTTAGTAGCTCTCTTCTTCGTACTCAGCCAAGAGTTTGTCCTTTTCCTCTTCGCTCATCCTTCCCATGTCAACAAGAAGATCAGCCACTCCCGCCTCACGGAGTGCATCAATGGCAAGAATTTTCTTGTTGGTCATTATCTTTGATGATAGGTCGTTAAAGGTATCTTCAAGAGTGAATTTCGTTTTCTTGAGGACTTTGATCGTGGTCCCTCCGAAATAGATGTAGTGAAAACCTAGGAGAGCATAAAATATCCCCCCGATAACCACCCAGATAATTGCCTTCTTTACGAAATGCATAAGCGAACCTCATGGCTGTTTTTGAGTGAATGCGCCCGGATATGTTTCCCTGCTATTGAAGGAAAATTTAAGCGATGTATCCTCCCTTGTCAACACATGGTTCAGGGCTCTCATTACTTAATACTCCGCATCATATGGGCCAGTTCCCTAATCTCCGCCAGATCTTTTGTCATCATAGCCCATCCGTACCAGTATGCATAGTCGGGGTTCAGATGAAAAAAGGCTTGATAAGTTCTCATCCGGTGCTTCATATACATCTCGAAAAGGATTTGCTCTAAGTGTGATGCTTGTTTTAGATTTCCTCCCCCCGTCCTCATAAAGTAGAAAAAGTCAGGGTAGGCGAAGGGATAATTATCAGGCTTTTTGAGAATTCCATCCCGATAAAGGCTCGCCACGATGTTGATGGCTTCTGCCAGGAGTCGATCCGCCTTCCTCATCATGGAATCAGCCATCTCGAGCTGTGTTCGGGCGTAATGTCCCGAGTGGCATTTCTTACAGGTGGCGATTGACTTTTTTCTTTCTTTTTCCCACGATCCCTGTGTGAGGCGTGCGAGATCCACCCTTCTCACCATCTCCAGCCGTTCTGTGGGTTTGCCTGTTTCAGGATTCAATATTCCAAGCGCTTTCAGGATGGTGACCCTGTCTGCGGCCCATTGAGGATCCTTGGGAAGGGGAAGCCTTACCCCTAAAAAACCCCATGCGGTTCTGTTTTCATGATTCCCGTTGGCCAGATGGCAGTCCTGGCATTTCGGTGCGGAAGCCGATTCGGGGAGCCTTCCATCATTTCTCGCAAACCAGCGGGATCCGTGCTTTGAACTGCTCCACATTTCCCATTGGGGGTGGTCATAACCCATATGGCACTGCTGGCAGGCCCTTGGATCGAGGGCTTCCTTTTTGGAAAAGGTGTGCCTTGTATGACATTCATCGCATGAGTTGTTCTGGTAGCGGTATCCCTTTTTTCGCAACTCCCTTATCTGAGCCTCGCTTTTTACCCCCATATTGTGGCATCCGCCGCAGCCCCTCCCGCCTTCCATCAATTCGTCCGGTTCCAGATGGGTAACAGGCAAGGCATTCAATGAGGTCCATCCGAGGTTGTGCTTGCCTTTAAGGAACTGGTTGAATTGGCTCTCATGGCATTCCCCACAAGTGTGCTCATCCGGCAGACGGGCGAGATGGGAATCATTCGGACCTTTGTGATTTTCCCCGTGGCAATCCGAACATGCAATCCCTTCTTGGAAGTGCTTGCTTGCCTTCCAGTCAGCCACATGTCCCGGAGTCGCTTTTTCGTGGCAGATTATGCAGACATCCTCATTCGCCATTGCCAAGCCAGCCACGAAAATACCGGTACACAAGGCGAGCGCTCCAGCTATCACGCTTTTATTGATCATCCCGTATACTATCCTTTCCATATATATTCTGTGGTCACATTGGTATGAAAATCTTCGCTACGAATCTTATGAAAAAGCTCACCGAGTGTCTATCCATATAATTGTGTATGCAGAACCGTGTATCGAGAAAACCGAGGGAAATGATCGGATTTTTTTGGCCTGGATTGACATGTCTATGGATGTCTGATATGAATATTATGTTATTTTGATATACCGCCTTTCCGACAGATTGCTTGATCAAGCCAAGCCCCGCTTTTTGACAGCTCTTTTTCCACTCACAAAAAAGACGGGACCGGGGACCCGGGACGGGACACACGCTGCCGGAAAATATGGTTATGCCTTCCCCTCCTGTCAAGTGGTTCTTCCGGCTCGCCCGGGTTAGGGGCAGGCTGACAGCCGTAAGAAATATGTTTCCTCTGGCGGGCATATAGAAATCCAGATTCCAGTGCAAGGAATAGAGGTTAAAGTGGCAATGCAACGAGCACACATAATCGGCACGGGCTCGTCCATACCTGAAAGGATTTTGTCCAATAAGGATCTGGAGAGCATAGTTAACACCAGCGATGAGTGGATAGTGCGGCGCACCGGTATCAGGGAACGGCGGATCTCGTCCAACGGAAGAGATGAGAGCACCACTGATCTTGCTACCAGGGCCTCTGTAAATGCAATGAAGATGGCGGGGATTTCCCCATCGAGCCTTGATATGATTGTAGTGGGGACGGTGACCCCGGATCGTCAATTCCCTTCCGCTGCGTGCATGATCCAGAAGGCCTTGAACGCTGAAAATGCCGCTGCATTCGATCTGTCTGCCGGGTGTTCGGGCTTTCTTTACGCCCTTACCATGGTAAACAATGCCATACGGGCAGGGATGTGCAAGACCGCCCTGGTAGTTGGCGTGGAGCGCCTATCGAGTATCATAAACTGGCAAGACCGCGGTACCTGTGTGCTGCTGGCAGACGGGGCGGGCGCAGTGGTGGTGGATTCCACCGAAGAACATCATGGAATTCTATCAACTCACCTGAAATCAGACGGCACATTTTGGGAGCTCCTCTATTCTTTGGATGGAAACTCGTATGTTCCCGAAATTCTCCAGGACGTTAACAAAAGACCTTTTCATTTGAAAATGGATGGGAACAGGCTTTTCAAGCGCGCCATCGGATGTATGGCTGAAATTTCCAGGGAGGCATTGGAGCATAACTCGCTTTGCAGCCACGATATCGACCTTGTGATCCCCCATCAGGCCAATATCAGGATCATCAAGAGCCTGGCAAATAATCTCCGTATTCCCATGGAGAGGGTTTACACGAACATCCACAAGTATGGAAATACCTCTTCGGCCACAATACCCATCGCCCTGGATGAAGCCAACCGGGATGGCCTTCTTACAAAGGGTGCTCACGTGCTGCTTGTCAGCTTTGGGGCGGGGCTGACTTGGGGCGCGGCAATGCTGAAGTGGTCCATTAGTGACGGCCCTGGAGGTCGGTTGGAGCAGGCCCCACCTGCTCCAGAAAGGCAGTAAAGGATTCTAACCACCGATCCTCAATCCTGACTCCCCTGCCGCCGTAATAGGGGTAGAGGGGATGGTGGGGGTCATGACAGCACCCGATGATTTCCCGGTAAGCGAGGTAGGTGTGTGGAAACATAAGAATCAGATCTCGTTCCGGGATTTCACCGGGGATGTCCAGGCTCCTGGGTGGTATGATATCAAGATGTTCCATTTTCCCGTGACCGGTGAATAGGTATTGCCCGCCGGGTAGAATGCTCTTTCCTTATCCTTTATATCGGGAAATTCTGTGGGAACATTAGTCGCTCCCCCTTTCTTTGACCGGGGCGCTCACGATGGCTTGGCATAATCTTTTCTCATGGGTGCCCAAAATAGCTTCCCCCTTTTTTCCTTCCCATGCTAAAAGAAAAAGGTTCATCCGACTGAAGGGTACTTTGTGTGTGGAGATGGCTTTAAGAAGGGCATAAAGTCTTTTCTTCGATTCCGGATCTCCCGGCCTGGTATTTTCCTGCGACTTCCCCCACTGATAAGTCGCGAAAATACAGCGCCCTCCCGACAGTCACTCAGAAAAGACTTTATGCCCTTTGATGGGGATAACAGATTAACTATCAAAGCACACAAAAACCGGATACCATATTATTATAGAAGTTGGGGGAGGAAGGGATGCAGTGTGCGCCTTGCCTTCCAGTTTAGCCCACTGAAATTGAAATCGATTTTGGACGCATATGGTGCTAAAATAAAATTAGAGTCAGGGATAGTTCAGCTCTGAGGAAGTTGGGGGTGTGCTGACAAAGGCCGGTAGGATTAGGGCAGAAAATACAATGGAGATGCAATCATGAAAAGGACAGAATTCACACCGCCACCCAATTTTATTCGTAATATCATAGAGGAGGATCTGAAAACCAACAAATATGGGGGGCGTGTGCATACCCGTTTCCCGCCTGAGCCCAACGGATATTTGCACATTGGACATGCCAAATCCATCTGTCTCAATTTTGGTCTTGCTGCAGAATATGGGGGGGTGTGCAATTTGAGATTTGACGACACCAATCCCACCAAGGAAGAGGAAGAGTATGTGGCTTCGATTAAGGAAGACGTGAGGTGGCTCGGTTTCGACTGGGAGGATCGGGAGTATTACGCATCGGACTATTTCGATCAACTGTATGAATACGCAGTCCAGCTCATCAAAGCCGGAAAGGCCTATGTGGACAGCCTGAGCGCTGAAGAGATCAGAGAGTTCAGGGGCACCCTTACCGAGCCTGGCAGGGAAAGTCCCTATCGTAACAGATCAGTAGAGGAGAACCTGGATCTGTTCGAGCGGATGAGGGCGGGGGAGTTTGAGGATGGGGCCTGCGTTCTCCGGGCCAAGATCGACATGACCTCGCCGAATCTCAATATGCGTGATCCTGTCATGTACCGCGTTTTGCATGCATCCCATCACCGGACCGGTGATAAGTGGTGCATATACCCCATGTATGATTTCGCACACGGCCAGTCCGATTCAATTGAGGGCATCACGCACTCCATCTGTACCTTGGAGTTCGAAGACCACCGTCCCCTTTACGATTGGTTCATCGAACAGTTAAATATTCACCACCCACAGCAGATCGAGTTTGCGCGTCTCAATCTCACCTATACGGTGATGAGCAAGAGAAAGCTCATGCGCCTGGTGGAAGAAGGTCATGTGGAGGGGTGGGACGATCCCCGTATGCCTACCATCTCCGGGTTGCGTAGACGCGGGTACACTCCTGACTCCATCAGGAATTTTTGCGAACGTATCGGTGTAGCCAAGAAGGAAAGCATGGTGGATATCGCCCTTTTGGAGCACTGTGTAAGGGAAGACCTGAACAAACGTGCCCCCAGGGTGATGGGGGTGCTTCGTCCGCTTCGTGTGGTTATCGACAATTATCCGGAGGACCGAGTGGAGGAGTTAGAGGCAATCAACAACCCTGAGGACGCCGGGATGGGGACAAGGAATCTGCCCTTTTCGAAGGTGCTTTATATTGAGCGGGATGATTTTATGGAGGATCCGCCTAAAAAATTTTTCCGCCTGTCTCCCGGACGCGAGGTCCGGCTGCGGTACGCTTATTTTGTTAGATGCGTGGATGTTGTTAAGGATGGGAAGACCGGGGAGGTGACCGAACTTCGCTGCACCTATGATCCGAGCACGAGGGGGGGAGACGCCCCGGACGGCCGGAAAGTAAAGGCGACGCTTCACTGGGTCTCAGCCGCACATGCCATCAGAGCGGAAGTGCGACTGTATGATCGGCTTTTTATCAAGCCGAATCCGGAGGAAGACAAGGGGGATACGGATTTCATCGACTATTTGAATCCAAAATCCCTGGAGATCCTGGCCTCATGCTTCTTAGAGCCGAGCCTCAAGGGAGCTGGGCCAGGGAGCCGGTACCAGTTTGAACGATTGGGATATTTCTGTGTCGACTCCAAACATTCTACAGCAAACAGGTTGGTTTTCAACAGGACTGTTACCCTTAGGGACCAGTGGGCCAGGATACAGAAGACCGTGAAGAAAAAGGGTGTATGAACCGGGGCGTCATGCAATATGAAACCGGTGCGGTGCAAGCCGCCCGGGGGATGAAAAGAGCATGGGGTGTCCTGTTTTTCTTGGCTCTATCCATTTATCTTCCTGATTTACTTTCTGCATCCTCTTCATTGACATGGTTCGAAAAAGGGCTTTCTTGCTTGAATTCCCGGCGGTTTGAAGAAGCAATAAGCGCCTTCTCAGAGGCCATAGAAGAGGATCCGCGCTCCGCAGAGGCTTACATCAACAGGGGAATCGCGTGGTACCACAAAGGGGAGCCCGATCATGCCATTGCGGACTTCAAACGGGCCCTGGAGATCGATCCGGAATTCGAGAAGGCCTATTACAATAGAGCCGTTGCCTGGGAGAAGAAGGGGGAGGACGACCGTGCCCTTGCCGATTACACCAGGGCCCTGGAGATCAATCCCCGGCACGCGGAGGCCTATAACAGCCGTGGCCTGATCCTGCACCGCCGGGGAGAGTATGACGGGGCCATTTCGGACTACACCCGTGCCATTAGGGCAAAGCCGGACTTCGGAGAGGCTTATAGGAACCGGGGAGCGGCTTGGCACCATAAAGGGAACTATGATCGCGCCCTTGCCGATTACAGCAAGGCCTTGGAGCTCGACCCCAGCGATGCAGGTGCATATAACAATCGGGGGTTCATTCTGTATCGCAAGGGGCATTACGACCGCGCCCTTGCGGATTTCAGCGAAGCCCTTAAAGTCAGGCCGCGGTATGCGGACGCGTATGCTGGGCGTGGGATGGTATGGTACGGGAAAGGAGAGTATGACCGTGCCCTTTCCGACTACAGGAAGGCCTTGGAACTCGATCCCGACTACGGAGAGGTATATAACCGGATTGCGTGGCTCCTTGCAGCGTGCCCCGACAGCCGTTACAGGGACGGAGTCAGGGCTGTAGCCTATGCCCGAAAAGCGGTGGCCCTGAGCCCTGAAGTTAGTTTTATGGACACGTTAGCCGCGGCCTATGCGGAGGCAGGGGACTTTGAGCGCGCCCTCAGCGTACAAAAAAAAGCGATAGCGTTATTGACAGAACAGGGAGACGGGGGATCCTTGAAGGAATACGAGGAGAGATTGTATGCCTATGAGGCCCGGAGAGCATGGAGGCAAGGGCGTGCAAAAGGCTCCGTTTCCAAAGGTGCTGAAGTCCAAGCCGTACCGGGAAGGAATGAGGCTCGGCCCTATACTATCCAGGTAAGTTCTTACAGGGACAGGGACAAGGCGAACAGGGTGGCTATGAGGCTCCGCGAGAAAGGGGATCCCGCCTTTACATGCCATACGAAGATTCCGGGCAAAGGGGAATGGTACCGGATATTTATCGGTTCTTATTGCACCCTTCAGGAGGCCCGCAATGCCGCCCTGGAATTGGAGAGGCGAAGGTTCCGGCATGTCATTGTGAGCAAATTGCCCTATGCAGTTCAGGTGAGTCTGTCTGAATCGGGAGAAACGCTTGAAAAACTCGAAAAGGAGCTCTGGTCAAAGGGGTATACCGCATATTGCCTGCCCGTGCCCGGGAAGGGAGGGAGCCAGAAAAGGCTGCTGATAGGGGCGTTTCATACAAGAAAAGAGGCCTTGGCACAGAGCGAGAAGCTTAGAAGAGCGGGCTTTGTCCCGAAAATAGTGGTACGATGACAGAGGTGTGGGATCGGGTGTTCCACAGGGACTGAAAGGGGGCGGAAATGGGCCAGAAAGTGATTATTTATGGAAAGTCTGGATGACCCTACACGAGACAAGCCAGGCTGGCTTACAGCGGGGCTATCTATGTGGATGTGAAAGAGCAGAAGGAAAAGCTTGAGGAAATGCTCAAACTTTCCAATGGAGTCCGAAAGGTGCCCGTGATCGTGGAGGGTGAAAAGGTGACGATCGGTTATGGCGGCTCCTGAGGCGTCTAATGTCTCGCGGGCCGCGAGATTCAAAGAGGGGCTTTGTCGGGGAAATGATTTGCATTCGATCTGTTGACGTTATTAAAGATGCCGGGGCATTGCTCTCCAAAATCGGTTCGATCCTGAACCTGGCTTCTGTCGTTTCAACAGGTCAACCGGAAGGAAACCTGCGCTTCAAATTGAGGTTATGGGTTCGGCGATTTGGAAATGACCGCAGGCCAGGGATATTTTTCTCCCTGCCTGACGCAGGCAGGAACACCGCAATATCAGGGGATCGGCAAGAAGAAGGCCTGCCTGCTTAGCCCTTGAGATGGAAATCGATTTTGGACGGCGTTGTGTTGGGGTATAGAGACGAGGAGCAGGTGAAGACCATAAGGCAGCAGATGATCGCATTGTTGAGCGAGGGAGAGATAGACGCCAAAGGTATATCCCAGGAACTTGGAATCAGGGAAAAAGAGGTCTACGAGCACTTGCCCCATGTGTCCCGCTCCACAGCGGCTCAGGGAAAGAGGCTCATTATAATCCCTGCTCGATGTCTCGGATGCGGATATGTCTTCAAAAACCGAACTCGTTTCACCTCCCCCGGCCGTTGTCCTTCGTGCAAAGGGACCCATCTTCAGGCTCCCATGTATCGGATCTAACATGGTCACGTTGAGAAGTAGTGTTTCAGGAAATTCCTGAGCCTGCTCTCCAGGTCCAGCTCCCACCCGCCCCTGTAGACAATGGAGGAGGCCACTTCGCTTGCCAGAATGGCGGACTTGATCTTGGGTGGCAGTCTCTTTATCCTCGCCCTGTACTTTGGAGTTTTTCTTATGAGGGACGGGAGATGGTTCAGAAGCATCTTTCTGAAGACCCGCTGGTCGGCAAGCTCCGGTCTTTCTTGAAAGAAGCGGAAAAGGCCCTCGTAGTGTTCATTGATCTCAATGCTGATTGCATCGCTGATTTCCGTAAGAAGCAAGGAGCCTTTTTTCTCCTTGTATCTCTTGAAGATAAGCCTGGCTTCATCCTCGGCCCTCTTTTCCAGGATTTCCAGTACGCCCCTCACGTAATCTTCTTTATGGATAAGGAATTCCTTTTCTGTCATAAGCAGGTTGGCAATAATCTCGTAAGATGAGGAAATAACCCCGCATTTGTTGGCCGATGCATCGCGGAGGATCAGTACCCCCTTTTTTTGCATCTCCTCCCGCGCCCGGGGCGTAATGTATGAATTGGCGCCTTCCGTGATCACCCGGGCCGCGGGAGTGCCGTCTTCCTTGAAAAACCGCTGCCAGTTGTTTGCATCGATGGTCTCCGGCCTGCCTCCGCAAGGGAGAAAGAGGTCTGCGGTAACACCGAATATCAGGTCTTCAAATTCCCTGTGGAATTCATCCAAGGTGATCCATTTCTCCTCCACGCCCCCGCCGGTTCGAATGAGTTTTCTGTGCAGCTCTCTCACCCCTTCCATTCGTTGCTGATGGCGAAAGATGATGAATCCCCCTGGACTGAGTGCCCTGGGGTTGAACTCCACAACATCCCGTTTCAGGACCAGTGCTTTGAGTGCCTTGCGGTTCACGCCCCTGGGGTCGAAAAGGGCGCCTGAACCGGCCGCAATGGCCAAGATCCTTGCCCTGGGACAGCGTTTCAGCAAAAGGCGCATGGCATTGCCAGCCACATCACCGTTGGTCCCTCCCGTGATCTTCACGGAAAAATCGTCATGGTGAATGTCGATCCCCAGCTCTTTCATGGCAATTTCGGCAAATTTTACCACCCCCCTGGAGGTGACTCCGTACTCCTTGTGGTTGATTCCCACACGTTTGCTCGACATAATGCCGATTCCCAGCAAGTACCCACGCTTTACAGACTGCTGGGCTATGAGCTCGATCATGGTTTCATGCATGTTCTCGTCCGGCCCCAGCTCAATCGGTTCGTCCTCGCAATAGTAGTCCATAACGCGCCGGTCCTTGGCTTTACCGTTATCGGTGACGAAGATGTCCAGGAATGCATTGATAAATCCGTACTGGAGCTTGTAGAGCCTCTGAGTCACCGCCTCCCTGGATTTGGCATTTGATGCGTCCAGAACCACTGTCAGCTTTGATCCACCCTCGTAGATGTCCTTGTTCTTGAGATGTTGCGTATAGGCCAAGACAAACACTTCCCGGAAAAGGTTACTGGTGTTAACGAGATATTCATCCTCATCGGTGCAGATGATAGTCCGCCATCCACCCCTGGCAATATCGGAGAAGCCTATATGATATCCCACCCCGTGCTGTCCGAAGAAGAAGGTGATTCGAAAAGGCCGGGCCTTTGGGAGGTCTTCTGTAATCTCCCGACCTAACTCCTCCAGATAGGCTGGATCCAGGCGGAAAGCGAGTGCGTGCTTTTCAGGGACGAAGAAGTTTGTTTTAAGGGTATGGCAGATAAAGGAAATGCAGGCCCTGAAGATGGTCCGCCGGATCTCATCCAGGTATCGATGGCCGGTGTTGTATCTATCCACCGCCTCTTCTGTCTTTTTCAAGGCCTTCTTGAAGGCCGCCTCCCTTTTCTTGAAAGTGGGGTCGAACCTTGTCTTGAAAAGGTGGATCAGTGACAGGGTTATCTCCGGGTCGGAATGGAAGGCGTTCTTCACCACCTCCATATCGAACCGGTCCGGCTGGTTATGGGCCAAAGTAGTGTGGCAAAAGGCAATAAAGGCATTGGTTAGAGTGGCCTCTTCTCCGGTCATGATCCCGCGGGCCACGAAATGGGTATAGGTTCTATCTGAAGCGGAAAGGATCTGGGTATTGTAAAGTTCGGTCTTCAGTTTCCGGTAAAGCTCCGATTCCTTTCCCATATCAGCACCTGTGCGCGGGGTTACGTAAAAGGTGCCGAGGAAGTACGGGGCCACACCGGTATTGATGATGAGGCTGTAAGACCGCTGTACCCCGATGTTGAGCCTCTGGAAGACCTCGCTCGTTTGGGTCAGGAATCCGCGCTGCACTGGATTCCCCACAGAGAAGAGAAGACGTGTTTCCCTGTAACGACCCTGCTGACTCATTTTTTCAACGTCCAGGTAAAGGCCGTCATGGTTGAGGCCCTCCTGGTAGAGCCACAGGACCCTGGCAATCCTCTCAGGCGGTGAGATCTTTACATAGTTTTCATTGTTGGCGGAGAGGAGGCTGAGGGCCTGATCGAATTGTCGGAAATCGAAGCTCGGATATAGCTGTTTCATGACACCAATGATCGCGCTCTTTTTTTCTCGGTCTACGGCTCTCTGGGAAGCTTTGCCGATCTGGTCCGCTGTCTTTCGGTCGAACTCAAATCGCTGGATTTCAAGCTCACGGCCTGCCCCCGGGATACGCCCGTAGGAATGAGTGATTTCCGCATAGGATATTTCCCGCTCCCTGAGGTTCTTCAGTGTGTCGTAAAGGGAGCCGGGGATATCAAGCCGGGCCACTATTAGTTTTTTCTCTTCGTCGATCAGGGTGACTTTCCACTGATAGGGCACATGGTGAAGTCTGCCTGCCAGGTTCACGATGGCCTCCATCTCCTCTTGCATGGTTATGAAGAAGTAGGGGTGCAGATTATCCAGGAGCCATTGGAGATTCTCCGATGCCTTTCGCTCGTGTTCTTTGAGAGAGATCTGTATCTGGCGGTAAAACTCAGGGTCGCAAGTTGACAGCACCTCCCGCGGGACATTACCTTTTTTAGCTTTCGCGGCCATTTTTCCTCCCTTTTACACATCTTCCTCCTCAGGAGCGCCAAGATTCTCCAGACATGCCACGTCTATTTTCTTCGCCGCCCTGATACCGGCATTCAATGCGGCCCTGTTCAGATCCGCCGTGTGCTGGGGCGCCCTCGCTGTTAGAGCGGCTCTCAGCTTACTTGGGGAGACGAGTCTGGTCAGTTGCACCACGGCTCCAAGGGAGACCATGTTGGCCACCATCTCGGTCCCGAATTGCTCTCGGGCGATCTCCGTGAAGGGGATGGCCACGGTCCTGCCTGCAGGGATTTGTGAGACTAAGGAGGCATCTACTACAAGCAGGCCGTCCGCCTTCAATTCCGGATGGTAGCGGTCACAGGATGTCTGGTTCATGGCAAGGAGGAGGTCAGGTTCCGTGGCCATGGGATAATCAATGGGCCGATCACTTATTACCACATCGGCCCTGCTGAAACCGCCCCTCGACTCCGGCCCGTAGCTCTGAGTCTGACATACATACTTGCCGTCGTGGATACCACAGGCCTCTGCAAGTACCACGGCCCCAAGGATAATGCCTTGGCCTCCCGATCCGCTGAACACCACCTCGTAACGGCGTCCTTTCTTATCCATGCCCCGGGCCTCCCGTAGGGCGTCCTTTAATGGCGCCTTCACGAATTTTTTGATATTCCTCTGTGTAGATAGGCTTTTCCACGTCAGCGAGCACTCCTATGGTGAATTTGCCTTCCATGTCGTCAATGGACATGGAGCTTGCTTTTTCCACGCGGATTGCATGGTCTCGCATCCATTTCATCATGGTAACGGGGTCTCCCATGTTATTCCGCCTCCCATATTGTACGTGGCAGTTGGAAATTACCTCCACCACGGCAAACCCTCGTTTGAGGATTGCCTTTTTCACGAGGTCTTCCAGGGTCTCTACGTGGTATACGGTGCCTCTGGCCACGAAAGGGGCTCCTGCCGTGACCGCAAGCTCGGCAATGGAGAAGGCATGCTCAATGAGGCCGTAGGGAGCTGTGGTGGCATAGCTGCCGTAGGGCGTTGTGGGGGAGGACTGTCCCCCTGTCATCCCGTAGATTTGGTTGTTAATGATGATAGCGGTGAGATTCAGGTTCCGGCGGGCCGCGTGGATAAAATGGTTGCCGCCTATGGCGGTGGCGTCCCCGTCTCCCATAATGGCTATCACTGTCAGGGAAGGTTTTGCAAGCTTGATCCCCGTGGCAAAGGTCAAGGCCCTGCCGTGAGTGGTGTGCAGAGTGTTAAAGTCCACATATACAGGCATGCGTCCGGAGCAACCGATGCCCGAGGCCAGAACGATTTCATCTTTTTCCAGGCCGATCCTGTCAATGGCACGAATGAGCGCTCCCAGAACTATGCCGTTGCCGCAACCCGGGCACCAGACATGCGGGAATTTTTTGTCATGGCGGAGATACTTGTGAATCAATTTGGTCACTCCCTGTGACATAGGTATCCCCCTTGTGCTGAAAGGCTATGTCCCCAATTTGAAAATCAACTGGCGTATTTGCTTGGGTGTTATGAGGCGGCCGTCAACGCGGTTATATTTCTCCACCTTACACTCCCAGCGGTTAACCCTTTTTACCTCGCGGCTGATCTGTCCCACGTTCATCTCCGGGACCACAACGCCGCGGCACTGCTTGAGTACGGACTCTACTGATGATCTCGGGAAAGGAAAGAGCGTGATCAATTGCAATAGGCCTGCCCTGACTCCCTCCCGCCTTGCCTCCTTGACCGCCTGGCGGGCGGCACGAGATACTGAGCCGTAGGCAATCACCGATACATCGGCATCGTCCAGCATAAACCGCTGCACTTTCTGGATTTCATGAAAACCTTGGGTGATTTTGCGAAAGAGCCGGTTTATCAGGGCCTTGATTTCCTCTGGACGCTGCGTGGGAAAACCCCTCACATCGTGGACCAGACCGGTCACATGGTACCGATACCCTTCTCCAAAAGGGGCCATTGGGGGCACGCCGCTGGGGCTGTCTTCATATGGTATGTACCACTCCGGGGGCATGCTGGGCAAAGCGCGATCAACGATCTGGATTTCCCGTGCATGTGGGAATGTGAAGACCTCCCTGGTATGGGCCACCACTGCGTCGGAGAGGATTATGACCGGCACTCGGTATTTCTCCGAGAGGTTGAAGGCAAGGATCGTGATTTCAAAACAGTCCTGGACGGTGGAGACACTTAGAACGATCACCGGGTGGTCGCCGTGTGTCCCCCACCTTGCCTGCATTACATCCCCCTGAGAAGGATTCGTAGGAAGTCCCGTGCTCGGACCCCCTCGCATGACATTAACGATGACGCATGGCACTTCCGCCATGCAGGCAAATCCCAGGTTTTCCTGCATCAGTGAGAAGCCGGGTCCGCTTGTGGCGGTCATGCTCTTGACGCCTGCCAGGGAGGCACCGATGACAGCGCCGATGCTCGCGATCTCATCTTCCATCTGGATAAATGTGCCTCCCGCAAGGGGAAGGCGCATGGATAGCAGCTCGGCGATCTCGGAGGCGGGGGTAATAGGATAACCCGCAAAAAAGCGGCAACCGGCAGCAAGTGCCCCTTCCACAATGGCCTCATTGCCCTGAAGAAGAACCCGCTTTTGTCCTTTCCTGGCACTCATGACGCCTTGTCCTCCTGGCGGGTGTTTCTCTCTACAATGGTAATGGCAAAGTCCGGGCAGTGTAGTTCACAGAAACGGCAGCCTATACAGTCATCCGGCTTGAGAAAAAGAGGCTTGCCCTCGTTGTCCCTCCCTATGACCCCCTTTGGGCAGAACGCGTTGCATATCCCGCAGGCCTTGCACCAGTCGCGAAAGAGGTGCTGGCTAAACCGCTTCTTCCGGGTCTTTCGGGCCGCGCCTTTGCGGGATGAGGGCCTTTTCCGTTCCGACCCCATATCTTTGGCAGGATCTGTGTCCATCAATCCTTTGATACCTCCTGTCCTTCATTCATCTGGAGAAACTGCATCCCCCCGGACGGGGGTCTTGTTGTACTCATAAAACGGGAATGTGAAAATCTCAAGGCCAAAAGCTGTAATTCATGACACCTTGCCCCCGGGGATCCAGGAGGACCCCATGCACACGAGCCGGTATGCTCGTCATTTCAGATCATTATTCTGTCTTCTCCAGAATATTTGCCCGCAAACTCTCAAGAGGAGCCATTATTTTATGCTTGTCAAAAAAAATCGCGAGTAATTTATGATAGAGCGCAAGAAAGAGGAATATATAACCCCGCATATTCAGAAGCATATCAAAAAAGACCTATCAAGAGAGGTGGTTTTTGTGGCCGGGCCGAGGCAGATGGGCAAGACAACCACTGAAGCCTTGACAGGATTTTCTGTTCTAATATAATATATTAGAATTAAATTGCAGGGGGCAGGTCATGGGGCGAACGGTAAGCATATATCTGGATGATGAATTTCTTGATATTCTTAAGAGGCAGGACAAATCAATGTCAGGGATAGTGAAAGAGGCGCTGCGTGTTTACCTGAAGACCGCGGAGCGAAAAGAAAATTTTGGTAAAGTTATTGAAAGCGCTGAAAAGATCGGCATGTCCAAAGATTTTAAAGAGGCGGAAAGAGAGTGGCTAAAAGACAGGGAGAGAGATAGATGGTAGGTCTGGATACCGGTTTCTTCATTGCACTAATGAAAAAGGATAAAGAGGCAAAACAATTGTGGATTGGCCTGAGTGAGCGTACGGATTTTCCTATTGTATCGGTGCTTACATGTGGGGAGATCCTCTATTTATCATATCGGGTTGGAAGACCTGCCCAAGGCAGGAAGATGGTAAAAGGCATAGAGGCAGCATGTAATGTAAAAGTTGTAGATCAAGAGATAGCCGAGAGGGCTGCTGGTCTAAAGCACAGTCGCGGCATGCCGTATGTTGATTCTATTATTCTGGCCACTTTTATGGTTGCTGGATGCAAAGAGATCCACACTTCTGATAAAAACCACTTCAAAAATTTGGGACACAAGGGCCTGTCCGTAGTTTTCTGGTAGGAATCCCTACTGCCTGATATATTCTAAGATTTCTGCTTCCTTGGGAGCCAGCAACGTTTAAGGTATCTCCTCTTT
>JAOZOW010000052.1 GCA_029933075.1 Deltaproteobacteria bacterium | reverse complement strand
TCTGAGTTTGATTTCAAATATTTTATCGCACCGATCCGCGATCTCGTCCCCCGTCCCAATCCCCATGCCCTCTACATGACCCAGTATATTATGGAAGTCCTGATAAATCACCCCGATGTCATTGAAATTTATGGGACCGATCAGGAGATATACAAGGTGGTGAATGATGTATTTTCCCAGATTAATAAAAAATTCCAGCGGACCGAGGAGGAAATTCTGGCCCAGCTCAGCCGCAACAGGTCCCTGGTCCCCGGCTCCAGGGAATATGACATAGCCTTAGACGAACTCGTTAGGGAAAAAATGGGAGAACCCCAGGAGTAAAGAACCCTCCCTACATCCTCATCCCCGCCTTATCCGCTTTTCCCGCGCAATGAGATATGCTTTGACATCAAGGCCCCCGCTGAAACCGCCGAGACCCCCGGCGGCCACCACCCGATGTCACGGAAAGATGAGGGGAAGCGGGTTCCTGCCCACTGCCTGCCCCACGGCCCTGGCAGCATTGGCACTCCCGAGCTGTCGGGCCACCTCCCCGTATGTTCTTGTTTCTCCGAAAGGAATCCTGGCGATGGCATTCCATACCTTCACTTGAAATGGGGTCCCAGTGATATCCATAGGTAATCGTACTGAGGGCTCCCTGTCTTCCAGCAATGCTATGGCGGTTTCTATAAGGGGCGCATTCAAACGGTAGTCTTTGAGTATTTTGCACTCGGGAAAAAGTCTCCTGAAGAGTGCGACTGGGCCGGGCCCCCGGCCGAGGCCCAGGCATATCCTCAGTGCCCCTTTCTCCGTTGATGCTGTGTACACATGGAGACCCTCAGAGATCAGGTCCCAACAATAGATCCGTTGTAAAGACGGCCCTGCCATTTATCCTCCTTTTCCATGCATTCCCGAATGAGGTTGAGTGTGGTGTTCTTTTCCACGGCCCATGCCGGGGCTACCAGTTTGGATCTTCCCGGATCACCGGTCAATCTCTGGATGACCATGTGGGACGGAAGAAGCTCGAGGAAGTCCACTACCAGGCTCACATACTCCTCCTGTTCAAGACAGCGCAGCCCCCCTTTTCTATAGAGGTGGGCCAGCGGGGTCCCTTCTACCACATAAAGGAGATGAATCTTTACTCCCTGGATCGGGAGCCCGGCGATAAACCGAGCGGTCTCGATCATCATTTCCCTGTTTTCTCCGGGCAGGCCGAGGATTATATGGGCGCATATATTGAGTCCGGCATTCCTTGTCATAAGGACCGCTCGTTCGAAAGTGGCTACGTCATGGCCCCGGTTGATTCTTCGCAGGGTTTGATCATGTGCCGACTGGAGCCCATACTCGAGCCAGACCAGATGCCGCTCCTGGTAGGAGGCGAGCAGGCTCAGGGTCTCATGATCGACGCAGTCGGGGCGTGTGGCAATGGAAAGGCCCACAATATCTCTGGGGGCGAGGGCTGCATCGTAAAGGGCTTTCAGTTTGACAACCGAGGCATAGGTGTTCGTGAAAGACTGGAAATAGGCGATGAATTTGTCGGCCTTGTAGCGCCTTTTCAGGGCGCGGCGGGCCCTATCGATCTGTTCCTCGATGGAAATTCCATGGCGGATGAGGGCTCCTGTGCCCGAGCCTAAAGCATCACAAAAGATACATCCTTTTCGGGAAAGGGTGCCGTCCCGATTCGGACAGCCCAGTCCCGCATCAAGGGAGATTTTCTGGACCCGTTCCCCGAAAATCTCCCGAAGGTAGCCATTATAGTCTCTGTATCTTTTGAACGCCACTTCCTGCCGCCCCTGCCGGACATAGACGAATCGTATGAAAGAAATAGGTATAAAATCAAGTGTTCGGTTGTTCTTGCTTGTAGGGGGATGGATTTCTTGGAACCCTCCTTTGGTTTTGGTTCCATAAACCGAAACCCTATGATAACATTTTTATTTTTTAGACATATCAATGTGGTATCTGGAAAGCGGCAATTGTTTTCCGGGGCTTGGTCAAATATTACGGGAAAGGATGAACGTGAATGGCAGAGAGGAAAATTGTTTCCGGCTTGGAGAGGGTCTTCAACCCGGAGTCAGTGGCTGTTATCGGGGCCTCCCACACCTTTGGCAAGTGGGGCCACCTTATCCTGAGCAATATCCTGGCAGGCGGTTACCAGGGGAAAATATTTCCGGTGAACCCGAAAGAGAAGGAGATATGCGGGCTAACCGTATACAGGGATACCGTGGATATTCCCGGCCCTGTGGACCTTGCCTTTGTAACTACCCCGGCGAGCACCGTGCTCTCGGTCCTGGCATCGTGCGCGGAAAAAGGGATCAAGGGTGTGGTGATGATCACGTCCGGGTTCAGTGAAACGGGCGAGGATGGAAGGAGGCTCGAAAAGGAGGTGGCTTCTTTCTGCCTCAAAAATGGATTGATCCTCATAGGGCCCAATACCATGGGAATCATACATCCGCAGGCCGGGCTGTTCGCTACCGGGTCGCACACCAGACCCCGAGAGGGCAAGGTGGCATTCATTTCGCAGTCTGGCAACCTGGGGCTCCAGCTTATTCACTGGGCGGAACAGCAGGGCATCGGTGTCTCGCTCTTTGTGGGCTCGGGAAATGAGGCGATGCTTACCTGCACAGACTACCTTGAATACCTGGAAGACGATCCCGGTACCGACATCGTTATCCTCTACATTGAAAGCGTGGGTGACGGGAGACGGTTCATTGAAACGGTCGGCAGGGTCAATCGCGTAAAACCAGTGATAGTGCTAAAGGGTGGGCGCAGCGAGGCAGGGCAGGCAGCCGCAGCTTCTCACACCGGTTCGATGGCCGGCAATGCTCTTCTTTTCAAGGCCGCATGTCGTCAGGCAGGTCTCCTGGATGTTTCGGTTCCCTCTACATTGCTGGATCTCTCGGCAGGATTCTCGTCCCTGCCGTGGCCGGCGGGGAACCGGGTCGGTATTGTTACCCTTGGGGGTGGATGGGGCGTTGTAACTGCTGATCAATGCGGTGAGAAGGGCCTTGCGGTACCTGAAATACCGAGGAGTATTGTTGATACCATCAGCAAGTATTTGCCTCCATTCTGGAGCCATGGCAATCCGGTGGACCTGGTGGGTACCCGTGATCGGGAGGTTCCCATTGTAGCGGTGGAGGAACTGTTGAAATGGGATGGGATCGATGCAGTGATCACCTTAGGCATTGTGGGCCGCACAGAGCTTGTTCGCTCCCTGGTCCAGTCCACCCGGCTCGTGGATCCTACCATCTCTCCCGAGTTTCTGGACAGCGTGGAGGCCTTTGCCACGGGATATGAGAAGCGATATATCGAGAGCATCGTGGAACTCATGGAGCGGTATGAGAAGCCGGTCCTGGGGGTGTCTCTCGCCAAGACGGATGAAGGCACTGTCAGGCCCGTTGATGGGAGGCGATACAGCGCCGTCTTTTACAAGACGCCGGAGAACGCCGTTGAGGTGCTTTCCAGGATGGTGGAATACCAGCGATTCGTCAGGGGTAGATGACAGGATTCAACCGATCCGGGGTTGCCTTGATCCATTATACTTCCTTGAGCCTGTTCAGCCGGAAGTAAATACCACCAAGTGCCATCAATTCTTCATGGGTTCCTTGCTCAACGATTCGGCCGTGATGCATGACCAGAATCCGGTCCGCTTTTCTGATGGTGGAGAGCCGGTGGGCCACGACCAGCGTGGTCCGACGTTCGGACATGACTGAGATGGCCTCCTGGATGAGGCGCTCTGTCTCGGGGTCCACACTCGATGTTGCTTCGTCCAGGATGAGTAGTCGCGGCTCTGCGGCTAAGGCCCTTGCAAAAGAGAGCAACTGGCGCTCGCCTGCGGATAGGGTGGCGCCCCTTTCCCCGATCTGTTGCTGGAGTCCCCTCGGGAGTCTCTGGATGAAGGAAATAGCCTTTGTCCTTTTTGCAGCCTCTTCAACCGCACCTTCGTCGATATTCTCCCTGCCTAAGGCGATGTTCTCCGCCAGAGTGCCCGAAAACAGAAAGACATCCTGCATGCAGAGGCTTATGTTCTCCCGCAGCTCTTTCAAAGACCAATGTCTGAGGTCGAGTCCGTCAATGTATACCGCGCCTTCATCGGGGTCATAGAATCGCTCCACAAGGTTCATTAGGGTGGTCTTCCCTGCTCCGGTTGGGCCAACAATGGCTACTGTCTCACCCGGTCTCACCTCAAACGATACATCTTTGACGACCGGCCGGTCCTTAACATACGAAAAAGATACTTTGTCGAATACCAGGTGCCCCTCCTTGCGGGCCGGGAGAGCAGGGTTTTGCGGTTCGGGAAGCCTTTCCTCATGGTCCATGAATTCAAAGATGCGCTCAGTGGATGCCATTGCCGACTGCATGATGTTGTATTTCTCCGAAATGTCCCGTATGGGCTTGAAGAACATCTGGATGTACCCAATAAACGCCACGAGGGAGCCGAGGCTCAATTGTTCTTCAATGACCCGGCCGCCGCCGTACCAGATCAACAGGGCAATGGCCATGGAGGAGATCAGCTCCATGAGAGGCATGAACACAGCGAATACTCGGATCTGTTTCATCCCCGCCAGGTAGTTTTCATGGTTGATTTGTGAAAAGACCGCCATGTTGAACCGTTCTCTCCCGAAGAGTTGGATTATGTGCATCCCGCTGAGCCGCTCCTGCAGAAAGGCGTTTATCTTTGCGACAGTTGTGCGAAGTTCCCGAAATGCCTCCCTCGCCATGGTGCTGAAAAGTAAGGTGAGCCCGAAGACCAATGGCAGCAGCAGAAAGGAAATGAGGGCCAATCGCCAGTTCAGATAGAGAAGGACCGCAAGAATCCCGGTCAGGAGAAAGAGGTCTTTGAACACCGTGCTCATGACCGATTTGAACATCTCATTGAGGTTTTCGATATCATTGGTGACCCGCGTCACGAGGCGGCCTACGGGATGACGGACAAAGAATCGGACCGCCTGGGACTGCATTTTGTCAAAGAGCCTAAGGCGCATGTCCTGCATTATATGCTGGCCTGTAAATTCGAGTAAGTAATACTCTCCGTAACTGAGACCGAATGAGAATATAAGGACTAATAGAAACAGGGTTCCTATGAGGGCGACCCCTTTGAGGTCTCGGGCGCGTATCCTTAATTTCAATTCGGGTGGAAATTTCTCCAACAGGTCGTAAGAGATGAGTATCGAGCCGTCCTCCATTTCGTAAAAGGAATTTCTCTCCACGGCTCCTGCCGGGAATTCCTGGAGATGGCCGGTCTTATAGAACCGTTGTTTTTTAAGGATGCCGCGTGACTCATAACTCCGGCGGATAAGGGGGTCAAGTAGCTTCACCCTCTGGTGGTTGATTGCCCAGAACGAGCCATCCTTGGTCGGTTCCAATAGCCGCCCGTAACGGGCTGCGAGGTCCTCCATATCTTTGGGGGTCATTCGGCCTCTGTCCAGCAGATACCATGAACAAAGGATGTACCGGTCGATGGCCACCTTGGAAAGGTATGGGAAGGTCAGGTCGATGAGGGTGGTCAGGATCGTCAGGACAAGGGCTGAGATGATCACCTTTCGGTAGGGTGCAGCATAGGGGATGAGCCGTCGAAGGAGCTTGAGGTTATAGGGCTTCCCCAGCCTGCCCTCTTCCATGTAACCGTATTCGCCGAACATCTTTCAGATCATTCCAGTTCGAAATAAAGCGTTAACGTATTCCGTGTTCCTTGTGGTGAATACCTGCCGAGAGTCTCCCGAGGATTACAGGTTCAATTCCTGCGTCAAGATCTCTCTTTCATACAGGGCTGCATAGGTGCCGCCCTGTTCAATGAGTTCTCCATGGGTCCCCTGTTCCACGATTCTGCCGCGCTCAAGTGCGATGATTCGGTCAGCTTCACTGATAGTCGACACCCTGTGCGATACGATCAAGTTGGTCCTGTGTCGCCTCATGCGCAGTATATAATCCAGGACTCGTGACTCGGTGCGTGTGTCGATCATAGACAGGGCGTCATCCAAAATCAGGATAGGGGGGTCCAGGAGGAGGGCGCGGGCAATGGTCAGTCTCTGCCTCTGTCCGCCTGACAGGGTCACGCCCCGCTCCCCCAGTAGAGTGTCCGTTCCTCTTTCAAGGGCCTGTATCTCATCGAATATATCCGCCGCTCGGAGGACCGCTTCCAGATCTTTTTCAGATATCCCACTGCGGCCGAAAATGATGTTGTTTCGGATGGTATCCGAAAACAGAACGGCCTCCTGGGTGACAAAACCGATATTTTGCCTGAGCGATGAGAGGGAAATTTCCAGTATGTCTGTTCCATCGAGAAAAACCGAACCTCGGGGGATGTCAAGCAGGCGGGGGATGGCTTTGAGCAGGGTGGTCTTGCCGGAGCCTACGCGTCCCACAATGGCCACTGTTTCTCCCTCGTGGACAGTCAAGTGAATTTCCTCAAGGGCCGGCTCCTCCTGACCCGGATATCTGAAAGTGAGACCCCTTATATCGATTTTCCCTCTCGCTCTCGGTATGATGCGGGGATTCGGGACATCTTTTATTTCAGGCTTTTCATCAAGCACGCGGTTAATCCTGCGCATGGAGGCAGATCCCCTCTGGATCAGGTTGGTGACCCACCCCATGGCCATCATGGGCCAGGTGAGAAGATTGAGATAGCTGATAAAAGCTACGAAGTCCCCGGTGGTGATATGGCCGAGGATGGCCAAGCGCCCTCCGAACCATATCACGATGGCTAAACCGGTATTGGTAAAAAGCGCCATCATGGGGAAAAACAGGCCAAGGATTTTGGCTAACTCCATGTTCCTGTCAACATATCTTTCACCCTCTCTTTTCACCCTTCCATGTTCCCATGTCTCCCGGTTATAGGCCTTGATGACATGAATTCCTTCAAAGGCCTCACGTATACGCTCGGTGAGATCGGAAAAGGTGTTCTGAGCGGCTTCGAACCCGGTGGACATGCGCCTTGTCAGTATCCTTGTGACGACAACCACTACTGGGGCGGGGATGAGGGAAATGAGCGCCAGCTTCATATTGATGGCGAGCATGAATCCGATGGCTGCCGTGCCCAGTACGATTCCGTCTACAAGGGCCACCAGCCCTAAGCCCGTCGCCATCCTGATGGCGTTCATATCGTTAATGGCCCTTGCCATGAGGTCTCCTGTCTTTGCCTTAATGAAAAAGGAGGGAGAGAGGGTCTGGAGGTGCTCATAAATACGGTTTCTCAGGCTTTCCTCGACCCACCTTGAGTGGCCTAACAGGCAGTGCCTCCAGATATACCGGAACAGGGCCATAAGGAGAGCTATGCCAAGGATAATGGCGCTTTGCCATAAGAGCATACGGGGCATTGCCCCCTTGATGGTCAGCAGGTCAATAGCTTTTTTGATGACAAGGGGTATGAGGAGCTGCAGGAAGTCGGTGAGGAGCAGGCTCACCACACCCATGAAGAGCATCCAGCGATTGCGAAAGAAGTATTCTTTAAGGGGGAGGAAATTGTTGAATGTTTCGGAAAGGAGCCGCCTGAGTCTCTTCATGGGCTCACAAATACCGGATCAAAAAAAGGATTGTCAATCTTCTTTGAGTCCCTTGACGAGGAATCCTTCCAGCTCTCCTTCTGTTTCGGGGTGTTTGGTCTTGATGGTTATTGGCTCCACATTCACCAGTCGATACACGCGCTCGTAAACATCCTTGCTTATGACGACCTCTCCAGGGCCGGCTCCATCGCAGAGACGAGAGGCCCGGTTGACCGTGTTACCGATTACGGTAAACTCAATGCGCTCCGAGGAGCCGACAAACCCGTGAATGGCTTCTCCTGTGTGGATCCCTACTCCCACGTGAAATACCGGCAGTCGCCGGACCTTACGTCCTTCTCCCAACATGTGCACGGCACGCTGTATTTCCATGGCTGCCCTCAGCGCTTTTTCCCACTGCTTGGAGTCCGGTTCCGGGCTCCCAAAGACCGCCAGGACAGAGTCGCCTACAAATTTATCCACTACCCCGTCATACTCGGAAATAATGGGAACAAAGGCGTCGAACATTTCGTTTAGCATTCTCACCACATCATCCGGCTCCATCTCCGCGCTCAGGGCCGTGAAGTTGCGCACATCAGAAACCAGGATGGTCACCGGGTTGACCCGTTCCCCGCCTCGCTGGAGCCGAGAACTTTTTTTCAGGAGTTGCTCCACCATTTTGGGTGCAAACTGGCGAAGGAGGTTGGATCGGAGCCATTCCTCGTGCTGGAGATCTTTGCGCAGTACATGATCTTTGAGAAACATTGCTACCTGATATGCGATCGCCTTTAACAGCTCCAGGTCCGTAGGTGAGAAGGCCTCCCGCGTGTAGTAATTGTCCACATACATAACGCCAAGCACCTCGCCCCCAACAAGCAAGGGGACGTAGATGGCGGACTTTACATCATAGTAAATTGCGCTGTGGGGGGTGTCTTCTTTGTTTTCGTCCTCGGTTGCAGTCCAAATGAAGGCCTCGCGTTCCTGGTACGCGCGCTTCACCCAAGTCATGCTGACGGAATGATCGCCCTGGGGCCAATGGGCCTTGAGAAGCAGCTCTCCTGTCTCATCAGGGAGCAGCACGGCGCCTCGTTGGGCCGTAGGGATGGCATGCTGTAATTGCTTGATGAGAATTTGCCCGAGGCTTTCCAGTGTAGTATTCATACCAAGTTCGCGGCTGAAATCATTGAGGGCCCTCAGCTGACGAAAGGCCCTGTTAGGCTGGATGGCTGAAAGGGGTTCCTGTTCGGGCTCAACATCTCCATGTTCATCGCCTGCCTCCATAAGTTCCGGGATGAGATCCCTTTCGGAGGTGATCACCCCTTCAGGCTCGCGCTCCTCTTTTTCGATCTCCAGGGGGATAGCCTCTTGATCGGGCCCGGGGCCTATGTCCATGGCACCGATCCCTTCCGACTCCGGTGCCTTTTGAGCCGGGACCCCTTCATCGGCTTCTGGCTTTTCCTCCACCTCAGTGCCCAGAGGGAAGGTTTCCATTTCCAGCTCGATGTTTGTCCACCCGATACGCAGCTTATTCCCCGGCCGGAGCCGTATTTTTGAAGAAATTTTTTGGCCGTCAACCCAGGTGCCGTTACCGCTGCCAAGGTCCTCGATCCAGTACTCACCATCCTCATAGGTCAGGCGGGCATGATGCTTGGACACGTAAGAATCCGGGGATAGATCCAAATCGACAGGACCTGCTTTTTTGGAACTGCGGCCGATTATGATAGAAGAGGAGTCCGTCTCGAATGTCTTTGTCGGGTTAGGTGGCAGGGTATAATGAATGATCATTTGTTTTCCCCTGAAAAGGTCATGGCTTCATGGGGGCGGTGGTTTGGTTCCAGAGAATGCCGCTTTCTCGATCATAAGGTAATCGAGCATCTGTGGAATTCCATGGAAATTCCATTCTAACAACACCTACATGCTATGTCAACATCACGAAATGACGGGTATTTCAACGTCATATCTCTATCCACAACCAGTTCACCTTTGGATTCGATCCTCTAGAGCCCTATCATCCATAGAGTTGATACCTCCCCACTGCCGGATGCCCCCCGGCTGGCTGCCTGAGGCAGGTCTCCCCGTATCGGGATAGGTTCTACCCCTGCTAACATGCACGAAGAGGGAGGCAGGGCACGCCTTCCCGCGGTAGCCCATGAAATTGAAGTTGATTTTAGGCGGACATGATCTGAAATAGCGTTTCACTT
Source organism: Deltaproteobacteria bacterium (assembly GCA_029933075.1). Taxonomy (GTDB): domain Bacteria; phylum Desulfobacterota; class DSM-4660; order Desulfatiglandales; family Desulfatiglandaceae; genus JAOZOW01. The sequence goes on along the minus strand of JAOZOW010000052.1, from coordinate 9,567 downwards.
TTTCCCTTTGCGGGCCGATAAGTAATAGTGGTGCAAGGAGGGGAGGACCCATGAAGCCCTTTGATCCGAGAGTTGTCAGACGCAACAAGAGAATCTTCAAAGACTATACCCGGCTTCGGCGTCAGTACGCGTACGAAGTGAACGCTGAGAAGGCATCGGTGGCCCTTGAGATCATCCCAGTGCTCCTCAGCCTCAATGAGCCAGACCTGCCGGGATATGTGACCGGAGGTGATTCAGGATGCGGCGTTTACGGAATCGGCTCCTCAGATCGCCTCAGAGAGGTGGTGCACGACTTTTTCCCGGAGCTCAGGAAAAGGAGGATCCGATATCAGAGATATCTTGTCAAACGCCCGATCATAGAGTCCATATTTCTCATGGGCAGTATCGGCACCATCGCCCAGAAATACGCATCGGATTTCGATTTCTGGGTCTGTGTTGACAGCACGCGGTTTTCAAGAGAACAGATCCACAAGTTGCGCCAGAAGAGTGCGCATATCGCAAGATGGTGCGAAAGCAAGTTTGATATGGAAGTGCACTTTTTCATTATGGACCTTGATCAGATCAGGAAAGATGACTTTGGAACGGTGGATGAAGAGAGTACCGGGTCGAGTCAGAGGAAATTCCTGAAGGAGGAATTTTACCGCACCATGTTGCTGGTAGCCGGGAAGGTCCCCTTCTGGTGGGTGCTGCCTGCGGGAATAGAGGAAGAGGAATACGAGCAATGCTGGAAGCGAATGGTCGCAGAAAACGACTATGATTTTGACGACTACGTGGAATTGGGTTTCCTTGGCCATGTACCCAGGGAGGAGTTTTTGGGCACCACGCTCTGGCAGCTCAGCAAGGGAATAAAGGACCCGTTCAAGGCCTTGATCAAAATGAGCATGATGGAGCGCTACCTCTCAGAGTCGTTCGAGGGACCGCTGCTGTGCGATGTTCTGAAAGAGCGTGTGTTGAGCGGCAGCACCAACTTACGGGATCTGGATCCGTATCTACTGATGATTGAGACTGTCCTGGATTTCTACGAGCAGCAGAAAAGGACCGGGCATGTGGAGCTGCTGAGAAAGGCCTTTTACATAAAAGCCGAGCCCAAGATCACCCGCATGAGGCTCAAAAGGGAGGGATGGAGCTACCAGGTCAAGGTGTTTGGGGAATTAATGAAAAAATGGGGTTGGAATCTTGACATGGTGGAGGACCTGAATCAGATGGAGAACTGGAGTTATGCCCGCCATTTGAAGTTCTCCCAGGAGATTAATCAATTTTTCTTTTCCACCTATAGAAGACTCTCAAAGAGCCTGCCGGTCAAGGATGAGCAGGTCATAGATGATCATGACCTTACATTGCTCGGGAGAAAGCTTTTTGTGCTTTTTTCTCATCAGGACAACAAGTTAATGTTGACTCCGTTCATTACAGAGAAGCGATCCATACTAAAGAAGGTGATCTTCCAGTTTGCCAAGGACAGGGCAGGGGGTCGTATTCGCTGGTTCCTTTATGATGCCACTAAATATGCCAGCAAAGGGCCCCGGCGTAAATCAAGGATCTTTAGCTCCCACCGGGTGGTCAGGGCGGCTACGTGGCTTGTGATAAACGGTCTTTATGATTTTCATGCCACTGGCATTGAAATGCCTTCCAACCCTTCGGGTCTCAATGTAAACGATCTGATCGAATTACTCAAACATCTCCAAAGCACATTCCTACCCGCGGTGCACCAGATCAAAATGGGGGCGAATCTGAGGGAAGATGCAAAATATGACCGCATCATGATGGTGGTGGACATGGAAGAGCTCTCGGATACGGGCGGTCCCGTTATGATAGATCTCATCCTCAGCAACACCTGGGGCGAGATGTTCACAGAGGTATACCCCTATAAAGAAGGGCTCTCATTTGCCAGGGACTATATCCAGGCCCTGGAAGTGGAGGACGTACGTCAGCTGGTTGACAAGGTCAAAGTCCACGTGCCCAAATCAGGGCGTGAAACGGGGCTGAAAAAATCTATTTATGGCGAAATTTTCAAAGGCGTACAGAAAGATTGGGCAAAACATGTAAGGGATTGGCCCGCAGCCCTGGGCTTCTGAAACCGGAGTTCCGCCTGGGGATCTCAAGCCGAGGGTGTCTCCCCTGCGGGATCCTGTCAAAAAAAGGTTTTATCGTCAGAAAATTGGCGGTTCCATCCGGTAGAAAGCGAGGCGATCATTTGAGGGCACGGCCCGGGGAATCTCTCAGGAAGGCCTCCTGACTATTGGGCCGGAGGGTGGATTGATCGCCTTGGGGCTGGCATAATTTTTGTATCAACTTGCTGACAGTAAGCCCAAACGCGTCCGGCCTTGGGAGAAAGGAGGGGGAACATGGATATCTTTTCTGGATTTTTGATCCTCATCGCTTTCGGAGTAGGTCTTTTCATGGGATGGATCTGGCCGGCCTTGTGGAATGTCATCAGACAAAAGCTATCCAGGGTGGAAGCAGGCATTTGAAAGATCGCTGAATCTATCCTACGCGGATGTGCTTGTGGATCCATTGAGGAAGGTACCCGAGGTTATAGTAGTGCCCCATGGTATAGAAGCAGGTAGAAGAGCAGTTTGGAAGACATCTCTCTTTCAACTCCCGCAATTCCTCTTCATTGAATCGGGGTTCCCAGATTCGGCCCCAATCATGGTCATAGGTGATCATATCGAAACAGGGAGACAGTGTTCCGTCCGGCCGGATCAAGGCGCCGTTGTGTCCGGCGCGACAGTCCCAGGGCCTCATAATGCCTCGCATCCGTTCTTTGAAGGCATGTAGATGTGAAATGGAATTGACCATGGGCCAGCCCTGCCTCTGTTTCTCGATGAGCCAGTCCAGGAGTTTGTCCACTTCTTCATATTGCTCGGGACCGATGCTGAGCATGTCCTCCTGGTGCAGGTAATGATCCACATTAACAAAACCGTGGGGCGGCTCATTGAGGTGGTAATCGGTTCCGATCTGGTTCTGATGTGCGATCTCGGTGAGAAGCTTTACGTCCTTGATGTTGTTGCGGCAGATGTTGATATTGAAAAAGAGGAGGTAGCCGTACTTCTTCTGTCGCTCAACAAGGTAGCGAAACTGCGGCTCGATATTGAGCAGGGCCTTTGGCAGGCCTCTGCGGGGCGCTACGCAATCAACTGCCAGGTTAATGGCGGCTACACCCGCCCGGCCGATCTCGTCTATGAAACTGTTGTCCAGTAGATACCCGTTGGTTGGAAGGTACATGAAAAAGCCGTTCTCCGCCCCGTAACGAATTACCTCCAGGACAAAATCCTTTCGCAGTAGAGGCTCCCCCCCCATCAGAGGAATCACCCTGCAGCCGAGAGACTTGAGCCAGTCCACGGCGCTTTTGGCAGTGTCCAGATCCATTCCGGGCAGGTCATTGTTGTACTGGAAGCAATAGTGGCAGTCTATGTTGCAGCGCCATTCGGTGTAGAGGTAACAGAGAATAGGCCGGAATTCATGGGCATGGATGCGGGAATTTAGGTATGGGATTGCCCAGCGGCGCACAGCGCGGAGTCCATTTTCCGTCTTGTAACGAACGGTTTCCAGCATCGACCCCTCCCTCTCCTGGTTAGGTGAGATCGCATCCTCCTACACTCGCCCCTGCGCTCGGTCCGGGGAGTTTTGTATTTAAATATAGGGTGAAAGGGGTGGCTTGTCAAGCCGGAAATAATGTAAGTTGTTGGCATAAAAGGAAATATTGGAGAGCAAAGATATACCGCCTGAGGGGGTCTTCAGGGCTCCGTCCTGTGGAGTCCATAGTCGTGGCGCTCAACCTCTGCCAGAGCCGTAATGCAGGCGCGTCCCGGAGCCGGGACGCTTTTCAGGAGACCACCTCCACCTCCTGGATGGTAATAAGCCGGTCGGGGGCCATTTCTCGTAGCTTGGGGAGCACACGATCCACGTTTTCCGCTGTGTCCACAAACTGGACCACCAGGGGCAACTTGCCGCCGGCATCCACCAGCGAGGTGCTTTGAACTCCGGCCGCTCCGGTAAATCCTGCCACGGCCCGCACCACAGTGCCACCGGCCAGCCCCTCCTCATAAAGCATCCTGAGGATCTGGAGGTGAAGCGGTCTCCTGTGCCATTGGTCGGCTTCGTTGATCCATACGGAGACAAGCTTGTTTTCTGCTGCCATGCCTAAATCCATCTCGCAATAGCGATTCCGGCAATTACGCCGAAGAGCGCGAGAAAATTGTTTGTAAGGAAATTCCCAAATGCCGACAGGTAGTGGCCCTGCTCAATAAGCCGCACTGTTTCAAAGGCATAACTGGAGAAGGTGGTGTAGGCTCCGCAGAATCCCACGGCCATGAGAAGCCGGTAGGCGGGATCCACCAGGACGCGCTCGGTAGTCCAGGCCAGAAACAGACCGATGATAAAACTCCCGGTCAGGTTGACGAGGAGTGTTCCCCAGGGGAGCGAAGGGTCCAGCCTCTTTGCGACCCAGGAGCTGACAAGATACCGGGCATTGGCTCCAAAAAAGCCTCCTATGCCCACCATGAGGGCTTCCTTCATCCTGCGCTGGCCTCCTCTATTGAGGTCAAAAGACCCTTCCTGGGTCGGATGCTGTTCTGTGAAACGGTGCCTTGTGCAGGGGCACAGGCCGCTTTGTCCTGTTGAAAGCTTGAGGAATACAGGCAAGATAGGAGAATGGGTGTCCGGGTGTCAAGATCCTTTCTTTGCCATCTCTTGGCAATTGCGGTAGAATTAGGGGAGTTGTACACAGGCAATGTTGAAACAATGGCATTATACGGGAGCTGGGAGGGGACAAAATGGTGCGATTGAATATCAGGAGAGTAAATGCTGCAAATTGGCCCTTGGTGTTTCGGGCGTTCATGATTCTCCTTCTCACATTGGCGTTTTTCAAACTCCAGGGAGCCCCGGCGCTTGCCCAGAGAGGGAACGCTGGAGGGGATGCCGAATTCAAGCCTAATGTGACAAATCGATTTGACGCGCCTCTTGGTGGTGTTGACGAGGAAGGCAATGTATTAAACCGTTACGGAAAGATTGTGGGCTATGTTGACCGGATGGGCGTTGTCTATAACATCAGCAAGATACCAATAGGGAGAGTGGAAGCCGACGGAAAGATCCTGAATCAGTCCGGCACCCTGCTCGGTTCCGTGGACGGGAAGGGAGAGGTCCGCAATATCAGCGGCGCGCTCCTGGGGAGGGTGAAGCATGTCAAAGAGATTTACCTAATGGGGGGCGCGGCCCGTCTCTTGATTCTGAGGAAGAGAAAATAGGGGGCTCAGCGGAGCACCGGAGCCACCCTTTTGAGGAGGTTTGCCAACTGGCGATCGGAAAGCGCCCGGAACATTTCCTTTTCAAGCCTGGATATTTCGTATTCCGGGAAATCAAAGAAGACGATATGGAGGAGTTCGTGAAGGAGGGTGCCGAGAATGCCGCCCCGGCCCCTTCGTGATGGATTTACCCTGACCCTGATGGCGGGATTTCCCGGCATGAAAGTGACGTCTCCATGGGCCCTGATCCGCCTGTTCAGGCTCACTTTGACCTCTTCATCTTCCAGTATCCGGTAGATCTTGTATAGTAGCTTCGTTGCTTCCTTACGGGTCATGCGATTCCCTTCTTCCCCGCTTCCTCTGCCCCGGCATCCGGCGTACATGGGGAGCTTGAATGCTCATTGATATGGGGATCACAGTAAAAATAATCCTCTTTGTCCAATAGGCAAGCCCCGCCAGTGGGGTAGGTAGGGCAGCCGTCCAGATTTATCCGGGTGCTAAGTGTCTTGGTGCTTTCTGGCCTTGTCGATCAACTCGGCTAGCAGGGCAAGCTTAGGTTTTAGGGGGTGTTTGAAGACCTCGTCCCAATCCTTTCCTGCTAACTCTTCTCTCAGGAATTCCTCTATTAGGAAGTGATCATACCAGCAGTCGATGATCTTGAAGCAGGGCAGCCCCTGATTCTCGGAGCGACAGTAGGAGAAAGGGATTTGGTGGCCCAGCCTGGGACAGTGAATCGTGTATTGATCAACCGGCGGGGTGCTTTTCATGGCTGATTCTTGCGATTTTCACCGCAGGGTGTTTTTTCAGGGAAAATCATTCATCTTTTTTTGCGGTCCCTTTGGCCTTTTCCAGCAGTTCCACAAGGCTTTCGAGCTTTGGTTTAGGAGGGATGAATATTTTCTCCAGCTCAGGGGCTGAGAAATGCTCTTTGAGAAACCCATTGATATCAATCTTTCCCTGCCAGCAGCCTGTCACCCATCTGCACGGTAGCAGGTTGTTCTCGGATCGGCAGAACTTGAAATTGACATATCCCCCCACTCTCGGACACCGGATCATATTTTCATCGTACCGCTCAATGGACTCCATCGTTTTCCACCTCAGGTGAGTATGCCCTCACGGGCCCGTTGGCAGAGGCCCGCGAGGGTTTGCAGGGCCGGCGCTTAGCCGGGGACCTTGGGGAGTTCCGACTGTGCTTTTTTGATATCGTCTTCCGGCAGGGCAAAGTCCTTCAGTTTGCCCGTCAGGTATGCGTCATATGCCGCCAAATCAAAGTGGCCGTGCCCGCTGTGGGCGATCAGGATGGTTTTCGACTCCCCTGATTCCTTGCATTTCAGGGCCTCGTCGATTGCCACCTTCACATCGTGGCATGGCTCGGGACCGGTGATAATGCCTTCGGTCCGGGCAAATTTGACGCCGGCCTCGAATACCGAAGTCTGATGTGCGGCCACCGCCTCGATAAGACCGAGGTTGTAAAGATGGCAAATGATCGGGGCCATGCCGTGATACCGCAATCCTCCCGCATGAATAGGGGGCGGGACAAAACTGTGGCCAAGGGTGTGCATCTTTAGCAGTGGCGTCATCCCTGCCGTATCGCCGAAGTCATAGGCGTAAATGCCTCTGGTCATGGTGGGGCAGCTTTCAGGCTCCACGCACACCACCCGGAGGTCCGGCTTTTCGCCGCTTATCTTGTCTCTGAGCCATGGCAGGAACTGCCCCGCGAAATTGGAGCCTCCCCCGATGCAGCCTACAATGATGTCCGGGTAAGCATCCGCCATTTCCATCTGTTTTCGGGTCTCCTCTCCTATGATGGTCTGGTGGAGCAAGACATGGTTCAGCACGCTGCCCAAGGAGTAGTGGGTGTCGTCGCGGGTCACCGCGTCTTCCACCGCCTCGCTGATGGCCAGGCCCAGACTGCCCGGGCAATCCGGCCACTTTTCCAGCATTTCCCTTCCCGCTTTGGTGTCAGGGCTGGGGCTCGGCACGCAGTTGGCCCCCCATGTCTCCATCAGGATGCGGCGGTAGGGCTTCTGGTCATAGCTGATCCTCACCATGTATACCTTCAATTCAACATCGAAAAAGGCGCAGCCCATGGCAAGTGCGCTACCCCATTGTCCGGCGCCGGTTTCTGTGGTAAGGCGTTTGATCCCTTCTTTCATGTTGTAATAGGCCTGAGCCACTGCCGTATTAGGCTTGTGACTCCCTGCTTGGCTGGTCCCCTCATATTTGTAAAATATCTTGGCGGGCGTATCGAGGGCCTTCTCCAGGCGATAAGCCCGATGCAGCACGGTGGGTCTCCAGGTGCGATAGATCTCTTGGACCTCCTCCGGGATTTCTATCCATCGTTCAGTGCTTACTTCCTGCTTGATCAGCTCCATGGGAAAGAGTGGTGCCAGATCATCGGGGCCTACAGGCTGTCCCGTAGCCGGGTGGAGGACCGGGGGCAGCGGCTCCGGCAGATCCGCTTGTATATTGTACCAGCGGGTCGGCATGTCCTTTTGCTCCAGAAAATACATGGCTCTTTTCATAGCGTTACCCTCCTTTCTGCTTTTGAAAACGAATTGTCAGCTACGGTCCGTATCAGGCGCCAAACGGACAACTCCGCATCCCTCATGAAGAGGGAAATCCCCTGAAATTTTGACCTCGTTTCATCCAGATCCACAGGCCCAATGGTCAGGAAGAACGTCAGATAATGTAACTGAAGACGCACAGACGAAGAGATTTTACAGTTGTGGAAGAAAATTCAGGATTCGGGAAGATCCGGTTTCGGTACAGGAGATCTGGAGAGAAGAAGCAGACGAGATCTCAGTACAGTGGAAGAAGTAGAGTCGAAGGACGATCCACATCAGGTTCAAACATTTAGCCAAAATATCTTTTTTGCTGCATGAAGTCAATAAGATACTGCGAGGCCGTTAAAAAAAGACTCATGTCCCGGCTTCCCCCGTTTATCCGCCTTCGCAGAAGGTCACGGGCTTGCCCGTGCCTGTGTATCAGAGGGATTTGAGAGATACGGTCACAGGCCAGAGGATTTTTTGGGATTTTTTTGAAATAAATTATTGACATTTAAGCATGACTTTGAGTAAATTTACTCAAGGTTTTGAGCAAATTGATATATTGCTGTAATCATTATGTTTTTAAGGCCAATATCCCAGATCTTACTGGACCGCTTGAATGAACCAAGGAGATTTATTCAGGCCCTGATCGGACCTCGTCAAACAGGAAAGACCACTATCGCCCGCCAAATTCTGTCCAAAATAGACACCCCTTCACATTATGCGTCTGCAGATGAACCAATTCTCAGGGACAGGATATGGATAGAACAGCAGTGGGAGATGGCACGGACAAAACTGAAATCAGAGAGCCCAAGAGCACAACAAGCCGTTCTTGTTCTCGATGAGACCCAGAAAGTGCCTGGCTGGTCAGAGACCGTAAAGCGACTGTGGGATGAAGATTCTTCTGAAGGCAGGCAGCTCCATGTGGTCATTCTGGGATCATCCCAGTTGCTCATGCAACAAGGACTGACCGAAAGCCTTGCGGGTCGGTTTGAGATTATACCGGTTACCCACTGGTCCTTTACAGAAATGCAGGATGGATTTGGATGGGATGTGGATCGTTATATTTTTTACGGTGGATATCCCGGCGCAGCCGGCTTGATTGAAGACCAGGAAAGATGGCGGCGGTATATCATTGATTCTTTGATTGAGACTACGGTCTCAAGGGATGTGCTTCTCATGAGAAGGGTGGATAAGCCCGCTCTTTTGCGTCGTCTCTTTGAACTTGGCTGTGCCTATTCAGGCCAAATACTTTCTTACCAGAAGATGATAGGTCAACTCCAGGATGCAGGAAATACCACAACCCTGGCCCATTATTTGAATCTCCTGGAAGGGGCAGGGCTTCTTATGGGACTCCAGAAGTATGCTGGTCATAAAATGCGTAGAAAGTCATCAAGCCCTAAATTGCTTGTGCTCAACACGGCCCTTATGTCTGCCCTTTCCGCATTCACTTTTGAAGAAGCCAAGATGCAGCCCGATCTCTGGGGACGTCTTATTGAATCCTCTGTGGGTGCAACGATTGCCAACAGTATTCGTGACTCAAGACTCGAGTTGTTCTACTGGTTAGGTCGAAACAGGGAGGTAGATTTCGTTCTTACAAAAGGGAAGAGCATAGTTGCAATAGAGGTAAAAAGCGGGCGTAAAAAGGGCAATCTTCCAGGAATTGAGGCATTCTCAAAGGAATTTCCTGTTAAGAAGAAATTGCTTGTAGGCTCAGGAGGAATCTCTTTAGAAGAATTCCTCAGTTCGCCCGTGGAGCGCTGGCTCGGCTAAGGATA
>JAOZOW010000010.1 GCA_029933075.1 Deltaproteobacteria bacterium | reverse complement strand
GCAGGATGCTGATTGTTACCTTAAAATAAATGAAATTTTTTGCGGCGCGTCGCACCATACATTTCAGGACCCCTGTATTCGGAGAGGGCGTTCTCCGGGAAGGGGAGATATATTACTCTTACAGCCAGTTCGCGAGAGAAGCTGTCCAGAATGGAATTGGAGAAATTGTTTCCCCTGGTGAAATCCCATTCATTACCATGACAAGGGCGCACCTGCGCCTTGCAGGCAAGGAGATCAAAAAGATCTTGTTGCTTTTTGCAGGCGGACTGGGTGATGCGGTAATACTCGGAATGGTGCTGCCTTCCATAGAGAAGGCATTAACTATGAGCTTTGACATATGTTGCTCCGAGGAAAAGTGGCGGTATATATTAATGCCTATGGGTCTGAATGGGTCGTGGGTTCCCTACCCCCCATCCATGCCCGCGCTTAGATGCTATGATGCCGTGCTTACGGACATAACTCGGTTCTTCTATACACGGGAAGGGATATCGACCTCCCCCCTCCTTCAATTGTGTAAGGGGTTCGGCCTGGACCCGAACCACCTTGTCCCTCCAAGCTACCGGATTGACGATGCGATAAGGAATAGGATGAGGCTGCCGGATACCTCAGGTTTGAGAGCGGGGGTAAATTTCGATTCAAATGGTGCCGTTAAGTCTTACCCGGTCCGCATGCAACCCCGCTTGCTGAGTGAATTTGAAAGCAGCGGATTCGAGATCTTCCTTTTTGGGGTCCGTTCTGCGGGAGAGGACCTCATTGATGCAAATGTCGCGCATGATCTCAGGGGTCGAACCACAATCCCAGAGCTTGCGGCGCTGCTGGAACAAATGGATGTTGTTGTAGGAGTGGACTCTTTTGTTGCCAATCTCGCCAACGCCTTGGGTATTCCCGTTATAGTATTGCTGTCCACGACATCCCCCTCTTTCTTTTCCATGCACAGACATATTACGTGCCTGGTGAGCGGGCTGGATTGCTCCCCCTGCTTTGAGGTTTTCGATCATTGCCCCAAGGGAAACAAGGAATGCCAGGCGTTTTACCACCCAAGCATTTCTCCCCGGGTTGTCGTGACATCCGCAATGAAACGCCTTTCCCGGATATATGCAGAAGCATTGCACCAGAGACGGGCGGCGTCTAAAGGCCCCTTCCTGAAACAGAGAGAATCGGTCCAATGAAGGAAGTCATGGAGGGTAAAAAGCGTAACCCGAAAATCTCCGCCTGTATGATTGTCAGGAACGAGGAAAACTTTCTCCCGCGGTGCCTGCACAGCATCCGGGATTACGTGGATGAAATCGTGATAGTTGATACAGGCTCCACGGATCGGACGGTACGGATCGCAGAATCGTTCGGGGCGAGGGTTTATCATCATCCCTGGGAAGATCACTTCAGCAAGCACCGGAATCAGTCTCTTGGCTATGCAAAGGGGGACTGGATTCTTTATATTGATGCCGATGAAGAGATGATCAAGGGCAGCGGCGAAACTTTGAGGCGGGGCGTCTGTGAGGCCCCTGAAAAGATCGATGCCATTGCGGTTGTAATGGAATGTGTGTTTGATCAGGGAAAATCAAGGGCCTATAACAATGCAATCAGGGTATTCAGAAACAGGAAGGAGATATTTTTCAAAGGCCGCGTCCACAATTACCTGGTAGGCATCAAGAACGTGATCTGCTGTCCCATCCATATTTTCCACCATGGCTATAATCTAGACCAGGAAGGGAGGTCCCGCAAATTTGAGAGGACTACCAGGCTCCTCAAGAAGGATATAGCAGATGACCCCCTTGACCCAAGGCCCCATCATTTTCTTGCAGCATCTTATCTTTCTGAAGGCATGCACGAGGAAGCTCTGGAGGAGGCCCGAAAGGCCATCTCATTGTTTGAGAGGAAGAATGGATCCGCCAACCACAATTATTACTGGTCTCTTTACATCGCCGCCACGGCAGCACTCCGGATGGGAAGGAAAGATGAGGCCAGGAGGCTTGCTGAAAAAGGGGCAAGGCTGTGCCCTAACCACCTTGATTCCCATTATATCCTGTGCCTGGCAGCCTATGAAGACCGGGACCGGCACGCCTTTGAGAATCATTTGAGGAACTTCCTGGCAGCCAAGGAGTCCTTTGTCAGGAATCCTGAACACTTCGGGGAAATGGTCCACAACACCATAGGGTCTCAATGGCAACTACACCTCCTCATGGCCTTTCTCTTTTTCGATGAGGCGATGGAGGGCCGTGCGCAGGAGGAGATAAAGGCCGCTTTGGGCTGCTGCCCGGACCCTGCTGCGCTTCATTCCACCCTCGGTGCCCACTTCCTGAGGACAGGGAGGTTACGGGACTCGGAGTATCATCTTTTGAAGGCATCGGAGCTAAGGCCGGATGATGGGACCATACAGAAGTCCCTCGCCTGCCTGTACGAAAAGCTCGGCAGAAATGAGGAACGAGCTTTGAGGCTCCAAAAAGCCACTCAAATAGATCCGGGGGATTTTCAGGCATGGTTTGATCTCGGCTTCTTACACCTGAACGGCCGACAACTGAATGAAGCCGAGAGGGCCTTCAGAAGGGCTCAAGAAATCGACCCCATGAATCCGGAGCCGATCATTAACAGGGCGGTATGCCTGAATGAAATGGGGCGGTTTGAACAGGCTTCAAAGATATTGGAACAGATTCGTCCCTCCGCACGTGATACCCGGAAGCTGGTGCTTGTCAACCTGGCCATCTCCCATATGGGAATGAAGCGCCTCGGAGAGGCGGCTGAGGCCCTACGTGAGGTGGAACGGCTTGATAGTGAGTCCCTGGAGGTTCCCGTCCTCCTGGCCCTGATTCATCTTGAAAAGGGTGATGTGGAAGCATGCGTCATGGATTGCGACAGGATCTATACCCTCCTGAACATGAAGCGGAATATTATCGTCAACTGCATGGAAGACCTGGCATATCTATACCTTTCCGCAGGCATGGTGCTTGTCAGGACCCCGGAAAGGACAAGTCTGGCCAGGATCTGTTTTGATATCAGCCTGACCCTGTCCAATAACAGCCCCCCCTTGATTGCTGAAATTGGCGTCGCATTGATGGATATAGGGCAAATCAAGGATGGGGCCAGGATCTTGAAAAGCGCCCTCCTTCTGGCCCCTTCGGATCAGAAGATCAGAAAGGTGGTCGAAGAGACCATCCTTCCTGAAACGGATCTTGATCGCCCCGCTTAGTGTCACCTGTGGTTGAAGAAAAAGGTAACAATAACTAATTCGGCCCGGAGTTGAGAGGCCATGGGTCAACGTTTCTGAAAGCGATTCGGGAAAAAAGGCTAAAGTCGCCTCCTCCTTTTGTCGATATGCAAGTCAACCAGGTAATAATCGAGGAAAGGAGGTGAGTCTGTTTGTTTCATGGACCTGATGGCAAGGATGCCTCAGGTGAGGATTCAGTAAATTCTTTTCGATGTTAATCAAGGAGGATTGAACCATGGGATTGAGAATTCAAAATAACATAACAGCATTGAATGCGCACAGGAACCTTGGTATCACTGACAGCGCTCTGGCCAAATCCCTGGAGCGTCTGTCATCCGGCTACAGGATCAACAAAGCGGCCGATGATGCAGCCGGGATGTCGATTTCTCAGGCTTTCCGGGCGGATATAGCCAGCTTCAAGGTGGCGGCCAGGAACACTACGGAGGCCACGGCGCTCCTGCAGGTAGCTGAAGGGGCCATGGATCAGATAGGGAACATGCTGGTCCGCCTGAAAGAACTGGCCACCCAGGCAGCATCGGCTAACTCCGGGTCGAACCTGGACAAGATAAACGCAGAGGCCGGAAAACTGGTCTCAGAAATCGATCGGATCGCGGAGTCCACTGAATATGCCGACACGAATCTGATCAATGGGACCTTCGGGGTAACCGCGTCATCCGGTTCGACAGCGGCGGTAATCTCCGCAAGCAACGGTTATCAGAGCGCGGCCGGTATGGTGGCCTCTGAGACATACAATATCGCCACTACCGTCAACACCACAACCGGCGCCGGAACCATGACCATTACCACGGGGAACGGCAGTGAAACGGTATACTTCACCAAACCAAGCTCCGGAAACACCACTGACATATATTTCGGGAGTCTGGGCCTCACAATCACGGTAAACAGCGACGTCTCCAGCTCTCTGGATGGAGCACTCAAAGCCAAATCGAGCGGGACATCTTCATTCCAGGTGGGCGCGGAAAATCAGGCCAACAACAGGGTTTCAATCAGCATCGGTAACGTGAACACGGACAGCAACGGACTCAATATCTCGGGGCTTGACCTTTCTTCCGCCACCGCCGCTCAGAACGCCCTGGATTCCATTGACCAGGCAATAAGCTCGCTCAATACGGCCAGGGGCAACGTAGGCGCCTACATGAACAGGCTTTCCTATGCCGCGGCCAATCTTGCCACGACCATCGAAAACGTCACTGCCGCGGAGTCGGTGATACGGGATGTGGACATGGCTGCGGAAATGACCACCTTCACCAAGAACCAGATTCTACTTCAGGCAGGTACGGCCATGCTTGCGCAGGCCAACATGGCGCCGCAGCAGGTCTTGGCCCTGTTCGGATAAGCCTGCATTACCACAAACCTCTAACCCCGAAACCCCGCCCCCCGGAAAGGGAGGCGGGGTTCTTGTTTGCGGCCTGCCTTGGAGGTGACTGGCAGGGTTTTTGCTCCGTCCATGGGTTAAGGGGGATAATACTCAAGTTTTGGGCAAAAATTTCCGATATGTGTGATGAGATAACCCGGTTTTTCCCGTTTTGTCCATAGGGAGCCTCCATCTTGTGGAAGATGTGGAGGCAGAAGAAAACCGCCGCAGGGGGAGTATGAACATATGTCATTGAGTACAAACCTCATTTCGGGTCTTTCGAGCGGGCTCGACTGGCGAACCATGATCGACCAATTGATAGCCATTGAGCACAAGAGAGTGGACCTTGTGGAGGATGAGAAATCGCAGTACGAGGCCAAGCTTTCGGAGTGGCAGTCTGTAAACAGCAAGCTTCTGTCCCTCAAGACAGCCGCGGAAGGCCTCAAGGACCCTGAGGATTTTTATCTCTACACTACAAGCATGTCCACTAACAGCACCACGGTTGATGCGGATGACCTTATTGCAGTCACTACCGAAACAACCGCCTCCCAAGGTTCGTACACCATCAAGATCACCAATTTGGCAAGTGCGCAAAAGCTTTCTTCAAATCCCTTTACCAGCCAGACCGAGGCGCTGGGAAGTTCCTATGCAGGCGATATCATCATTAACGGCAGGGTAGTCACCATCAATGCCACCGATACATTAGCCGACGTGGCGGCCACAATTAACAATGTCAATACAGGGACCGATCCGAGCGGTGTTACGGCTACTGTGGTTAATTACGGCACCAATGACTACCGGTTGATCCTTACGAGCGACAGTACCGGCGAAGATGGGATAAGCTTATTGAATGGATCGTCAACGGACTTGGTTCAAAAGTTTGGCTGGAAAGACAGCCAGAGCGCCGTGCTCAAGAATTCCATAACCCAAGGGGCTCAGAGCGATCGCTTTACGAGTCACAATGTGGCAATCAAGGACCTTCTCGGTCTATCCACAGGAGAGTCCTCCACCGGTTCTCTTACCATAGGGGGCACTGCCGTGACCATCGATCTTTCCACCATGTCGCTTACTGATATCAAAAATGCCATAAACAACGCCTCCATAACAGGGGTGACGGCCTCCGTTGTGTCTCAGACTGTGGACGGGTCCACTTACTACCGGCTTCAAATTGACGGCACCCAGACGTTTACCGATGAAAAGAACATCCTGAATACCCTGGGGATTCTGGATCACAATAGCGCGGACGTGACGGGGAAGGTATCGGAAAATTCCATGACCACGGAAGGGGACTATATTTCGCCTACTACCTTATTGAAGGACATTGATGGGTACAATACCTTCACCTCCGGTGGTTATCCCGGCGGCGATTACATCACCCTTACGGGGACCGATACCGCAGGGGCGAGCATCGGAACGGTCTATTTTGACATTACGACTTCCACCACAGTTCAGGACCTCCTGGACGAGATCGAATCGCAATATGGGGAAGTCATCGCCTACGTCACATCGGAGGGAAAGATCAGGGTGGATGATCTCACGGGAGGAACAAGCTTAGTCGTAAATCTGACGGACAATATTCAGGATTCCAACTCTTCCCTGGAGTTCGTTTCGGGAGATGCAGACTTTGGAGATGCCTCGGTTCGCAAGCGTGAGATTGTAGCGGGTGAAGATGCCACAATAGAAGTGGACGGCGTGGAAGTAACCAGTTCCACCAATAACATCGAAGGAGTCATAGAGGGGGTCACCCTCGACCTTATGAAAGAGGATAGCAACACCACCCTCACCCTTAATATCGAACACGATGTGGAGGCCGTAAAGGCTAATATTCAGAATTTTGTGGACCAATACAATGAGGTCATGTCTTATATAAACAGCCAGTTTTCCTATGATGAAGAGGAAGAGAGCACGGGCGGAATTTTATTCGGCGACGGAACACTTTCCTCTGTCAAGGGCGATTTGACCTCTCTCCTTACCCAGACAATATGGGGGGTGGACAGTGATTTTTCCATCCTGGGGCTTGTGGGGATCAATCTGGATAATGACTTACTGCTGAGCATTGATGAGACCGAGCTGACAGGGTACCTGGAGACCAACTTCAATGATGTGATGGCGTTGTTTGTGGGCCAGGGAACCACCTCCGGGAGCACCCTCGAATATGTCGGGCACACGAGGGATACAGAAGCGGGGGAATACACCGTTCACATAAACAGGGCTGCCACCCAAGCCACGGAAACCGGCAGTGTGGATCTTTCATCCGGCGGGGCCGATGAAACCCTTACCATTACCAGGGGAAGCAGCACCGCAACCGTCACCATCACCAACGGCATGGACCTTGATGATATCATCAATGAGATCAACAAGGAGCTTGACACGGAGTACACGCAAACACTGGTGGGGGATGAACAGCTTTACTCGGACAATGCTCAGGGCAATGTGATTACTTCTGAGACCACCTGGGACAGCATATATGACAGTAGCGGAAGTCAATTGAGCTTCAGCGACAATGACATTATCTCTTTTTCGGGGACAGCTCGAGATGGCACGGAGGTCTCAGGGAACTATACCATAAGCGATGTCACCTCAGATACAGTTCAAGGTTTGCTTTCCGCCATTGAGAGTGCATTTTCCAATGAGATCACGGCCTCTATCGATACCTCTGGAAGGATCATTATAACGGACAAATATGTCGGTTCCAGTCAACTTTCAATCGATTATATTCGGGACCCAGCTCAGAATGCCTTTTTCGGGACAGTGGATATTACGGCTGGGGCAGGGGACGGCAGCCAGGAGGGCCGCTACGCCATGAATATAACCGCTGAGGATGACGGAAGCAACCATCTGGTGCTCAGGAGCGACGATTACGGGAGCATCACTTTCAGCATTTCCCAGGATGTCTCAGACGGCAATTATGACCACATCCTCTACACGACCACTCAGAATACCACCGAGTCAAGCAACGGTACGGTTCATGTGACCGAGTCCACCACATGGGATGACGTTTATGGGGCCGGGGTTGCCAATAATGATACCATCACCATATCGGGAAAGAAACGGGACGGGACGGACTTCAGCACGAACTATACCTACACCATCAGTGATGTGGAATCGGACACGGTGGGGGGGCTGCTCACTGCCATAGAGAGTGCGTTCAGTGCGGAAGGCACTACCGTTGACGCCTTTTTGAGGGAGGGCAAGATCTATGTGGAGGATAAAACTGCAGGCACGTCCTCCATATCCCTGACCCTGACCCCCAATAACGAGGGAGGGGGCAGTCTGGACTTAGGAACTTTTGATCAAACCACGGAAAGGGATCTGGATCTGGGACTGATAAATGGGAGCGTAACGGGTCAGGATGTGGCCGGGACCATCAATGGGGAGGCGGCAACAGGGTCGGGCCGCGTTTTGACCGGCGATGACGGGAATGCCAATACGGACGGATTGTCTATCAGGTACACCGGTACCTCCAACGGTGTGGATGCGGGAACTATCAAGCTCACCCTTGGTGTGGCGGAACTGTTCCACCGGGCCCTGTTCAATATTACAGATCCTTATGAGGGGTATCTTGCCTTTAAACAGGATTCTATACAGGACAGCATTGACAGGTTGGAAGATCAGATTGATGAGATGGAAGATCGTCTTGATCGCAAGACGGAAATGATGATCAACCAGTTCGTTGCTATGGAAATGGCCCTGAGCAGGATGCAGAGCCAGAGCAATTGGCTGGCCGGGCAGATCAATGCCTCCTATAACGGCTGGGGACTGCTCTGATCAAATATTTCTGTAGCCCTGCTATCCAATCTTGGGGTCATAGACAGCGCGCCTGAGATTCTTGTGTATGGGGAAATACCACTGATCCGTCAGAGTTGCTGATGGACCATAATGAAAAACGGGAGGTTTTTTACAATGCTGATGAATGGAGTGCAATCCTACAGAAAAACAAATGTGATTACCGCGGATCCAAAGAGGCTTGTCATCCTTTGCTATGAAGGGGCTATCGACAACCTGAAAATGGCAAGAGAAAGATACCGCCAAAAGGATTATGAAGGGAAGTGCAAGTCGGTCAAGAAGGCCCTGGATATCATAGATGAAATGTTGTGTTCTCTCGATTTTGAAAAAGGAGGCGCTATCGCCAGGAACTTAAAATCGATTTACAATTATATGACAAGGAGGATTATCCAAGCGGATGTCAACAAGGATGTGACCGGGTTTGACGAGGTGATCGGCCTGCTCAATGAACTGAAGTCCGCATGGGAGGCGATCACTTATGGGAGAAACATCCAAATAGATTCCGCCCGGACCGGCAGGGGTAGAGAGCTAAAGCAGGCCTCCGGGTCCATCAGCATTTAGCGGAGGCTGGTGGTGATTTCATCTTTGTGAGGGGTAAGACTCTTGGAGGACATGGCTGTGAAAAAAGATGAGAAAAAGCGTCTTTTGGGCCTGCTGGAGAAGAAGCTTGATTGTTTGAGGCAGTATCTGTCCATTGCCAGGGCGATAAGAGGGGTGTTGGCGGAGAAAGCCGGGGGGCAGATCCACCTCTTGATTTCAGAGCGGGAGGGTTGCATCCAGAGAGTAAATGGCATTGACCGCTCAATGCGGAATCTGCTCCGCCCCAATGGTCGGGACCGTGGAAGGAAATCGGCTGCCTTTAGGGAACTCATAGAATATTATGCGGAGAAAACAAGAAGAGTGATGGAGGAAGCATCGTCTCTTGACAGGGAGATAACAGGGTTGATCAGGGCAGAGTGCGGAACGCTCAGAGCGGAACTTTTTCATGTGCAAAGGGTGAGACAAGCGGCGCATGGTTACAGGATGCATCAAAGACCCTCCCCGAGGTTTTTGGACACGATGAGATGAACTTTTTCTTCATATAGGTTATTGGCGGCCAGAATCGACTTTGGACAGGTTTGATTTTGCCTAAAGTTTTGCCATAGGGAGGCCGAAAAACCATAAGAGGAGGAGTCATAGATATGTTAATAGAATCCATAGGCGCGACAACAAAGGGTATGCCTCCCCTTGCCCCTGGTGAAGTTTCAACTGGAAGACGGACCACCCAGGAGACAGCTGCGGCTGAAAGGGCCACAGCGCAGCCCGATCCGGGTCAGATTACGGAAATTGCCGCGAACCTGCAGAAAAATCTGAACATGATTCATAATCTGGATATCCATTTTTCTGTGCACCAGGCATCCGGGGTGGTCATGGTGACCGTGACAGATGAATCTACGGGCGAGGTAATCCGGGAGATTCCCCCTTCCGAGGTTTTGGACCTGGCTGCCCGGCTCGAAGAAATGGTGGGCCTGCTGTTTGATCAAAAGGGATAAGGATGGTGCCGGGGGGCCGTGCCTTTGGAGATCAAGGAAAGATCGGAGACTGGAGTCAGGATCCTCATTGTGGATGACGAAAGGGCCGTGGCATCCATCCTCAGAGATTTGCTCTCGGCAGGAGGAAGGTCCATAGACGTTTGCCATGATGGCGTGGAAGCCATTGAGCTGATGCAGGAAAATGCCTACGACCTGATTATCGTGGACCTGGTTATGCCCAGGGTGGGCGGCCTGGAAGTGTTGAGGTTTGCAAAGAAGACCCGTCCGGATACCATAGTAGTGATTATTACAGGTCATGCCTCTTTAGAGACTGCCATTACGGCGATAAAAGAGGGCGCCTATGATTATATCAAAAAGCCCTGCAAGCTTGATGAGATAAAGATCGTTGTTGACAATGCGATTGAGAAAATCATGCTGAACCGGGAGAATCGGAATCTCATGATAAAGCTGCAGGATGCCTACAATGAGTTGATAGCCCTGAAAAAGGAAAAATGTAAGGAAGAAAGGATTGCAAACATCAACTTTTTTCCATCAAATATGCCGGGTCTGCACTATCTTTATGAGTCCGGCTCCTCCTTGGGCAATTGCGTGGATCAACTAAAAGAGCTCTCCTCTCTCAGGGAAAGCGGAGCCTTGACGGAAGCGGAATTCAATGCGCTCAAGAAACGTTACTTAAGAAGTATCAGCCTTCAAGAGTGATGGGATGAAAGGGACCATGGGCGATGATCTTAAAATTGTCGTTGTGGATGATGAGGAGAGCATTCTCGACATCTTCAAGTCTTACCTGGAAAGTGTCGGGAGCTATGAAGTCTTTACGGCCAAAGATGGCCTCGAAGCCCTCCGGATCATAAAGAAAGAGAAGATAGACTGCTGCTTTACCGACCTTTGCATGCCACACCTTGACGGCATTGAACTGACAAGGAGGATTCAGCTTTATGACAATACGATCCCCGTGGTGGTGATGACGGGGTATCCCTCCGTGGATAGTGCCATAAAGACCCTAAAGCATGGTGTAGTGGATTTTCTCACCAAACCGATCAAGATGGAGCAAATCCTGCCCACCATAGACAGAGTCATGAGAGAAAGGACCCTGTTTGTGGACAACATCATTCTGAAGGAAGAGGCGAGGAAAAACCAAAAGCTTCTGAAGGTCAATGAGGAATTGCAAGCGAAGATCGGTGAGCTTGAAACAATGAACCTTATCCTTCAGAGGCTCAATGATGCAATGAGCAGCAAAGATATCTTCAATGTGCTTGTGAGCATGGCAGGCAGGATTACCCCTTGCGATGAGTCTCATTTTTTTGTGAGTACCGGCGATTGCTTGGAACATGCCATGATCGCCTCCTATTACAGAGATAATGTAAAGCCTGGGATCAGCTGCGGGCACCTGCGGGAAGACCTGCTGAGAAGGGTATCGGAAGACGGCATGCCTTACCTTATGCAGGGCGGCAATGGCGATGGGAGTCTGATGGCAATCCCTCTCAAAATAAGGTCCAGCGTTTTCGGCACCCTTGTGTGCATTATACGTGACAGCAGGGCACAGTTCAGCGACAGGGACCTCTATTTCCTGAACTTTTTGGGGGAGAAGGCTTCTTTTGCAGTGGAAAACATGGCCCTCTATGAAAACATATACGAAAACCTCTTTTCCACCCTCTATGCCTTTGTTGAAGCCATTGAGGCCAGAGACCCCTATACCAAGCAACACTCCACGAGGGTATCCCGATATGCCATGACGGTGGCAAAGGCCGTCGGATGTTCGCAGGAGGATTTAGACAGGTTGAATATCGCGGGGAACCTCCATGACATTGGAAAGATAGGCATCCCGGATAAAATCCTCTTAAAGCCCGGCAGGCTCACGGAAACCGAGTATGAATTCATCAAGAAACATCCGGTGATAGGAAGCAATATTATAGGGCACCTGGGCATGTGGGGAGATGAGCAGGAGATCATCAGGCATCATCATGAAAGATGGGACGGCAGGGGGTATCCGGACGGTCTTAAGGGAGAGGAAATTCCTTTTCTGTCCAGGGTGCTCTCCGTGGCCGATGTATACGATGCCCTGACCTCCGATCGATCCTATCGGAAAAAGATGTCAGAAGAGCAGGCTATCAAAATTATCAGGGAAAATGCAGGGAGTCAGTTCGACCCTCATATTGCTGAGGCCTTCCTTGAGCTTCATGAGTCAGGTGATATGCAGCGTGGGATCATGATTAATTTTCCTTGAGCATCTGCAGGACCGTCTCGATCACCTCAGAGGCCTCCGGGCTCTTGACGACCACTGCATCAGCCCCTGCCTTTAGGGCCCGGTTGCGTGTTTCAGGTTGATCATCAGCGGTAAACAGGATCAGTTTTGTCCCCTTACACCCAGGTACCGAACGGACCTTTTGACACACCTCTATGCCGGAGAGCACGGGAAGCATAAAATCGATCACTGCGGCAACCGGCTTTTCCCTCACGATAGTATCGAGACCTTCCCGGCCGTTGGTGGCAGGGAGGGGGTTAAATCCAGCCTTTTGAAAGAGACGGGTATAGAGCCTGAGGATAATGGGATTGTCGTCGACAATAACGATTTTTTTGGGTTCCGTGCGGTGGAAGGAAACCCGGTTGCCGCTTCCGTCGCTACCTTCCATTACAAGGATCATGTCTCCACTTTCAAGCGGCGTATCAGGGTCGGGCAGCAGGATATCGCTTCCATTCCTGCGAAGACCCACCACCTGGCCCTCTGTTTGACTTGACACCATCCCGATGTTCTGGCCCAGCATGTCCGAGTCCGCCTGGACAGCAATCCACTGGGGCTTGGCCCCGGGTCTTATTTTCTGATCCACAGGCCCCGAGAACCTGCCTGTAGCCGTAAGGATGTCGCTTGCAATCTGTTTTCCGGCCGTGGCGAAAGGGGAGATCACACTGTCAGCTCCAGCCCGGAAGATCTTTTTACCCGATGACTCCTCCTCGGCACGGGCAATGATATGAAGGGTGGGGTTGAGTTCCCGTGCGGTAAGTACCAGAAATAAGTTATCAGGATCGGATTTGAGAAGCGCCAGGAGCCCGCTTGCCGATTTTATGCCTGCGTCGAGCAGTGTGCTTTCATGTGTGGCATCGCCCTCAATAAAGAGCCTGTCCGTCTCCCTGATCCTCTGAATCTGCTCGGGGTGCGACTCCACAATAACAAAAGATGTGCCCGCCTTTTCAAAATATTCAGCGGCGGCAGCACCCATTCTTCCATACCCGCACATGATGTAATGGGATTTTAAGCGGGATATTTGCTTTTTCATCTTTTTCATCTCCAGTTTTCCGGTCCACGCCTTTTCCAGCAATGTTTCCACCAGGGCATGGGTTGCAAATGCCAGGCCAGCAAGGCTGAGCATGATGAAAAGGGATGCAAAGGCCCGTCCCGCCCCGGAAAGCGGCTTTACCTCCCCGAAGCCCACGGTGGAAAGCGTGATCACCGTCATGTAGAGGCCGTCAAGCAGGCTGTATCCTTCAATGATGACAAAGCCTGCGGTCCCTATGGCTGTAATCAGCAAGAAAAAGAGAAGGGCTATGATGATCCGCCTGTTCCCAGACATGGCTATCTTTTCTCATCACCTGCATCCGGCGATGGCTCACCTTCCGTTGCCTCCGGTGGAGTTTCCTTTTTCTTTCCCTCTTTTTCAGAGGGCCCGATGTCATCTAAGGGGGGCGGGGCGGGAAGGGCTGCGGTTAACAGCTTCAGTTCCCTCAGCAGCAGAGGATATTCGGAATCTAAAATTTTCATGGTTCCATCAGGAGCCCTTTGGCCATGTTTGTCTAACATGGCCTTAAGCCTTTCTGCCCCGATCAGTGCCGCCCCTTCGGAAAGGTTTGAAAGGATCAGGGATATCTCAGGTCCCGATTTTCCTTCAGCGCCTTTTTCCAACATGGAAAGGGCCTCTCTGACCTGGGCGGCGAACGATTCCAGGATATCCTTATATGAGCGGCTGTCCAGCCCGATTCGGGAAATTACCTCGTTTTTTGCTTTCAGCACCGGCTTTTCCTGCACCAATGCCTCCTCCACCTTTTCGAGGAGCTGGGAGGCCTTGATGGGTTTTAGAATATAGTGACGGCAGCCCGCTTCAATTGCTTTCCTGACGGTCTCCATGTCCGCCAGGAAAGTACACATAATAACAGGTATATCCATCCATTCGGGCCGTTCCTTTATCTTGGCGAGCAGCTCCAGCCCATCCATCTCAGGCATCATGATGTCAGTTATGACTAATTGAATTTCCGGCATTGACTCGAGGCATTCGAGGGCCTCCTTTCCGGATTGCACTACCTTGGTTTCATGACCTTTCTTTGCGAGATTAAACTCAATGATCTTGGCACTGACCGGATTGTCTTCTACCACAAGTATGCTCATAACTTCCCGCCCTCCCGAATGGATTTCATCGATTCATTCTCAAGCCTCCTTTCCGAAGACCCATTTTTTAATAATTTCGAATACTAATTCTCTTTTTATGGGTTTGGGCACATAGTCATCCATGCCTGCCTCGAGGTAGTTTTCGCGGTCTCCTTTCATGGCATTGGCTGTCATGGCAACTATCGGTATCCGCAAGCCTTGAGCGCTTTCCCAGTCTCTGATTGCCCTTGTGGCCTCCACCCCGTCCATCTCGGGCATCTGCACATCCATGAAGATAAGGTCAAAGGCATCCGGAGATGCGGTATATTTTTCCACCACCTCCCTGCCATTGCCCGCCACTTCTACCTGGTATCCGGCCTTTCCCAGCATGAGCTTTGTCAGCTTTTGGTTCACAGGGTTGTCTTCGGCCAAAAGGATGCGCA
This sequence comes from Deltaproteobacteria bacterium, assembly GCA_029933075.1. GTDB lineage: Bacteria > Desulfobacterota > DSM-4660 > Desulfatiglandales > Desulfatiglandaceae > JAOZOW01. The sequence continues at coordinate 36,758 of JAOZOW010000010.1, read as the reverse complement.
CGGAGCGCTTCATGTCCTCCCGTACCGAGTACTGGGTGACGATGGGCTTTGCTGCCTCTACGCTATCCTTTTGGGTCTGCCCGAGGAGCCTGGATATCATCTGATAGAGTTTTTCTCTGCGGATCGGCTTGCTGAGGAACCCGTCGAAGCCGGCTTCCTCGCATCTTCTGGCATCGCGTTCCATCATGGAGGAGAGGGCAAGCAGAGGGAGACTATGGATTGAGGAGTTGAGATTGCGGATCTGCTCTGCCACCTCATAGCCGCTTATCACAGGCATCTGTATATCGCAGATACACAGATCAAACGGTCTTCCCGTCTCCATGGCCTCTTTGAGGGCCGGTATGACGCTCTGTGCCCGCTCTAAACCCATTGTCTCCATGCCGGCAGTGTTCAGCATGTGTGAGAGGATCTCCAGGTTTCTGCGGTTGTCATCCACCACCAACACTCTCTTGCCGCTCAGGGGCGCAGGGGTGAACCTTGCGGCTTTATCGGTTTTGGATTTTCCAAGCCAGGCCGTGAAGTGAAATACAGAGCCCGGGCCAATATCAGGTCGAGTGTTGAGTATTGCCGATTGACAATTGGCAGGGCTTTCCGCCCAGACCTCTCCTCCCATCATCTCGGAGATCCTTTTGCATATGGAAAGCCCCAGGCCGGTTCCCCCGTACTTCCGGGTGGTGGAGCCGTCTGCCTGCTGAAACGGCTCGAAGATTACCGAGAGCTTGTCCTGGGGGATGCCGATCCCCGTATCCCTCACCTTTACGTGGAGCTTGATACGCTCCTGTGTTTCCTCATCGATATCAAGGGACAGCTCGATCTCTCCTGCCTCTGTGAATTTGGGGGCATTGCCCATGAGGTTGGTAAGCACCTGCCGCACCCGCAACGGATCCCCCTTGACCATGGCGGGGATCTGGTCGCCTATGTGACACAGGATCTCGATGGGCCTGGACTCCACCTTGGGTCTTATCAGCTCGCACACATCATAGGCGAGCAGTTCCAGGTCAAAATCTATCTCCTCGAAGTCAAGTTGCCCTGCCTCGATTTTGGAAAAGTCCAGGATGTCGTTGATAAGGGACAGCAGCCCCTCGGCGCTTCTTTTCACCGTGCTTGCGTAATCACTCTGGGTCTCATCCAGATCAGTGTCAAGGAGCATGTCGGTAAAGCCAATAATAGCGTTCATGGGAGTGCGGATCTCGTGACTCATGTTGGCCAGAAACTCGCTCTTGGCCATGTTCGCAGCTTCCGCTTCCTGGCGTGCGCGGATCAGTTGTTGGTTGGTCCTGCGAAGCTCCGCTGTCTGTCGGTCGATCTCTGATTTCAGGGCTTTGGAGTAATTGGACTGCTGCTTTTCAATAAGTTGATGTTTCTGGTAATTTTCCTCTAATATTTTCTGGTAATTTTTTTCAAGCACATGGATTTTCCGGTCGAGCTGCCTTTTCTGGGTTATGCGATGTTCTTGCTCCTCTTCATAGGCTTTTTGAAGCAAAAAGTAGTCAATGCACAGCCGGAGAGGGTCGATCCCGCCATGGATGAGTGGCCAGCCGCGGACATTTCCGTTCAGCAATGAGAGAAGCACTGTATCCAGCTCGTCGATGCGGGCTGCATAGAGGATACGGTCACCAGGGAGGTCAAAGGTGAACGGTCCTTTGTGTGTCCTGGCCCGATCCAGGGCAGTATCGCGAGTATCCCGGGCAATCTGGAGGTCGTCCCCCAGGCCCCGGTCTCCATTGTCGCTCGGTACCAGTTGAAAAGAGCCGTTGGGAATTTTCTTTTGGAGGAAGGTCAGAAATTGATAGCGCTCTTCATCCTGATCCTTGAATTCGCCGAATATATCGTCGCTAAAGTCCATGTTTTCCTATTCCTCAGGGGATTCGTAAAGCTCCTTTGCTTTTGACATCTCATCAGGAAGGTCCTTTGCAAGGGCCCTGTATTCCTGGAGTCTCTCCCGGAGGTGATCAGCGAGGGGGGGCGAGAGGATGGGATCCATTCCCGGCATTGCCGGATAGTCCAGTTTCGACACGATATATTCCGAAATCTGGGCTATCCCGGTAATGCTGGACGGGCTGACATCTTCCAGGATGCTGTGGTGGCGCTTGATGCCTTCCTGGACTTCAACTGGCAGGTTCCAGTCGCGGGAAAGGAGATGTCCTACCTGGCAATGATCCGTGCCGATAATGCTCCTCTCGTATTGGGTGATCGGGCTGGAATCAGTCTTGGGAGTGTTGCAGAATTGCAAGAACCGCTCCCGGACCACTTGATCTTCAACGATCATTCCGATGTCATGGAGAATCCCGCACAGGAAGGCATTTTCCCCTTCCTGACCAAAGATACGCTCGGAGATCATTTGGCTGCAAATGCTCACCGCTGCACAGTGAAGCCAGAGTTTTTTTCGGGAGAAAATCTCACTGGCAGGATCTTCACGGAAGATTTCCTTTAGGGCATCGGTGACTATCAGGTTCCGCAGGTTTTTCATGCCTATAAACACGACAGCTCTGCTGATGCTGTCCACCTTCTGCTTGAGACCGTAGTAGGGGCTGTTGACCAGGCGCAAGAGTCGCAGTACCAAAGTGGGGTCCATCCTGATCATTTTTTCGAAATCCTGCATGGTGCTTTTTTCATCGGAGATCAACTTGGACAGCCGGATGGCCACATGGGGGAGAGTTTTTACGCTGTTGAATTTTCTCAAGAGCATTGCTGCAGTTGGCATGGCGTTCTCCATCCTGTTACCGTATATGTCCCTGCACACGAGCTGGGTTCCGGGGAGTATCAGGCGGGGGGCGAGTCAATTGAGGGCCGCTGATGCCCTCTCAATATCAATTATCTTTGCCTTTCCTACATAATTTTTGGTCTCATACTTGGTGATGAGCATGAGCTTCCGGGTTATCTCTCCCATCCTGAGGGCCTGATCGAGGATTTTCTTAAGGTCGCCGTATCGGGGGTTGTCTTTTTCCATGTCCATGAGCAGGACTTCTGCGATCCCCGATACCGCTTGAATGGGCTGGTTCAGCTCATGGCAGACCGCGCCCGCCATTTCAAGCACACCCGTCAATTTTTCCCTCTGGAGGAGCTCTTCTGTCAGTTTCCTTTGTGTGAGAACGGATTTTATCCTGACCAGCAGTTCTGTGCTGTTTACCGGCTTGCGGACATAGTCGCTCCCCCCCGATTCGAATGCCTCTTTCAGGGTCTCATTATCCGTGCTGGCGGTGACAAAGATGATGGGGATATCGCAGGTTCTGCTTTCCTGTTTGAGGCGCTTGCACACCTCAAGGCCGCTCATATCGGGCATGCTGATATCCAGGAGTATGAGATCAGGCACTTCTTTTTTTGATATGATGAGGCATTGCCTGGCTCCCGATGCTGTCAGGGTGTCATATCCATTTTTTTTGAGAAATGCCTCCACAATCCTGATGCTGGCCGGGTCGTCATCCACCACGAGGACCCTGGTTCCAGACAGATCAATCAGACTGGACTCATGCATCGCATTCTCCTTGGATCGCCCTGCTGCTCCTCTGGAATTCTTCCAGCAAGTTTTCGTACTTTGCCGTGAGCCGTTCCATCAGGCCCTCCAGTCCTCTTACCTTTCCTGCGCGGACATTGTCGTCGATTTCCTTTGACAGTTCGTAGAGCTCCATAAGGCCCAGGTTTCCAGATGCGCCCTTGATGGAATGGGCCTTTTCGTGGGCTTTTTCTGCATCCCCGGCATTCATGGCTGCTCTCAGTTCCTCCAGGTCGGTGGAAGTGGTTTCCGCATAGATTTCAAAGATCTCGCTGAATTCTTCCGGCTCCAGTCCCACATTTTGTGCAAGTTGCGTAAGATTCATTCTCAAGCCTCCTTTCCGAAGACCCATTTTTTAATAATTTCGAATACTAATTCTCTTTTTATGGGTTTGGGCACATAGTCATCCATGCCTGCCTCGAGGTAGTTTTCGCGGTCTCCTTTCATGGCATTGGCTGTCATGGCAACTATCGGTATCCGCAAGCCTTGAGCGCTTTCCCAGTCTCTGATTGCCCTTGTGGCCTCCACCCCGTCCATCTCGGGCATCTGCACATCCATGAAGATAAGGTCAAAGGCATCCGGAGATGCGGTATATTTTTCCACCACCTCCCTGCCATTGCCCGCCACTTCTACCTGGTATCCGGCCTTTCCCAGCATGAGCTTTGTCAGCTTTTGGTTCACAGGGTTGTCTTCGGCCAAAAGGATGCGCACGGAGCGCTTCATGTCCTCCCGTACCGAGTACTGGGTGACGATGGGCTTTGCTGCCTCTACGCTATCCTTTTGGGTCTGCCCGAGGAGCCTGGATATCATCTGATAGAGTTTTTCTCTGCGGATCGGCTTGCTGAGGAACCCGTCGAAGCCGGCTTCCTCGCATCTTCTGGCATCGCGTTCCATCATGGAGGAGAGGGCAAGCAGAGGGAGACTATGGATTGAGGAGTTGAGATTGCGGATCTGCTCTGCCACCTCATAGCCGCTTATCACAGGCATCTGTATATCGCAGATACACAGATCAAACGGTCTTCCCGTCTCCATGGCCTCTTTGAGGGCCGGTATGACGCTCTGTGCCCGCTCTAAACCCATTGTCTCCATGCCGGCAGTGTTCAGCATGTGTGAGAGGATCTCCAGGTTTCTGCGGTTGTCATCCACCACCAACACTCTCTTGCCGCTCAGGGGCGCAGGGGTGAACCTTGCGGCTTTATCGGTTTTGGATTTTCCAAGCCAGGCCGTGAAGTGAAATACAGAGCCCGGGCCAATATCAGGTCGAGTGTTGAGTATTGCCGATTGACAATTGGCAGGGCTTTCCGCCCAGACCTCTCCTCCCATCATCTCGGAGATCCTTTTGCATATGGAAAGCCCCAGGCCGGTTCCCCCGTACTTCCGGGTGGTGGAGCCGTCTGCCTGCTGAAACGGCTCGAAGATTACCGAGAGCTTGTCCTGGGGGATGCCGATCCCCGTATCCCTCACCTTTACGTGGAGCTTGATACGCTCCTGTGTTTCCTCATCGATATCAAGGGACAGCTCGATCTCTCCTGCCTCTGTGAATTTGGGGGCATTGCCCATGAGGTTGGTAAGCACCTGCCGCACCCGCAACGGATCCCCCTTGACCATGGCGGGGATCTGGTCGCCTATGTGACACAGGATCTCGATGGGCCTGGACTCCACCTTGGGTCTTATCAGCTCGCACACATCATAGGCGAGCAGTTCCAGGTCAAAATCTATCTCCTCGAAGTCAAGTTGCCCTGCCTCGATTTTGGAAAAGTCCAGGATGTCGTTGATAAGGGACAGCAGCCCCTCGGCGCTTCTTTTCACCGTGCTTGCGTAATCACTCTGGGTCTCATCCAGATCAGTGTCAAGGAGCATGTCGGTAAAGCCAATAATAGCGTTCATGGGAGTGCGGATCTCGTGACTCATGTTGGCCAGAAACTCGCTCTTGGCCATGTTCGCAGCTTCCGCTTCCATGGCCAGCTGGTTTGCGCGCGCGATGGCTTCCTCGAGCTGATCATTGAGTTGTTCCGCCGCTTCCTTGGCCTTGCGAAGCCTGTCTTCGGCCTGCTTGCGCTCATGTATGTCCACAAAGGCCTCCAAAAGGAGATCTTCACCATTGATGGAGACCGGCAAAACGGTTTTCAGCACAGGAATCTCCCTGCCGTTGTGACCCAGCACCACCTTTTCAGAACTATTGATCTCCTTGCCAAGGTCCCACACCGGACATTTTCCCTCTTCCGCGGGGCAGATGTTTTTGTGACACACCTGCCCGATCACCTCCGTTTCCTCCTTTCCCATTATCTTCAACGCGGCAGCATTTGCATCCCTGACCTTCTTATCCTTTCCCACTATCAGCACACCAAATGGCATACTCTTGAGTATGGTCCTGGTGAGTTCAAGAGTGGCTTTGAGCTGAGCTTCGTTTTCCATGTCAGGGACTACCTGAGTCTGACGGGTTTCATGAGACTCGGCTACCATTTTTGCACCTATTCTTTGTCCAGGATCTCCCTGACCTTCAGAGATAGCGTTTTGACATCGAAGGGTTTCTGGATGAAGCCATCACAGCCCCTGCCCATGATCTCTTTGGCCTGGCCGTCAATGCTGTAGCCGCTTGAAAGAAGGACTTTTGCCTCCGGGTTCATGCTTTTTATACTGTCAAAGGTCTCCCCCCCGCTTATACCAGGCATGATCATGTCGAGGATGACGAGATCAATCTTTTCCTGATTTTCCCTGTAGATTTCCAGTGCCTCTTTGCCGTTCCTCGCGGGGAGTACCTGGTAACCGAGGCTTTCGAGCATGCCCTTGGCGACTTCAAGAATCATATGCTCGTCATCCACCAGCAGTACTGTTTCGGAGCCTGTAAGTATTTGGGCTGATACGCTCTTGTCCCTTGGAGCCCTTTTCTTCGAAGCAGGCAGATAAATGGTGAACGTTGTCCCCTGGTCTTTTTCGCTGTAAACATTGATGAAGCCGCCATGATTTTTGATGATCCCGTACACTGAGGCCAGGCCCAGTCCCGTGCCCCTCCCCATTGACTTTGTGGTAAAAAAGGGTTCGAATATTTTTTGTCTTGTCCGTTCATCCATGCCCACCCCGGTGTCGGTAATGGTTATCTTCACATACTCTCCCGGTTTGATCTTGAAGGGTTTGACGTAAGTTTCATCCAAGGTAACATTCTCCGTCTGGAGGTATAGGTCTCCGCCTGAGGGCATGGCCTGCCAGGCATTGACATAGAGATTCAAAAGGGCCTGTTCTATCTGCCCTCTATCCACCTCCACCGACCAGAGGTCTTTTTGGTATTTTTCCCGGATCATGATCTCCTTTCGGGTCCTTCCGAACATTGCCGAGCTCTTGTGGATAATTTCATTCAGATCGGTGGGTTTGACGTCATATTTACCTCCCCTGGCAAACCCTAATAGCTGTTTTGTGAGGTCCGAGCCTCTCTGGACCATTTCCTCTATGCCCTTGAGATGTGAAAATCGGGGATCAGTGGAATCCGTATTCATCAGCACAAGGGAGGCATAGCCCTGGATGCCCATGAGAAGATTATTGAAATCATGGGCTATGCCTCCTGCCAGGGTCCCGATGGCCTCCATCTTCTGGGCCTGGATGAGCTGCGCCTCCATCCGCTTTCTGAGGCTCACGTCATCGAGGATGACTATAAGTGCCTTGTCACCGTTCTCGTTTACGGGCAGGATCTTTATCGAGAATTGCCTGCCGTTTGCAGTGAGCGGGAAGTCATCGGGGATTTCAAGGGGGCTGACTTTAGCTTCTTCCATGAGTTTTTTGATCCTGGGGCGGTCTTCTTCTCTGAACAATTGATCCAGGTCCAGGGCCAGTAATTGTTCCTCCGGCCTGCCCAGCAAAGAGATGGCAACGGGATTGGCATAAACGATTTTGCCGTCGGGCGTGACCTCCAGGATCCCCTCGGACATGCTTCCGAGGATTACTTCAAAGTGCTTCCTGGCCGAGAGCAGCTCTTTCGTAATGGCTCGCCGGCGAACGCTCTCCAGGCCCATGACTTTTGCCGGCAAGGGGCCTGGTTCACCTTTTTCCACCCTGTCAAGCACGCTCATGACGTTGCGGGCCATTACGGGAAAAGGCCCCTTTGCAATACAGGCGTTTGCGCCCAGTTCGTCCAGTTCAGGGACCTCTTCAGCAGCTACCGCGGAGAGGATGACGATGTAGACCTGGCTGAGATGAGGCATGCTCCTCACGATCTGGCAGAGTTTCTTCCCACCTATGTTGGGCATGATCAGATCTACGAACATTACATCGGGGGTATAGCTCCTAAGCGCTTCAAGGGCGGAAAGGCCGTCTTCAGCTGACATGACCTGATATCCTTTTTTCTCGAGGTAATCGGTCATGAATTTGAGTATGACCCGGTTGTTATCAACTACGAGAATCTTCTTCATTGAACTCCTCTGCCCAATTGACGCGGTTCCTTCCCCCTCTTTTGGCCTCGTAAAGATGCCTGTCCGCCTCTCCTATAAGTGTTTCTACGAGTGCTTCGTCCGAGAGGATGCCGCTCCTGCCAGAGGGGTCGAACTCACTTACCCCAAAACTTGCCGTTATGGTAACGGGCTTACCGTTCAAAGTAACAGGGCTCTCTGAGACCAGTATGCGGAGCCTCTCTGCAACATGGCGTGCCCCTTCAAGCGGGGTTTCGGGCAGCACTATCAAAAATTCCTCTCCCCCGTAGCGGGCAAGCCAGTCGATACCCTTCCTGATGGAGTTGCTCAGACGGCGCGTGAAATGCCTCAGCACACGGTCACCCGCCTGATGTCCGTGCAGGTCATTGATTATTTTGAAGTGATCTATATCGCTCATGATGAGACAAAGGGGATGCATGTATCGCCTTGCCCGTGCTATCTCCTGTGATAAGCGCTCCGTCATATAACCCCTGTTATAAATGCCGGTCAGGGGATCGGTGATGGAGAGGATCCTTATTCTCTCGTTTGCCTCCCTAAGAGATCTCTCTAATTCCAGGATGCGTCTGGCCCCTTTTAGCCTGGCAATCAGCTCTGTGCTGCTGTAAGGTTTTGTGATATAGTCATCGGCGCCGGCCTCCAGTCCCTTTATAATATCATCATGGTTGTCCTTGGCAGTAACCAACACTATAAACACATACCCCTCAAATTGCTGCGCCCTGATGGCGCGGCAGAGCTCAAGGCCGTTCATCTGCGGCATCATCCAGTCCGTAATGACCAGAGGAAAAAAAGTCTTTTCGAGGATATCCATGGCCTGGCGCCCATTTTCCGCGCATACCACCCTGTAGCCCCCATTGGTAAGACTTTTCTCCAGTAATTTGCGGGAGACGGGATCGTCTTCCGCGATCAATATGGGAAACGGATCGGTCATCTTTCTTACTTCAGGCTTCACCCAGCACGACTTCATCAGAGTGTCCGGGGGCTGTCACATTGCCTTTAGTGATCGCTTGTTTTGGTAGAGCCGGGAGTCGGCCCTTCGGAGCAGCTCATCCTGGTCTTTTCCGCTGCCCAACTCATGTAGGCTGGAGACCCCGTAACTTATCTCTACATTTATTTTTTCATCGTCCCATCTAAAAAGATGATCCCTCACATTGGTCTTGATCCTGGCCACGAGCAGTTGGGCTTGGTCCATGGCGGTTTCCGGCAGGAGTATGGCAAACTCATCTCCTCCATATCTGGCAACTATATCGGAATGCCTTACGGAGTTCTCCAGACAGAGGGCCAGCTCCCGGAGCACACGGTCCCCTGCAGGGTGACCCAGAGAGTCGTTGATGGCTTTGAAATTATCCACGTCAATCATGATGAGGGATAAGGAATTGCCATAGCGTATGGCTCTCTGGAATTCCCTGTTCAGGGAATCCGTAAACCCTTTGTGATTCAAGATTCCCGTAAGCCCGTCCCTGACAGCCATCTCTTTGAGGTTGTGGTATTCCTGGGCGTTCTTGAGCGACATGGCCAAGATGTTACACAGAGTGGAGACCAGCTCCTTTTCTTTGTCATGGAGGCGTCTCCTGTTTTTGGGAATTATCAGGAAGATCCCCAGGTGCTTGCCAGCTATGCTCAGGGGGAGGGTCCATTCAGTCTTGATAAAAAAGGATGAACCAGAGGAAATTCTCAGGCTGGGTGGGTAGAGGTGAACGGCCAGTTGTTCCAGGGAAATCCACTCCTTCGAGATGGAGCGGAATCTTTTGACCATATGGGCCTTTAGCTCCTTGAGGATTTCCCGGTTGATCTCGCTGTTGGGCAAATGAACGGCCAGGTTCCACCTTGCCCCGAGGCGATAAAGAATGGCGATTCCCTCGTACTTGATAGCCTCCTGCAGCCCTGCATCCAGGATCCTTGGAAGGATCCTGTCCCAATTCATATCATAAGAGACCTTGCTGCTCAGGAGGTTGATAAAGCTCAACTCTCGGTTTTTTTTCCTCAGGGCCTCTTTTTCTTTTTTCAGCTTTTCGTTCACATCTTTCATCTCATCGATCATTTCAAGGACTTCGATGAAGGCCTTGCGATTCTCAAGCCCCCCTAAGATGGTATCGTAGAGGCGGTCCGGGAGCGTGGCCCTGGAAACAAAGCCGTATACGCCCCCCTGGAGAAGGTCCGAGATTTTCCCCCCGTTCCCATTATCTCCGTAAAGAATCAGACAGGATCTGGAGCGATTGGCCTGTAGGAGTTCTATTAAGTGGAAGGTTTTGTCCCCAACTAAGTCATGGTCCACAAGAATTGCGCTGAACTCACGGCTCAGGATCCTTTCCTCAACCCGGTTCCTCGGGGAAACGAAATGCAAAAGGAACCCCTTTCGCGCCAGGGTCTTCTCAAAGAGTTCCCCGTCTTTTCCGTGGTCGCCGATAATGAGTATTTCAGAGTCCATCGGAGTTTTTTGCTATTCAGAAGTCTTCAAATTCATCCTCTTTGAGCGGAATAACTTGGTCGGGACTTATCTCTTCGTTTTGTTCTGCCACCTGAAGATCCTTGCCAGCGCTCCTTTTCGGTATCGGAGCAGGGCTCCTCTCCGGGACCATGGAGTGGCACTCGAAGGGCGTTTCATGGTTCCGGCCTTCGGGGTGTGCGTTGCCGCCGATCATGTCCACCAATTCTCCCACGATGCCTTTCATCTCCTCTGCCTGAGCGTTCAGCTCCTCTGAGGCCGAAGCGGATTCTTCTGCATTGCCCGCATTTTGCTGGACCACCTTGTCCATTTCGGCCACTGCTTTGTTGAGCTGGTCAATGCCCTGGGCCTGCTCATTGGAGGCGGCTGCGATTTCGCCCACCAACTCGCCGACCTTGGCGGTGCTCTTGGCCATCTCAGAAAATGCCTCGTTCGTCATTTCAACCAGTTCACCACCGCTCTTGACCTTTGCAATCGTGCCTTCAATTAGCCCCGAGGTATCTTTGGCAGCCTCTGCCGCGCGCATAGCCAAGTTTCTGACTTCGTCGGCAACCACTGCGAACCCTGCTCCGGCCTCACCCGCCCGGGCAGCCTCCACCGCTGCGTTCAGGGCCAACAGATTGGTTTGGAAGGCAATTTCGTCAATTGTCTTTATGATTTTGGAAGTTTCCTCGCTTGCCTTTGAAATCTCCTTCATGGAGGCGGTAAGCTTTCCCATGGACTCATTTGCCTGCTCAACCACCCGGTTGGCTTCGGCCATAAGGCTGTCTGCTTGGCTTGCATTGTCGGCATTCATTTTTGTCATGGAGGACATTTCTTCCAGGGATGAAGAGGTCTCTTCAATGGAGGCCGCCTGTTCGGAAGCCCCTTCGGCAAGGGACTGGCTTGCCGAGGAGACCTCTTTCGCCCCGGAGGAGACCTGAGCAGCAGCATCGTTTAGCCCATCGATTATCCGAATTATCGGCCTGGTTATGTTCCTTTTCATGAAGAAATATGAGGTGCCGAGGACCAATGCAAGTAGCAGGGCCGAAGCCCCTGTAATCTGGGCGATTATGCTTGCGATTTGCCCTTTGATTTCCTCCCTGGTCTTGGCGATCTTCGCCTTCGTCTGTTCCGTCATTGCACTTATGCTCTTTTCCAGTTCTTTCCTTCTGGCTTCCACCAGCGCCTCTATATCGTCGATATAAAAGCCCGTGCCTATTATCCAGTTCCACTCCTTAAAGAGTTTGACGAAAGAGAGCTTCGGCACCGGTTTCTCGGAACCGGGCTTTGGCCAGTTATACTCCACAAAGCCCTCTCCCTTTTCACGGCAGACCCTCACGAATTCCATGAAGAGCCTTTTGCCCGTGGGGTCCTTGATGTTTGAGAGGTCCTTTCCGTTGAGTTCAGGTTTGTAAGGGTGTATGACCATCCTTGGATGCATGTCGTTTATCCAGAAGTAATCCTTGTTCTCTGGGCCGTAGCGGAGCTTACCTATGAAATGTGCTATGGTCTGTTGCTGCTCTTTCACCATGGCCTCCTTCACCCTTTCATCCAGTCCTCCTCCTTGATAGACCATCTTGGCGTCTTTCAGCGCCTTGCGGAGCATGCTGAAGGTCGTCTGCACCTGGGATCGAAGCATCTCTTTTTTGTGTTTGAGGAGCTCTTCCCTGAAGAACTGAGCTCGCCTTTCCCCATCCACCCTCATTTTCTCCATATCGGCCTCGGCCGTCTTCTTAATCTCTTCGATCGTTCTGTTTCCAATGGTGTTGATCTGCCACACGGCGAGGGCGGCCGTAACTGCCGAGGCGACCACCAGTGCGGCGGCTATAAGAAGTGTGATTTTTTTGCTGACGCTCATCTCATTGATCCTCCTCATGTTTTTCGTATAGCGTTTGGCGCACCAGCGCCACTTCCTCTGCTCGCAGCACTTGATCTATATCCAGCAGAATCTTCACCATGCCGTCCATCTTGGCCATGCCCAGGATGTAATCCGTGTCCTCACTGGCACCAAAGGCGGGAGTCTCTTCGATTTCATCTCCCCTGATGTTGAGGACCTCGGAAACGGAATCAACCACGAGGCCGACCATCACCTCCCCGGACCGCCCTTCAATCTCCACAACGATAATGCAGGTGCGCTCGGAGTAGTCTATCTCTGTCATTCCGAACTTCTGTCTCAGGTCCACCACGGGGATCACCTTTCCCCGGAGATTGATGACCCCTTTTACGTATTCGGGGGTATGGGGTACCCTGGTGATGGGCATCATCCCTATGATTTCCTTGATCTTCAGGATGCCGATACCGTACTCCTCCTGACCCAGGGTGAAGGTCAGGTACTTACCCTCTTTTTCAGAGAGATGACCTTCAGGCTGTTCCAAGTTTTGTGCTGGCTCTGCCAATGGGAAATCACCTCCTTAACTTGACCTATTAGCTGTTTTAGTCTAATTTTATGCAAAAAAAATGCCACCATTAAGGACCCCTGCCTGAACTCCATGAGGATCTCTGGAATGGGGTTCGCTGCCAGGGGAGTTTGTCGGCCCCATACTTTCGGGAGCTGACGGGAGCCGAGGCGCAGGACCCGTCAAAGTTTTGACAAGGATCGGCTCTCATGACAGGGGTGGAGTGTTTGTGAGCAGTATGTGCGGCGATCAGGCCGGGGCAGCATTGTGGCCGGATGGAAAAATCCAGTGGAGGGCACATGAGAGATGTCTGGGGACGGGGAGGAAAGAGAAATCCGGGAAAGGGAGGCCCTCTTGAGACATGAAATGCTCTCGAGGCTTTTCAGGGAGGACAGGCTGGCCTTTGAACGGGAGCGTAAGAGGATGATAGAAACATTCATCGACGGGGTTGATGATGAATCCCTGAGGGCCAGGCTTTGGGCCTTCCAAGAGAAGTGGGACAGGACAATGAAAGGCGCGGGGTCTGCCCACAACAGGTTTGTGCTTGCACAGATGTTTTTCTGGGAGCACCTCAGGGATGCTTGGCTCCCTGCAATCGAAAGGCTCAATTCCACCCGGAGCCGAGGTCCGGAACCCTGCAAGACATGATCTGCCCTTTTTGACTCCTTGTGCCCCTATTATTTTCCGGCTCCGCCCCCCACCATGGCCCCTAATTGATTTACCACCGCTTTCATCTGCTCTGACTGTGCGTTCATTTCCTCGCTGGCCGATGCTGTTTCCTCGGCACTGGCCGCATTCTGCTGGGTGACCCTGTCTATCTCCGAGACAGCCCTGTTCAGATGCTCGATTCCCTCTGCCTGCTCCCGGGAGGCAGCAGAGATTTCCCTCACGAGTTCCGTGACTTTCTGGACGCTGAGGGCTACTTCTCGATACCTGTCGTCGGTCTCTCTGACAAGTTCCGATCCTTCCTGAATCTTACCGATGATGTCCTCCACCAGGTTCTGAGTGCTGCCCGATGCCTCCGCGCTTCGGAGGGCGAGGTTCCGGACCTCGTCTGCCACCACAGAAAAGCCCGCTCCGGCATCGCCGGCTCTGGCGGCCTCAACCGCTGCATTCAGCGCAAGGAGGTTGGTCTGAAAAGCGATTTCATCCACGGTCTTGATTATCTTGGCCACGTTACCGCTTAATGTGGAGGCTTCTTCCATGGATCTAATCAGGGCTTTCATTGAGGTGTTGGCATTTCTCAGGTTGTCTATGCTCTTTTTTGACAGACTGTCCGCCTGTTCCGCATGATCTGCGTTTCGCTTAGTCATGGAAGACATCTTGTGAAGCGAAGCGGAAGTCTGTTCAAGGGATGAAGCTTGCTCGCTTGCCCCTTCGGCCAGGTTGTGGCTTGCTGATGATACTTGCCTCGCAGCGGAGGTCAACTGCTCCGCTGTGGTATCCAAGCCCTCAGCGACCTTTTTTACCGGTTTTATGACCAGCTTTGAAGTAAGAAAGAAAATGAAGAGTATGCTCACAAGGGTGCTGAGGATGCCGATGATGATGTTCTTGTTACGTAGGGCCCTGAGGGAACCATAGATGTGCCCTATATCCTGTCTTATCATCAGTCCGCCAAGGACGGAACGGCTCGCCCCGTGGCAGTGGTGGCAGCTTTTTTCGTTTGAAATGGGACGCACAATGGATAGGAAGGGCCTTCCCCCTATGAGCTCCTCGTATCCCTTCCGGGGCGCTTTGCCGTCGGTCATCATTTTTTCAAGATCTGACTTCAATTCGTCGGAGTCGATCAGTCCCGCCAGATTTTTGCCTACTTTCTGCCGCTCGGTAGCATAGGCAATGTCCTTGTGTATATCGAAGACCACTACTTCAACCCCATTCAAGTGGTTTTTGTAGTTGGTCATCTGCTGCCTTATCGTAGCCGAATCACCCATGGACATGGGGTATAGCATGCCATTGTATACGGAATCAGACAGCATGCGAGCGGCACTGAGGGCCTGAGAGCGGGAATGCAAATGGAGATCCGAGACATTCAGGTATATGATGGAACCCAGTACGGTCATAAGCAGGACGGCAAAGCTGCCGAGCATGAACCGCACGCCTTTGGCAGTACTTTTCATCAGTGTGCTCCTCCATAGATTAATGGTTTAAATTTAAATGCCTTTACTCGGTCCGAATTATGGCATGCCTTGCAATCTTCTCGGGTAAGGCGCCCTTTGATATCGCCCGGGTCCTCTGTCTCAACGTGGAGGCTTCCGGGACCGTGGCATGCCTCACATCCCGTGTTCTTGAGGTTCGGGGTCTCGGCCTCCGATCTGAACCCTCCCGGCTCGCCGTACCCTGTGGTGTGACATGCAAAGCATTTTTTCATCTCCTCTTGGGTGAGCCCCTTTTTCATGGTCATTATGCTTTCGAAGGAATGACTTTTCTTTGCATACCTCTTGAAATTGCTGTACTCCGCTTCGTGGCACTCCTTACATGCCTCCGAACCCACATAGGTCTTTACGGATTCTTCACTTCTGCCACTTGCAGCAGAGACCAACCACAGGAGGCAGATGACCTGCAGGATGACACCCGAAAAGCGGAATGCCAGGAACCTTTTTCTCTTCTTCGGCATTTTCTTCCTCCCTTCAGTTATCTTTAGGCCTTAGAGGAGGAGCCCCTATCAGGCCTTCATATAGATACTCGGCTCAATATACCTGTAGCCATGCTGAAGACTGCTGAGGCTTTCGGCGCCGCCGATAATAAAATAGCCATTTTTTTTCAGCGCCCCGTAGAGCTTGTTCACCACCCTCAGCTTTACGGCATGGTCAAAGTATATCAGAACGTTTCTGCAGAAGATGACGTCGAACTGGCATGAGGGAGACGGGTCGGTGAGCAAATTGAACCTTTTGAACGTGACAAGTCTTCTCAGCTCCTCCTTTACCCTCACGAATCCCTCCCATTTACCCCTGCCCCTCTGAAAATATTTTTTCAACAGCCGTTTCGGGATATTTTTGGTCTTGGAAAGGTGGTAGATCCCGCTCTGGCCGGTCTGGAGCACGCTGGTGGATATGTCCGTTGCCAGGATGCTGGGCCTGAACCCCTTTTCAAGACAGTAGATGGCCACCGAATAAGGTTCTTCGCCGCTGGAGGAGGCAGCGCACCATATATTGCGGTGACCTTCGTGGAGGTATTGAAAATGTCGAGGCTCGCGGAAAAAAAAGGTGTGATTAGTGGAGACGGCATTGAGGAAGCGGATCAATTCCCGGCCGTCGGATTTCACAAGTTGCAGGTATTCGTCGATAGAGCGGATGTTTGTCTTTCGAAGCCTTTTGGCAAGGCGTGCCTTGAGGAGATGTTTTTTCCCGGCGTGCAGGTGGATCCCGCAGTTGGAGTAGACAAGATCACTAAATGTCTTGAATTGTCGCTGGCTCAATTGCATGATTCTGCCGTACTAAGTCTTTCATGCATAACAATAGGCCAAAGACTCCCTTGCTTGATGCCCAAAAGGCCTAACGAGGCCGAGCGCTCCATAGGCGAGAGGGCCGTCCTGGAGGCATGGCGCCTTGCTCATAGCGGGGTCCTTTATCCATAAAATTGCTCTCGCTCACAGTCTTCCAAATGCAATAAGTGTTCCGAAGTTCCCCTTGCCCCTATTTTTTTATGCCTCCCCCCTTTGTCGCTGTTACGCTCCAAGGCGCATATCGAGCTTTTGGATCGAGCCATATTTCGGCCAGGGTTTGTATCGCCAAAAATTTGACGGGCCGACAAAAACTCCCCACTCCATTTCCCCATGCTCTTCTCCCGGAGGCAGGTCGTCATTCGCTTTGTCTTTCTCCCGCGCATTTTGCGCCCGGCACGAGCCTGAGCGACCAAGGATTTGTCGCCCGACGCCATGCAGCCCTTGAATTCTGCAGGGGGAGGGAAACTGGTATGATAGTTGCAATAATCTTTATGCTGAATCGGTTTCGTTTCGCCTGCATTGCCTTAAATTTTCCGCAAAGATGGGAGGCAATATGGTTTCCGAAGATAGACGTTCCCATGTAAGGGGAGAAATACCCTTCAGTGTAAAATTCAGGATAATACCGCCAGAGGAATATGAGGAGCTGATAGGCCCTGCCGGGGAAATTCTTTCCCCGGATGCTGGAAAAGTGGTCGGTTTTGCCGGTATTCCGCGGCCTGCCGAAAGGGGTCTTGATACCTGTGTTATCAATTTCCTGCTCCAAATGGATGAAAAATTGGAGCGGATCCTTTCTTTGCTCGCCGGCGAGAAGAAAGATCAGGAGCTTTACTATCAGGGGACTGGTGTCAATATCAGCGGGTCGGGGATGAATATTCGGGTTGAGAAACCGGTGGACAGAGGACGCATAATTCAGGCGAGGTTCCTGCTATCCAGATTTCCGCTGGTTTTCATAAATGTAGTGGGCGAGGTGGTCCGTGTTATTCCTTTGAATAAGGATGGCAAGCGTACCTACCAGCTGGCAGTCAAGTTCCTCAATCTGAATGCCTGTGATCGGGAAAAGATCATTTCCGCCGTATTTCAGCGGCAGAGGGAGGTTATAAGGAGAAGGAAGACGGGGATCTCATCCTATGAAAAAAGCGTATAAGCAGTTCGTTGAGCAGATCGACGCCCTTGCACTGAATACCGTTATGCTTGATCCGGGGGATATTCCGGCCCTCGGCGAGGTATTGAAATCCCTCGAGGCCATGGAAGGGCTCCTGGGTAGGGCAGAGAATGATGCGCTGTGCGGCCTTGTGCGGGGGATGAAGGGTTTTATTGAAAGGGTGATCCTGGGAGAGACCTCAGATTTGACCCCTTTTGAGGAGGCCGTTTCCCGGTTGCAGGAAGTGAGCAGGAGGATCGCCAGCGGAAAGGAAATGCGTGAGGATTTCACTCCCCTTCTTGAAAGGCTCTCAGGTTTGCCTGTGCCTCTTACAGCCGCAGGAGGTCCCGGGGACAGGGGTGACAAGAGAGAAGAAAAGCCAGGGGCAGATAGTAAAGCGGAAGCGTCTCCTTCCATGCTTGGGGAGGAGGACATAGAGATCATCTCGGATTTTGTAAGCGAGTCTCTGGAGAACCTTGCCGCCATAGAAGTGAGGCTGATGGAGCTCGAGCAGGACCCTGCCGATCTTGAAACCATAAACGCCGTATTCAGACCGTTCCATACGATAAAAGGGGTTTCGGGATTCCTCAATTTCCATAAGATCAACAGGCTGTCCCATGTCTCGGAGAACCTTTTGGATCTGGCGAGGAATGGAGAGCTTGGGATAGATGGTGAACTGATTGATGTTATACTGGATAGCGTGGATGTGCTGAAACGCCTCATAGATAATGTCCGGAACACGCTGGACAGGGGCAGCCCCTCCGAGGGTGAAGCGGAAATTGATGGCATCGTCTCAAGGATCGAGCAGATAGTCGATCATGCCCGGGATGGAAGCCGTAAACCGCTGGGTGAACTTTTGGTGGAAAAAGGTGTTGTTTCCAGAACGGATGTAGAGGACGCACTCCAGGTCCAGGAAGAGGAACCTGGGAAGAGAATCGGAGAAATACTCATTGAGCGGGATAAGGTAGAGACCAGGGAGGTGGTCTCGGCTATCAGAGAACAAAAAAGGTGCGGCGCCCACGCCCCGCTCCAAGTAAAGGTGGATACAGCCAAACTTGACAATATTGTGGATATGGTTGGGGAGCTTGCCATTGCCCAAGCCATGCTCAGACAGAACGATCTGATAAAAAGGAGCGGTGACCAAAGGCTCGATCAAATCACCAATCAGTTGAACCTCATCACCTCGAACTTGCAGAAAACGGCCATGTCTCTGCGGATGGTGCCCATAAAAAATACGTTTCAGAAGATGCTGCGTCTGGTGAGAGATCTCGCCAGGAAGGCCGGGAAAGAGGTGCAGCTGATCATGGCCGGGGAGGACACGGAAATCGATAGGAACATGGTGGAGGAGCTCTATGACCCTATGGTCCACATGATCAGAAACTCGATTGATCATGGGCTGGAGACCCCTGAGGAGAGAGAGGCGGCCAACAAACCGAGGCAGGGCAGCATACATCTCAGGGCCTACCATAAGGGGGGCAATATTGTCATAGAGATCCAGGATGACGGGCGCGGTTTGGATAGGGAGAAGATTGTTGACAAGGCCATGGCCAGGGGGCTGATAGGAAATAAAGAAGAACTGACCGATGCAGAGATCAACAACCTCATATTTCAGCCCGGATTTTCAACGGCTCAAAAGGTGACCGACATCTCCGGAAGGGGAGTCGGGATGGACGTGGTCAAGAGCAGGATCGTGGAAAAGTTAAGGGGCAGGGTGGACCTGGAGTCAATTCCCGGGCAGGGGACAACCTTTTTCATTAGGTTGCCTCTCACTTTGGCCATCGTGGATGGCATGATCGTCAAGGTATCCGGAGAAAGATACATCATCCCTACCCTTGCCGTCCAGGAGTCATTCAGGCCCCGAAAGAATGAATATCACACCGTCAAGGGAAAGGGGGAGATGATAAGGGTAAGAGAAAATCTGCTTCCGGTGATTAGGCTCGATCAGGCGCTCGGGCTCAACGGTAATAACGGTTCCAGTGAAGAGGCCCTCCCCCCCTGGGAGAAACTGGTGGTGGTTGTTGAGAATCAGGAGTCCAGGCGGTGTCTTCTCGTGGATGAGCTGCTGGGTCAGGACGAGGTGGTCATAAAAAGCTTGGGCGGATGGCTCAACAATGTCAAAGGGATCGCCGGCGGGGCGATCTTAGGTGATGGAAGGGTAGGACTGATCCTTGACGTGGCAGGGATATTCAACCTCGTTTCAGGGGGGGCGTAATGGATATTGTGGTTGGTGTCGCCGATATGAAGGTGAGCAACGACCCGGATGCAGCCCTGATCACCTATTCATTGGGCTCATGCATTGGCGTGGCCATCTACGACCCTGTAGCCACTGTGGGAGGACTCCTGCATTACATGCTCCCCGACTCCAAGATCGATGGAAGGAAGGCCCAGCGAAACCCCTGTATTTTTGGTGATACGGGGATCCCGCTGCTTTTCAAAGAGGCGTACAAAATCGGCGCCCAGAAAAACAGGCTTAAGGTCATTGTGGCCGGGGGAGCCCAGATCCTGGATCAAACAGGACTTTTCAATATAGGTAAGAGAAATTACACCCTTGTAAGAAAGATATTCTGGAAAAACAATGTGATGGTGGACTTTGAAGACGTGGGTGGCAGCGTGAACCGGACTTTGAGGCTCGAGATAAAGACGGGAGAGGCCTGGTTGAAAATCTCAGGGATAGGCCTAAAAAAAATATGACAGAAATTGACAGGATAGTCCGCGAGATCAAATCCCTTAAGCCTATCTCCACCATAAGTTACAAAGTGATGGAGATTATGTCCGACCCCACCAGCTCCCTTGATGAACTGGTGGGTGTAATCAAGTATGACCAGGCTACAACAGCCAATCTTCTCCGGATATGCAACTCCTCCTATTTCGGTCTTAGGAAGGAGATCGCGTCTGTAAAACAGGCCGTAGCCTACCTGGGAGTGGAAAAAGTCGCCTGTCTGGTGGCAATGGTCAACAGCGGTGAGAATTTCAGGGATGCACAAGCGGGTTATGACCTGGATGAAGGAGACCTGTGGCGATATTCAGTATCCTCCGCCCTCATTGCGCAGGATTTGGCAGAGAAGTATCGGATAGCCAACCCTGCCGAGGTTTTTACAGCGGCACTACTTAAGGATATCGGCAAAGTGATCTTGAGCACCCATGTGAGGGAGTCCTTCGATGCCATTATGCGAGAGGTAGAGGAGGAGGGGCTGACCTTCCTTGAAGCGGAGAGAAAAGTAATAGGCATGGACCACGCGGAACTGGGCGCCAGAGTGGCGGAATACTGGAATTTCGCTCCTCCGCTGGTGGATATCATCAGAGATCATCATCGACCCGATAGGGCTCGACCGAATGACCTTTCCATACCCATTGTCTATCTCGCCGATTCAATTTGCATGATGAGCGGCATAGGAGGGGGTTCCGATGGACTCGCTTACAGATACTACCGGGATGTGGTGGATCGCCTGAAGTTCTCCGAGATGGATCTCCAAATGACCATCATCAATTTTCAGGAGAAGCTGAAAGGCATAGAGGAATTGATCAAGCTGGCACAGGGAGATGAGTAAATGGCGTTCAATGTTTTGATTGTTGATGACTCCTCTTCCATGAGGGCTGTTATCAAGAAAACGATCAGGGTGTCAGGCTTCAATGTGGGGCAGTACCTGGAAGCAAGCAATGGAGCGGAGGCCCTGGAGGTCCTTTCGAGGGAATGGGTGGACCTGGTTTTGACGGATATCAATATGCCCCGCATGGATGGATTGGAGTTGGTCAGGGAGATGAAAAATGATGAGCTGTTCAGATCCATCCCCGTGGTGATGGTTACCACAGAGGGCAGTGAAACCCGTGTGAAGGAGTCAATGGAGCTTGGTGCAAGGGGCTATATAAAGAAGCCTTTCAAACCCCAACAAATAAAAGCAATGCTGGGTGATATCATGGGAGAAGGTGAGTATGAGAGCGGATATTATGAAAAAGATGAAGGATGCGATTTCTAATGTGCTGGAGACCATGTTCTTTTTGCCCACTGAGATCCTCGACAGGGACATATCTCTTCAGCAGTGGCTGGCCCATGAAAAGGCGCTGCTGGGGTCCCAGATACGTTTCCATGGTTCCCTGAGCGGGTCCACCTATTTGCTGGTTCCGGAAGAAGTGGCCGGTGAGATTACCGCCAATTTCCTTGGTCTCGGGGAAGGAGAAGTGACCGAAGAACAGAAGAAAGACACTGTAAAAGAAGCGATAAACATGATCGGAGGGCAATTGCTTTCCCTTTTGGATAGCGAAGGCGCTTTTCGTCTGGGTATCCCTGAACTTATGGATGAAGGAGAGCTGGGCGTGGAAAGGCTCGGGGAACTTGAAGGGGACGTGCTCTTTATTGAGACAGAGTCGAATCATCTTGCAGCAGGCATCCGAGTGGGTTGAGGAGGTCATGGCGAGGAATAGGAAAAGGATAAAGGTCCTGGTAGTGGATGATTCAGCAGTGGTGAGAAAGGTTTTCAGAGAAGAGCTTTCTGCTGAGGAGGACATTGAGGTCGTTGGCACGGCCCCCGATCCCTTTGTGGCCAGGGACAAGATTGTCAAGCTGAAGCCTGATGTGATCACCCTTGATATCGAAATGCCCAGGATGGACGGGCTCACATTTCTCAAAAAACTCATGAAGTATTATCCCATGCCTGTGATTGTGGTGAGCTCTTTGACGGAGAAGGGGGGAAAGCTGGCTTTGGAGGCCCTCTCTTTAGGCGCCCTGGAGGTGATCTCAAAGCCATCCAGCGCCTATTCCGTGGGGGAGATGAGTATCCAGCTAATAGATAAAATCAGGGCCGTGGCCGGGTGCAAGGTCCCGGCAAGGGCGCAGGTGGAACCCGGTGACAGGGTCAAAAAAGGATTATTTTCACGGTCGCTTGCGAAGACAACCAACAAGGTAATTGCCATAGGGGCATCCACGGGGGGGACAGAGGCGCTGAAGGTCGTCCTGAAGGCAATGCCGCCCAATGCTCCGGGGATCCTTGTGGTCCAGCACATGCCGGCTCGCTTTACCACATCTTTTGCACAGAGGTTGAATGAACTTAGCGCGGTGAGCGTAAAGGAGGCGGAAGATGGGGATTCACTGGTAAATGGTGTGGCACTGGTGGCCCCGGGCAATTATCATATGTTGCTCAAGAGGAGTGGGGCAAGATACTGTGTCCAGGTGAAAAAAGGGCCGATGGTACATCACCAGCGACCTTCCGTGGATGTCTTGTTCCACTCTGTGGCTGCCTATGCCGGAAGCAATGCAGCAGGCGTGCTTCTCACGGGGATGGGCTCGGATGGCGCAGATGGACTTCTTAAGATGAGGGAGTCCGGTGCACGTACCGTGGCCCAGGATGAGAAGAGTTGCATTGTTTTCGGAATGCCAAAGGAGGCTATCAGGCTGGGAGCAGCCGAAAAGGTAGCGCCCCTTGAGGATATTGCCAGAGTCACCCTTAGTCTTATTGCAGAAAGCTGATGGGAGCGAAAGGAAAGCATGCCTGCGAGGCACATCAGGCCCTTTCCAGCTCTAAGGCGGAGATCGGTCCGCTTCTGGGCAGCCTTTAAAAATATTTAGCGGGGGTTAACAATTATGAATTTGGACATGAAGGTCCTGGTGGTTGACGATTTCGCCACGATGCGAAGGATCCTGAGAAATGTTCTCAAGCAGATCGGTTTCACAAACATCCATGAAGCGGAAGATGGCAAGACAGCCCTGAAGGCCCTCAGCGAGGAGTCTTACGACCTAATATTGTGCGACTGGAATATGCCTGAAATGCCGGGCATAGAGCTGTTGAACAGGATCAGGACCAACGAGAAACTGAAACATATTCCATTTGTTATGGTCACGGCCGAGGCCCAGAAGGAGAATATCATCGAGGCCGTCAAGGCGGGGGTGACAAGCTACGTGGTGAAGCCTTTTACCGCGGAGACAATCGGGGAAAAGCTCAAAAAAATATTTGATGGATGAAGGGACGCCATCGCGATTTTTTGAAGTGAAGCCTTTTTCCGCTCAGCCTTTGGTCCTAAAGAAATTATTTGTATCGGCCGATCAGAAATGGACAGGGAGGAATGGCAAAAACAGGAGGTTGAAAAATGAAAATAAATAGAATAGATAATTCATATCACGACGCAAAGGGCCCTGCCGAGAAGCTGAACAGGACCGGTGGGTTCGACAAGATCCTGGGGCAGAAGTTAAACCAGGTGGAGGCCGTGAGCAAACAGCCCCTGTCCCGTGCCGATTGCAGGGTGCTGGACCGGGGAGATAGGATTCTCAACCTGCTTGACCGTTACGCGGATGAGCTGGGAGACTCCCGTAAGACCCTGAAGGATATGGAACCTCTTGTGAAAGATATTGAGCGGGAAGTGGATGGGATCAGGTTAGAGGTGTCTGCCAGGTCAGACGGAGACATGGAACTCGCGAGGCTCGTGGAGGATCTGGCAGTTGCCGCCAATGTGGCAATTTTCAGATTCCACCGCGGGGACTACCTGTAGTCACTTTTATAGTTGTTCTTCCTTTCAACAGGCCCACACGGCATCTTATGGCACGTATACTTGTCATAGACGACGATCCGGAGATCCTAAAGATCATCGCTGATATCCTCCGCGCCGAGAGGTACGAGGTGGACGCTGCCGAGGGCGGGATTGCAGGTATTGAGGCGCTGGAAAAGCAGAACTACGATGTTGTGCTTACAGACCTGATGATGCCGGATGTGGGCGGCATGGAGATCCTTGACACGGTCGTCTCAAAACACCCGAGGACCCTGTGCATCATCCTTACCGGGTACGGTACTATCAAAAGTTCGGTTGAGGCCATAAAAAAAGGTGCCTTTGACTATATCACAAAGCCGCTGACCGGAGGTGAACTTTTGGTGGTGGTGGAGAAGGCTCTCAAGTTCAGGTGCCTTGAGGAAGAGAATATCCGGCTCAAAAGGGAGCTGAGAAAAGAATATGGCTTTGGCAACCTTATCGGGACCAGCAGGGCCATCAGAAGAGTCTACGACCTCATTGAGAGGGTGGCGGACACAGACAGCACCGTGCTCATTACGGGTGCGAGCGGAACCGGCAAGGAGCTCATTGCAAGGGCCATTCATTACAACAGCAGCCGGAGCGATAAACCCCTTGTGGTGATAAATTGCGGCGCCATCCCGGAGGAGCTCTTGGAGAGCGAGCTGTTCGGTCATAAGAAGGGGGCGTTCACCGGGGCCTACAGAGACCGAATCGGACGTTTCGAGATGGCAAATGGAGGGACCATCTTCCTCGACGAGGTGGGGGAGATGAGCCCCTCATTACAGGTGAAACTCCTGAGGGTCCTCCAGGAACAAAAGTTCGAGAGGGTGGGAGATACCAGAACGATCCATGTAGATGTCAGAATTGTGGCGGCCACCAATAAGAATCTGACAGCAGCCATTAACAAGGGAAGGTTTAGAGAGGACCTTTATTATCGATTGAATGTAATTCAGATCAAGGTGCCAAGCTTAAAGCAAAGAAAATCTGATATACCTTTGCTCATCGATCACTTTCTGAAAAAATTTCAGAAAGGGAGATCAAGGAAAATCACAGAATTTTCCCCGGAGGCCATGGAGGCCCTAATGGCGTTTGACTGGCCGGGAAATGTCCGAGAGCTTGAGAATGTGGTGAAACGGCTTACCATCCTGTGCGATAATGAGATAGTAAGTTTTCAGGACCTTCCGGAACATATCCGCGACCA
The DNA here is from genome assembly GCA_029933075.1 of Deltaproteobacteria bacterium. Lineage (GTDB taxonomy): Bacteria > Desulfobacterota > DSM-4660 > Desulfatiglandales > Desulfatiglandaceae > JAOZOW01. The sequence goes on along the minus strand of JAOZOW010000010.1, from coordinate 11,750 downwards.
CAGCCCTACCATTGATCCGTTAGAGAGGAATGTCTTAGAAGAGGGAATCTCTTTTGACAAGGCTGTAAAGGATTACGAGAAAAGACTTATCCTTGAGGCGCTTGAAAAGACCAATTGGGTAAAGGCAAAGGCCGCAAAGCTACTTAATATTAACAGGACCACATTGGTAGAAAAGATCAAAAAGCAGAATATTATCGAGAGGGCCTCCGGCTGATCCTGCCTTCCATGTCGTCAAAATAATGACGGCAAAGATTCGTCCCTTTTTCCTTTTCGATTTTCTTTGGACGAAACCACCTGAAATCAACCACTTCAACGCCTTTCACGTCAAACAGGGGTTGGCATAGTTATTGCTGTCTTCTCCTGTATGAACCCCAGTTTTCGTACCAGGAAGTTCTTTTTGGGGACGCTTGTCCATGTCCTGCTGCTCCTTCAGCCCTGGGGGCGGTGCATTCCGGCAACCCAGACGGGGCAATCGCGCACCCAGGAGGTGACAACAAGTCCTATTGTCATAACGCTTGAGGAAGGTCAGAAGGGCACACGAGTTTCTCTCTCGGGGCAAGAGGAGATTCGGGATTTTGTTTCCAGGACCCTTGATAATCCAGAGAGGATCGCCTTAGACATTTTCATCACCGTGCCCTCCTTCGACTCCATAACCGTTCCGGTAAAAAGCAAGCGGCTGAAACGGATAAGGGTCGGGTATCATCCGGAACGAATCAGGGTAGTCCTGGATCTCAGGGGCCCCCGGATACCCCAATTTACTACCAGGCCCACAGCACGTGGGATAGTAATTCTTCTTGGGTCGGAAAGTGCTCGGGGGGATGAAAAGAATCTCCTTGGACCCGGAGACGAGGAGCAAGGAAAGAAGATTGTAGAACAGCCTTCGTCGCAAGGGAGAAATGTGCCTCCAGGAGACCAGGGGGAGGAGGCAACAAGACATGCTTTCAAGGTGATCTCCGTCTCAGAGAGACTCACGGAAGATGAAATCAGGGGAGACCCTGAGGAGGCAGCACTGTTGCGCAAAGGGATCAAGGCATACAAGGCGCGAGACTGGTCTGGTGCCATTGGACTCTTGAGGCGCCTCATAGAGAAATATCCCCATGGCAAATTGACGGAAAGGGCTTATTTCCTCCTGGCCAAATCCTATGGCCGACTTTACTCAGATTCCCCGTCATCCCGTTTCAGAGAGCTGGAGGAGCACTACAAGAGGGCCATCAACCGGTTTCCCAAGTCCATATACGTGGCTGCCGCCCTCCTTGATCTTGGCAATCTGTATCTTGAAAACAAGAATTACTATGAGGCGGTCGGCTATTACAATCTCGTTGTCAAAAGGCGCATGAAATCCATTGAAGCCCTCCGGGCCCTTTTGCAAAAAGCAAGGATCCTGCGAGTAAAAAGGAGAATGGATGAAGCCCTTTCGGTGCTCACACAGGCTACCGAGAGATACCCGGACCTGCCGGAGAAGACAGAGGCCGAGGTGGAACTTTCCAAAATACTATATGAGATCAATAGCTTCAGCAGATCGATAAAGATCCTCACCGATATCATTGCCAGGGACCCCCGCAATATCTACCGATACCCCGAGATCTCTCTTTATCTCGGATACAACTATGCCCAGGTAGGGGACCATGTCAAAGCAAGGAATTACCTTTTCAGGTACTACAATTGCTTTCCAGAGAGCAAACAGAGTCCACTGGTATTGACACAGATCGGCGATAATTACCGCGATGATGGGCTTATCAGCAAAGCAGTGAAGTTCTATACATTAGTTTTAAAACGCTATCCGGACACGGAGGCGGCTGTGATCAGCCGGTTGAGACTGGCAGAGGAACAGGAGCAGGGGAATTTAGACAGGAAAACCAGCGAGATGATCGGCTCTTCCCTCCAAGTTTACAAAAGCGTACTGGATCATCCACCGGGCGAGAATGGAAAGAGCCCGCTGGCCCAGCTCGCCATGCTCAAGCTCGCGATGCTTCACAAGAAGAATGGGGAGTACGAGAAGAGTCTCCGGACCCTCAAGTTGCTTCTTAAGAGAAATATCCCTGTCGCTTTGAAGGGACAGGCTGAACACGCCGTCAAAGAGACCCTGGGGGCCATGCTCCAGACGGAGATGCGCAAAGGGGACTTTCCCCAGGTCATAAATATGTATGCGAAGGAGAAGACACTGTTTTCTCTTGTGAATGATGCGGACTTGTTCCTTACGGTCGCAAGGGCCTGCCTATCCCTGAAGCTTGATGATACGGCCGGCGAGATGTTTGAAAAGGCCGATTCCCTGTTGATGGACGGGGAAAAACCTCCGGATCTGCTTTTTTATACAGGTCTGCGTGCCTTTCGGAGGGGAGATCTCAAAAAGACGCTGAAACGGATAAGTTTATTGATCAAGCGATTCCCGAAGAGCCGTTTTCTCCCGGATGCCTATCGGTTGAAAGGGAGGGTGCTTGCCGAGCAAAAGAGATACCAGGAAGCCGGGGAGGCTTTTTCTTCGGCCCTTACATTGTTTCGGGAGCCATGCGAGAGGGCAGATCTTCTCCTGTACATGGCCAATGTGTTTGTAGAAGAAGGGCGCAGAGAGGAGGCGCTTTCAGCCTTGAGAGAAACTGAAGGCCTAAAGGAAAACTGCGGGTCCGAGCACTACCGGCTATATTGCCGGATGGGAGACCTCTATCTCCGGCTGGGCCATAGGGAAGAAGCCCTGTCGGTTTTTAACGAGGCCCTTGAAATGGTCCCGGAAGAGGAGAGCAGCGTGCTTTTAAGGCTGAAGATTGCCCATTGCTACCGACTCCTCCACAGGGAGGAAGAGAGCCTCGGCCTTTATGAACAAGTAGCGGATCTCAACATGCCGTTCTGGAGCGGTGTTGCCAGAGAGAACATGGAACAAATTATTTTTGATCGGGAATTGAGGGCGCAATCCACTGAGAATCGCTGAGGAGCCACGTTTCGAGATGGGGAGCAGCAAAGTACTGGTGGTTGACAACGACCTTGGGCATCAATCCGCCGTGAGCCGGTTTTTCATGGATTTCGGCCTCCGGGTAAAAACAGCCGCTGACGGGCTGGCGGCCTTTGAAGAGGTTATGGTCGACAAGTTCGATCTCGTGGTCTCGGAGCTGAACCTCCCCCACATGAACGGCATTGACCTGTTAAGGAGGATAAGGGATGTGAAGAGCTCTCTTCCCGTGATCCTTTTTTCCGCTGATGCGGGTGTGGTCCAGGCTGTAGAGGCCATGAAACTGGGGGCCCATGACTTCGTCCCGAAACCCCTGACCGGTCATATGATCAAGGTCATTGCCGCCCAGTTTTTCAATGGCTCCAATGGAGGGAACCGGGGGGAGACCAATGACAGGTACGCCATTATTACAAGGAATAGGGAAATGAATAGACTCCTAAAGGAGGCGAGGGATATTGCCGATTCCCAGGCCTCCGTTTTGATTCAGGGGGAATCGGGGACCGGCAAGGAGCTGTTTGCACGTTATATCCATCGCCATAGCAATAGAAAAGACAAGCCGTTTGTCGCAATAAACTGCGCGGCGCTCCCGGAAACGCTCCTTGAAAGTGAGCTTTTCGGCCATGAAAAAGGAGCATTTACCGGTGCTGTTGCCAGGAAAAAGGGAAAGTTTGAGATCGCCAGCCGTGGAACCATATTGCTGGACGAGATCAGCGAAATGGATCTTCAGCTCCAGTCCAAGCTGTTGAGGGTGCTCCAGGAGAAAGAGATCGACAGGGTCGGCGGCACAGGGCCAATTCCGGTGGATGTTCGGGTCATTGCCACTACGAACAGGGACATAGAGGAGCAGTTGAAAGAAGGGAGGTTCAGGGAAGACCTCTATTACCGCTTGAATGTAATTCCTTTCCACCTGCCCCCACTGAGAGACAGAAGGGATGATATCCCGCTTCTGGCAAACTACTTCGTCGAGAAGTACAACAGGATAGACCGGAGATCTGTCAAAGGATTGACAGAGGCGGCTATAGAGTTGCTTGTCCGGATGCCATGGAAGGGCAATGTGAGAGAGCTTGAAAACAGCATTGAGAGGGCCGTCCTCATGTGCAGGGGGGATTTCATTGAGGAGAAAGACCTCCTTACCGCAAGAAAGAAGCCAATGGCGGAGGACTTGGAGTTGCCATTTTCCGCCCCCCTGTCTCTCAGGGAGGTGGAGCGAAAATTGATTTTCCAGACCCTCAATCGGACTAATGGGAACAGGACTCATGCAGCGGAGCTGCTGGGTATAAGCGTTCGAACCCTCAGGAACAAACTGAACGAGTACAGGAGAAAAATGGAGGCCCCCGAGGTGGAGAGGCATGCAAATTGCTAATAAAGCTCTTAGTAGACCTTTTCGAGGGGAAATTTCGGTATTGATCCAGAAGCATTTGGACAGATGAGGGGAAAGATTCATGGCGGAGGGTGTTACTTTTACAAGGGCGTTTGCTGCGCTCCAGAAAGCGATAGGGATCGCGCAAAAGAGACATGAGTTGATATCGGGAAATATCAGCAACGTGGATACGCCCGATTACAGGGCTAAGGATATCGACTTCAAGACGGCCATGGCTCATGCCTTGGAATCTGAGGACTCGTTACGGTTGGCACGGACCAGCGAGGCTCATATGGGACCCAATGGGGACGGGGTTAACGGGCCTGGCCCGGTCCAAGAGACAGGAGAATGGAATGGCTACAACTGGGTCCAGATAGACAGGGAGATGGTCAGGCTGATGGAAAACAATATGAGGTATAGGACAGCAACGGAGCTGCTTCTGAGAAAGATCGCAATATTGAAAGAGGTCATAAGGGAAGGGGGAAGATAGCATGGATTTTTTGATGGCTTTTGAGGTCAGCGCATCCGGACTCTATGTCCAGAGGAAGAGGATGGATGTGATTGCCAGCAATCTCGCCAACATAGAAACCACACGCACCGCAAGGGGGGGGCCCTACCGGAGAAAGATGGTGGTGATGAGCGCAAAGCCCATGGGGGAGTTTGACGCTCTGCTGGCCCGCAAAGTGGAGGGAGCCGAGATCGATGATGTTGTTGAGGATAACAGCCCTTTCAGAAAGGTCTTCAACCCGAGTCATCCTGATGCGGACAAGGATGGGTACTTGTTGAAGCCCAATGTGGACCTGATGGTGGAGATTACCAACATGGTGATGGCAAGAAGGGCGTTTGAGGCAAATCTTGCGGCAATCAAGACCACTAAGCAGATGGTCCTGAAAGCTTTAGAGATCGGGAGGTAATGATGAGAGATTTAAAGATTGATGGGGTCAGCCATATGCCGGGGCCTCATGCCGGAAAAATGACACAAAGGCCTAAGGCGGATTTCGGCCGGGTGATCAAAGGGGCCATTCAGAAGGTAAATGCCCTTCAAAGGGATTCCAATAGATCGATCATTGACCTGCTTCAGGGAAAGACAAATGTTCCTGAGACGATGATCGCCATCCAGAAGGCTGATCTTTCCATGCGGCTTCTTCTCAATGTCAGGAACAAGGTTTTAGAGGCTTACAGAGAGATCATGCATATGCAGTTCTAATACCTACATCAAGGCAACCCGCGGGTTCCTTGGCAAAAGGGGTGGATCAGGATGAACGAACAATACGGTCAGTTTTTGAACTTCCTCGGATCGCTTCCCCTTTCCAGGAAGATCAGCATGGCCTTTACCATAATCCTGGTGGTTGCCGGATTTGCCGTCATGTTTATGTGGGCGAACCATGAGGATTACCGGGTCCTGTTCAATAATCTCTCTCCTGAGGATGGCGGCGCTATTGTAGCAAAGCTGAAGGAGCAGCATATTCCGTACAGGGTGGAGGGCAATGGCGGTACCATCATGGTACCGGAGGGGAAAGTCTATGAACTGCGTCTCACGATGGCAGCCGAGGGCCTTCCGAGGGGGGGGAACGTAGGGTTTGAAATATTTGATCATACCGATTTCAGGACCACGAAATTCGTGCAGGAGCTGAATTACAGACGAGCATTGCAGGGTGAATTGGAGAGGACCATCAATCAGTTCGATGAAGTAAAGGGAGCCAGGGTATTCATTGTCCTGCCCAAGGATTCTCTTTTCGTAGAGGAGAGCAGGCCCGCCTCGGCTTCCATTCAATTAGACCTCAATTCAAATATTCCTCCCAACAAGATTTCCGCTATTGTGCATCTGGTTGCAAGTGCGGTGGAAGGGCTTGACACGGAGCAAGTCACTGTTGTGGACACAAAGGGTCGAGTCCTTTTCAAGGGTGAAAGTGAGGGCGCTCCAGGCCTTTTAAATAGTAGTCAGCTTGCATACAAAAAGGAATTGGAAAACGAGATAAGAAACAATGTGCAGACCATGTTGGAGGGTATAGTCGGGCAGGGAAAGGCCATTGTGAGGGTCAACGCCGAAATCGATTTCGAGCAGGTGACCTTGAATAAAGAGGAGTATGACCCATCCACAACGGCCGTGAGGAGCATGAAGAATCTGGAGGAGTCCGAAAACATGAATGAGGCGGGGGGGAGCACCACCGAATCCATTATCAACAATAGAAGGGGGGTTATCTCCCCCGGGGGAGGGGCTGGGACACAGAAGCAGAGGACAAAGAAGAATGTGATAACTAATTATGAAATCAACAAAGTAACAAAGACGATCATTCGTCCCGCCGGCAAGATTAAACGGCTTTCAGTAGCCGCGGTTATAGATGGCACCTATCAACCCAAGAAGATGGAGGACGGTACGATCAAGAAGCAGTATGTCCCCAGGAGCGATGAAGAGCTCAAGCGGTTTGAGGATCTTGTTAAGAAGGCCATGGGATACAGTGAAGACAGGGAGGACCAGGTATCGGTAAGCTCCATTCCCTTCTCAGCTCAGGAATCATTCGACCAGGAGATTGCCTCTGGAAGCGGGGGTTTCGATATTCTGACTATGCTCAAGGCCTACAGGAAGGCATTTGTGAACCTGGTCTTGGTAGTCCTTGTGTTTTTCCTGGTGGTAAGGCCTTTGCTAAAAGGGATAAGAGGGGCGGGCCGCGAGGCCGTGATGGAGCGCCGGGAATTGCCAGCGGGCGAGGGATTGGCTCAGATCCCGGAGACGGGTGGGATGAACCACAGGGAGAAAATATTGCAGATCAGCGCGGAAAATCCCGAAAAAACGGCACAGCTCATCAAAGGCTGGTTGGGTGAACAAGAATAATGGCGACAGCTAGGTTGAATCCTGAAAACCTCACGGGGCCCCAGAAGGCGGCTATCTTTCTTCTGGCAATGGGGGAGGAGTTCGCCACATCCTTCATCAAAGGGCTGGATGAAAAGAATATCAAGAAAATAGGGAAATACATGTCGGAGATTACCTTTGTCCCCTCTGAGGTGGTGAAGGCGGTTATGGATGAGTTCGTGACCAATTTTAATAATGACGTGGATCTGCCCGTCTCCGGGCGCGATTTTCTTGAGCAGGTGATCAGTAAGACACTGGATGAAGACACGGCAAGAGAGGTTTTCAAAATCATGGGAAACAAGAGCTCGGATGTTCCCTTCAGCGATCTTGTTTACGTCCCGGCCGAGCAATTGATCAACACCCTTAAGGGGGAACACCCCCAGACCATCGCCCTCATCCTCTCCTACCTGCCCCAGGAAAAGTCAGCTGAGTTGCTCAGTCTGCTCCCCGAGGAGATCAGGGCGGATGTTGCCATCAGGATAGTAAAGATAGGGCAGGTCCAGGATGAATTGGTAAGAGAGCTGGACGAAGCCATCAAGAAGGACCTTTCCGGCGTAAAGACCTCTGCGAGGAAATTTGACGGTGTCGAGACCCTGGCAAATATTCTCAATGAGGCTGATGGCAATACAGAAGAAGATGTCCTGTCCCGTATCGAAGAGGATGATCCTGATCTGGCCGAGAAAATAAGGCAAAAGATGTTTGTGTTTGAAGACCTGTTGAACACCGAGGATAGGGGCTTCAGGGAAATCCTCCAGAATGTGGACAATCAGGAATTGGCCAAGGCCCTGAAGACGGCATCGGAGGAGATGAAGCAGAAGATTTTCAATAACCTTTCTGAAAGGGCAGCCGAGATGCTCAAAGAGGACATGGAAGTTATGGGGCCTGTGCGTCTGCGCGAGGTAGAGGAGGCGCAGCAGAATATCATAAAGGTTGCCAAGCGCCTTGAAGCAGAAGGGAAAATAGTGCTGGTAGGAAAGGGTAAAGATGATGTCCTTGTCTGATGATTCGAAGGCGATGAATCAAGGCGATCCACTCTGGATGGAACTGGATGCGGGCTCTCCCGGGCCGCCCTCCTTGCCCGGGAGAGCCGACGCTGAGGATTTTGCCCCCATGCCCGCAGGGCAAAGAGGAGCCTCAGAGTTCATACCGGTATGGGAGGGGGAGGAAGCTTATCAGAAGCGCAAAGAAGCAGATGATCTCTTGAGGGAGGCGCGGGAGAAAGTAGCCCAATTGGAGCAGGAAGCATATGAGAAGGGATTTGCCCAGGGAGAGAGAGATGGATTTGAGCTGGGTGAAAAAAAGGCCGCAAAAGTGGTCCAGAATATGGAGAATCTCTTGAATAAGCTGGGCCATGTCAAGGATGAGATCGTCAGGCAGCAGGAAAAGGAAATTGTAGAAGTGGTTTTCGCCATTGCGGAGAAGATAGTCCATTTCTTGAGCGATTCGGACAGGACTGCCGTGAGGAAGGCGGTTCTTGAAGGGCTCCGCGCGGCCACTGAAAAAAGCAGCGTGGTGATCAAGGTCAACCCGGAGGACTTGGAGTATGTAGAGAATTTGGCCCCGGAATTATCCGCTAATATAAAAGAATTAAGATCCATCACGGTACGCGCCGATTCCTCCGTCACCAGGGGCGGGTGTCTCCTGGAGACGCCATATGGTGATGTGGATGCCACTATGGAAACCCGGCTGAAGAAGATTCACCAGTGCCTTAGAAGCGCTTTTGGCGAGGTCAAAAATGCTGGAAGCAAAGTCAACCATGAGGTGGGATAAATATATTGACGCGGTTCGCGAATGCCAGCCCGTTGAGCTCCGGGGCAGGGTGATAAAGGTCTCCGGGATTGTGGCCGAAGCTACCGGCCCGGGACTGGGGGTAGGCAGCCTCTGTGCCATAGAAAAATCCGAAGGGCCTTCCATGCCTGCAGAGGTGATAGGGTTCAGGGACAGGAAGGTCATTATCATGCCTTACGGCGAGATGAGAGGTATAAAACCGGGCAGCCCTATCGTGGATGTAAACCATAGGCCTACGGTTGAGGTGGGTGAGGCATATTTGGGGCGGGTCATTGATGGGATGGGCATCCCTCTGGATGCTAATGGGCCGATCCAGGCTGCGGCTGAGTATCCCATATATGGAGATGTCCTGAATCCTCTGAGAAGGGAAATTATCCAGGATCCCATGGACACGGGCGTTCGCGCTGTCAATGCTCTGTTGACCTTGGGAAAGGGCCAGAGGATAGCCATTATGGCCGGCTCCGGGGTGGGCAAAAGCGTGTTGATGAGCATGATGGCCAGGAACTCAGCAGCCCATGTGAATATCATAGGCCTCATCGGGGAGCGCGGCAGGGAGGTGAGGGAGTTTGTGGAAAAAATTCTTGGCAAGCAAGGACTGAGGAAATCGGTTGTTATTGTGGCAACTTCCGATTCTCCCGCCCTTGTGAGAATAAGGGCAACCTATCTTGCCGCTACAATGGCTGAATATTTCAGGGATCAGGGCATGGATGTGCTGCTTATGATGGATTCAGTCACCCGGTTTGCCATGTCTTTGAGGGAAGTGGGGCTGGCAGCCGGAGAGCCTCCGTCAGCAAAGGGTTATACACCCAGCGTTTTCACCCAGATACCCAAGATTCTTGAAAGGGCGGGCACGGTTGAGGAGGGGGGGAGCATCACAGGTGTATATAATGTATTAGTGGAAGGGGATGACATGAACGAACCCATTGCCGACTGCGTCCGTTCCATTGCAGATGGTCACATCGTGCTCTCACGGGATCTTGTTCATAAAGGGCATTTCCCGGCCGTGGATGTCTTAGCCAGCATCAGCAGGGTGATGAAGGACATTGTAACCGATGAGCACCTCCAGTATGCCAATAGATTCGTCAGGGTGCTCTCGACCTACAGGGAGGCGGAAGACCTGATCAATATCGGGGCATATATGGATGGGAGCGACCCCCAGATAGACTTTGCCAAGAAAATGATCGGCCGATTCAATGGATTCTTGCAGCAGGACATTTACCAAAGCGTTAGTTTTGACGAAAGCGTGGCCGAGCTGAAGGCATTATTTGAAGAATAGTCCATGAGCGGGAGGAGTGGATGAAGGCCTTTTTTTTCAGACTGGAAAAGGTCCTTCGGTACAGGGGCCATATGGAAAAAAGGGCTCAGAGGGAGCTATATAGCGCCAAGGATGAATATGAGAGGACTGAGGAAGCCATAAAACAGCTTCTGTGGAGGAGACAGGGGTTGCTTGAGAGGTGCAGGGAGCTTTCATTGAAGGGCATAGATGTGCCGCGGTACAGGATTTACCGATCATTTTTAGATAAGGTTGACTCCGATTTGGCAGCCGCAAGCGACAGGCTCCATGAGGCGGGTCAAAAGGTAAAGGCCAAGGCACGTGCCTTAAGAGAGGAAACCATCAGAAAAAAGACCCTGAAGACACTGAAACAACGCCAGCAGGAAAGACATATTAGATGGATGGAAAGGGAATCGCAAAAGGCGATAGATGAACTGGTCATTATCAGGAGGGAGGGACGGCTATGAAACTGATTGTACAGATTGCTCTCTCCTCTCTGATTATTTTAAAGATTGTGGCGGGATCCATTTTCCTCTGCCAGATGGAGCTTGTTCCGCTCTCTATTGAGGGCAGTGCGAGGGCATCGGAGCCCCCGAAAAATTCCGCGGGAACCGAGGTGAAAGGAGTCGCGGTGCCGGTGGAGGGGAAGCTTGATCGGAACTTTCTTGTAGAGAAAAGGAGGGAGCTTGAGCGGAAAGAGCAAGACCTAAAGATGAAACGGGAAGAGCTTCTGGCACTCCAGAAACAGATAGATGAGAGGATCGCATTGCTTTCCAGGTTGAGGGAGCAGATCCGGGCCGACATGGCAAAGAAAAGGGCGGCAAAGGAGGCGAACCTCAAGCATCTTATCAAGGTCTATTCATCCATGAAGCCCCAGAAGGCTGCCAGCCTGATCGAAAAGCTGGATATCAAATTCGCTGTTAGGCTTCTTGGTCGCATGAAGGGGGATACGGTCGGCAAAATCCTCTCATTTGTAGACACGGAGAAGGCTGCCAAGATAAGTGAGGGACTTGTGAAACAGCAATGAGCACCTGCCCGTTGAAAAAGCCTCCCTGCCGCCAGCATCCAGCGACCACGTGCCAGAAACCAGCCACCTGATATCACTTCTTTTGCTTGTTCGCGAGTGTTTGGAGGAGGAATAATATGCGCTCCTGCTGCTTGAGGATCTGGAGGTTCGTTTCAACCATGAATCGGGTGGAAACGGCTATCTGCCTCAGATAGTCATCCGAAGGACTGTTCGTATACACTTTCCCTCCACCGGAGCCTGCTTCGCGGAGGGCATCATAGAAGTCTTTTGTAAGCTCAAGATATATTCCTTCAGGAACAGGCTTTGTAGTGTCGGGATCCTGGGCGAGAGCCATATCGGGGACACCCATGAGCGTGACCATGGTGATGGCCCCGGCCAGTAAAAGCGGCCACATCCTTTCCCCTTGCTTCGTTAACTTCATTGACTGGCCTCCTTTTGGGATGATGAGTTCGGGTGCCTTACTGGGTTACGTAGCATATTATGTGCCAAAAGATTCCCGATCAATCATTA
>JAOZOW010000051.1:14823-19453 GCA_029933075.1 Deltaproteobacteria bacterium | reverse complement strand
GATAACGGTCTTGCCCGTTTTGACACCACCAGCGGCCAGAGTGTACTCGCCCATATTGAAAGCACGGGTCCGGAGTACGGCGATGACGACTTCATCGTTGCATCGGATGGCCCTGACATTGTGCTGGGCGGCAGCGGCAGTGACTTTGTTGATGCGGGGACGGACACGGGCGATGACATTGTGGTGGGTGACAACGGCGTGGCCGAATTTGACGCCGCGGGACTGCTCAAGGAGATCAGTACGAGTGTGCCTGGTACTGGCGGGAATGATGTGATCCTGGTGGGAGATGGTGACGACGTGGTCTTCGGCGGTTTTTGCAGTGATCACATCAATGTGGATCCGACCACGGGTCTTCCCGTAGGTTCAGACCAGGGCGATGACGTCTTTGTCGGGGACAACGGGCTTGCCCGTTTTGATACATCAAGCGGCAAGAGTGTGCTTAGCCACATTGAGACCACGGTCCCTGCATATGGGTGCAACGACTTTATCTTCTCCTCTGAGGGCTCTGATGTGGTCTTGGGAGGCACCGGGTCTGACCATATCAATGTCAATCCCGTTACCGGTGAGCCCCTGGGAGCAGGAGACCAGGGTGACGATGTTGTCATAGGAGACAACGGCTCCGCCGACTTTGATACGGACAGCGGCAAGGGTGTGCTCACACTTATTGAGACCACAGATATCGAGTACGGCGACGGCGACTTTATCTTCACTGCCGAGGGTTCGGACGTGGTCCTGGGTGGCAAGGGCGACGATGAGCTTGTCACCAGCGCGGGGGATGACGTAGTGCTTGGGGATAACGGCGTGATCACGTATGAAGACGGGACCTTGGCGCAGATAACGTGTACAGACACGACCATCGAGACCGCCGGAGACGATGTGATCGATGCGGGCGAGGGAAATGATATCGTATTTGGAGGTCTTGGCAATGACATCATCATCGGAGGGGATGGAAACGACGTCCTCTTGGGGGACAATGGCCAGATGATTTTCTCTGAGGGCCAACCGGTGTTGGTGACCAGTTACATGCCCTCTCTCGGCGGAGATGATACTCTCACCGGGGGTGATGGGGACGATATCCTCTTCGGCGGGGCCTTCAGTGATACGCTCCTCGGTGGTGCAGGCTTCGATATCCTGTTCGGAGATAATGGTATACTCACTTACCTTGGGGGGCAGCCGTACCGAGGCGAGACCACCCCGAACCTTAATGGGGGTGTGGATTATCTGGATGGAGGGTCCGGCCCGGATGTCCTGTTCGGTGGTGAGGGAAGAGATGTGGGAAGGGGGGAGTTCCCCACAGATGCCCTTATCGGAGGTTATGGTTATGTGATCATCTCGGGGGGCAGGGTGGTAACCATCTTCCCTCCTGTACAGATGCTTTTCGGAAGCCCCGTATCTGTGACCGGAGAGGGATGGGTACTGCCTGAAATTGTACCGCCGGTAATTATAATTACGGGAGGCTTGATTGGCATTCCTGGATGGGGGGCAGGTACGGAGTTTATTGCCGGTGCAGGCTTTACCACATTCATGGAGGGCTTCATCCATCACAGCTCCAGTTATGGGGCGGGGGGCAGTGTGACTACCATCACCCTGCCGGACGGTACGGTAAAAAGGACCTTCCAAGACGGCACTGTCCAGACCGTGATGCCGGACGGTACGTCCATTACAAAGCGGCCAGACGGAACAACGGTTGTGGCCAGACCGGACGGTACTATCCAGTTTATCTCCCCGGACGGCACCACGACAACCTTTCACCCGGATGGAACCAGAACGGTGGTTTTGCCTGATGGCACTACAATGACAACTTTGCCCGATGGAACCCTTATCAAAGTTTTGCCCGATGGAAGCGTTATCACCATCATGCCGGATGGAACAGTGACAACCAGCCAACCGACCGACACTACTGAAACGATCCCAAGAGGAGATTTAAGTCTTGATACAGCCCAGTCTGGTGGTATAAAATTAAATTCCGTGATCGCGGGTTTAACCGGTTGGGGCTTAGCCTCTTCACGTACTTCGAAAGGAGGTTTTGCCATTGATCGGGAGGCATTCAGGGATCTAAATCAGCGATGTGAACGCAGACGATATCGGCGCTGGGGAAAAGGTGGATTTGAACAGCTGATTCAGGCTGCTTCGGATTTTGAGAGGCAGGAAGTTCCGTTTCACCGATTTTTGGATTTCAATATCATAGAAAGGAGGCCTTATGGCACAGAAAACTGAGGAGAAAGAGACTAAAAAGACGGATGAAACCAAGGCAGCAGCAACCGGGGACAGGGAACGGGTTGTCCATAGCGTACGCTGGGATGATTCCAATATGACAAGCACATATGCAAATGTGTGCAATGTCACAAGCACCAGAGAAGAAGTGACATTGTTGTTTGGTACCAACCAGACATGGCATACAGGTCAGGAGGAATTCGCGGTTCTGCTGACGAATCGCATTATTCTTAATCCGTATGCAGCCAAACGGCTCTCTTTGTTGCTGAACAATATTATGGGCGAGTACGAAAGCCGATTTGGGCCCCTCCAGGTAGAAATGCCGAGAGGTCCGACGCAATAATTGATTTGTATCCTATTAAGTAGGCTGACCGTATACCGGTACCGGTTCCGGGTGTTTCCCGGCGTTTATCTGCGGAGCACTCTTCGGAGATTTGACGAGGAAAAATAGACTCCTGAAGAGTGCGTTATTTTTGCGCTTGGGGGTTCCACTGGCCCGTTTCCGGACTGCAAGCGTTGATCAGGAAGACGGATAGTGTCTTTGGCTTTTTCCATGGGGGTATTATCACCGGGGTCCGCCCCAACCAATAAAGTCGATAAGCACCACTCCCACATGGACCCTTCCTTGTGGGCGCACTTTGCCCATGCCCACAGTCAAGAGGAATACTGCAACAGCTGGCTTGCCCTTCAATGTTCTCTCATTCCAGAGGTGATTCAAGGCCTTCTCGTGCTGGGCGATCCGGAGAGTGCAACATATGCTCCCGTGGCCATATGGCCTGAAAAGGGACATGACCCGGAACGCCTTGCGGAACTTTCAGAGCGCGTGGTGGAGGAGCGTTGTGGCCTGTTGGTGGAGCTGGAGGCATTCGAAAGAGAAGGTCACACCTCCCCCCGTTACGGTGTTGCTTACCCTCTGCTCATTGATGAACGGATCCATGGTCTGATTGCCGTGGAAGTCTCAGCAGATTCGGAAGACAAACTGAGGTCTGTCATGGGGCAGTTGCAGTGGGGGATCTCATGGATGGAGCTTCTTTTTCGGCGGCGGCAAGCGCAAGAGGATGAGTCATCACTGGAGCGCCTCAAATCCGCGGTGGATCTCTTCGCAGCGGTACTGTCTGTGGAAGCGTTCCAGGAGGCGTGTATGACCTTTGTGACCGAGTTGGCCACATTACTCAAGTGCGATCGGGTCAGTATCGGTTTTACACGGAAGAACCGTATACGAATTCAGGCGATGTCGCATAGTGCTCAATTCGGGAAGCATATGAATCTGATCCGCGCCATACAATCGGCCATGGATGAAGCCATCTTTCAGCGTAAAGAGGTTTTTTATCCTCCTCCAGGGGATAGGCACACGCTTATCGTCCGAGATCATGAACAGCTGGCCGAGCTTCACGGTGCGGGGGCCATTCTCACCATGCCTTTCTATGGGCAGGAGGAGTATTATGGGGCCTTGACATTGGAACGGCCGGCGGAGGAGCCGTTCACCGATGAAGAAGCTGCTTATTGTCGAAGCGTTGCCTCCCTTCTTTTTCCAGCATTGGAGATCAAGCGCCAGAATGACCGCCCCTTGGTTCTGAAGGTCGCCGAAGGATTTAAAGACCAGATCGTCAAACTGCTTGGACCCCGATATCCGGGCCGGAAGCTGGTTGCCCTCCTGGTGGCCGCAGTGTTTCTCTTTCTCGCTTTCAAAGTGGGTGATTATAGGGTTTCTGCAGACACGATCCTTGAGGGTGCGGTGAAACGTGTTGTTGTCGCTCCTTTTGACGGTTATATCAGAGAGGCTCCGCTGAGGGCAGGAGATCTGGTGGCTCGCGGAGATGTCATGTGCCTTATGGATGACAGGGATCTCCGCTTGGAAAGACTCAACTGGATCAGCAAGCGCACTCAGTACGAGAGACAGTATCAAGAAGCCCTGGCAAAGCATAATCGTGCTAAAGCCAACATACTGAAAGCCCAACTGGATCAGGCTGCGGCCAGGCTTGAATTAGTGGAGAGCCAGCTTGAGCGCACGCGCATCGTGGCCCCTTTCAAGGGGATCATACTCAGCGGCGATCTGAGCCAAAGGCTCGGGGGAGCTGTCCAGAAAGGGGAAGTCCTTTTTGAAATTGCTCCTTTGGAAACCTACCGGGTGATTCTGCAAGTGGACGAGCGCCGCATTGCCGATATCAGGGAGGGACAACAGGGACATATGATTTTGTCGGCGCTTCCCAATGAGCATTTTGAGTTTGTAGTTGAGAAGATTACCCCCATAACAACCGCAAAAGAGGGCCTGAACTACTTCCGCGTGGAGGCCCGGTTGAAGACTTCATCCGATCGGTTGCGACCGGGGATGGAAGGCGTTGGCAAGATAAAGGTGGACAGGAGGAAATTGATCGCTATCTGGACGAGAGACATCCGGGAGTGGCTGAGGCTCTGG
>JAOZOW010000051.1:0-14723 GCA_029933075.1 Deltaproteobacteria bacterium | reverse complement strand
CTGATCATGGCCAGGCTGCTTTTTGTCTGGGAGCTTGGATGGCACCTGAGCCATCTCTCGAACATTGAAATGATCGCGCGGCCGTTAGTCGGCGAGGGTCACGAGATAGCGATAGCCGCCCGTGAGCTGCAGTGTGCTCACGAGGTTTTTTCAGGGATCTCAATCCAGTACTATCAGTCACCATTCAAGCAGGGGAAGGCGCCGGAGGTTACCGAATATTTGTCTTATGCGCATCTCCTTTACACATCAGGCTATGCCGACCCGCAGGAACTTGCCGTGTTGCTTTCAGCGTGGTTTGGCATCCTTGGCTCCTTTAGACCCGACCTCATTGTTTTTGATCACAGCCCTACCGCTTTGCTGGCAAGTCGAGCACTCGACGTGAAACGCGTCATAATCGGGTCAGGTTTTCTTATCCCCCCCCTCGAACCTCTGTTAGGCATATTTCCATACACCAAACGTACCCCTGAGGTCTTGAAGGTGCTGGAGGCGAACGAGCAAAGAGTTTTGAAGGTCACCAACCGGGCCATTTCCCCCTATGGCCTGAAGCCGCTTTCAAGGTTGAGCGATATATACAGCGGAGTGGATGAGCGCTTTTTCCTCACATTTCCCGAGCTCGATCCGTTCAGAGAACGAGAATCCGCGGAGTACTACGGGGTATGGCCTATCGCCCGAGCCTTCACGCCCGAGTGGCCGGAAGCAGGGAACCTCCATATTTTTGCTTATATTACCTCTTTTCCGGGATGCCGACGCTTGTTAGAGGAGCTCAGGTCAATGGATGCTGGGGTATTGGTATATGCCCCAGGGGTTTCCCAAAGACTAAAGGACGAGATGGAAGATCACAACCTCCGCTTTACCGAGAGACTTGTGAACCTGGATGATGTAGCTGCAGATTGCGACCTTTTCGTTTCACATGGCGCCCACACCAGTGTTGCCCGGATGCTGCTGAATGGTATCCCTCAGCTCATGATCCCCAATTACAAAGAACAACTGTTTACAGGGTTGCTGGTAAAGGAGATGGGTGCAGGCCTGGTTTGCGAGCGTGAACAAGAGTCCTATATCGATGCGTTGAGAAAGATTCTGGGCGACGCCAATTTCAAAGAGGCGGCTCTGCGGTTTTCCCGGCGTTATCGAAATTTCGATGGTGAAGGCGCGGCAAACAAGGTCGCGCACCGGTTGAATGCCCTTATCAAGGGATAAGAGCAGCGAATATGGAGGAACGCTGGACCTATCAAACGTGGGGTGAACCCTGCAAGCGCCTGCAGGATGGGAGGGTGATGTATTGGCAGATGTGGCGATATGCATCGTTTCGTTCGGTGAGGCGGCGTATTATGCTGCGGCGTATGAGTCTGCGGCTTCAGCCCTCGCTTACACGGATGCGGAAATTCTGGTTTTAACGGATGCAGTGGATATAGAGCTCCCGCATGATTCCCGGATTGCACACCTGCCGGTGCTCACTCCAGAGCGCTCCAGTAAGCGCTTTATGACCAAGCTTGAAGGCTGGCGGGCGTGCCTTAACGAGACGGAAGCCGATGTGATTGTGTTGTTGGATGCGGATGCGGTGTTTGTTGCCGATGCCCCAAGTCCGGAATTGATTACTCTGGTAAGAGAAACGGACCTCGCAATGGTTGAACAGGTGAGACTTGTTCAATTAGGCTGGCGGAAAGGGGATTATTGGCGTCACTACTGCCGTACTTCTCTGAAGGCTATTGATGCCCATGCATCTCCTCCTTCTCCTGAGAACTTTCGGTTCTTTAATGCCGGTTTTGTGATCTCTCGGAGACCAGGGCTTGAAAGGTTTCTGGACTGGTACCGGGAGGTTGCCCTGAGAGTGGACTTCGATCAGGCGGATCGAATGGGGTTGCCTATCACGGACCAGGACTTTGTACAGTTCTGGAGCAACAATATGCACCCTGAACTTGTCTCTACGCTGGATTGGTCGTGGAATCATTGTTCACAGTGGGACATTGATTTTCCGCGCCCTGGCGCCCGCGTTATTCATTTTAGCAACTTTTATCGTGCCCCAGATTCTGAGGTGATTAAGAATATGCGGCTGGCCAGAACCGGGGAAAGCACCGGCGTGTGAATCAGAAAGAGGAGCGGTAGAGTATGGTGGAATCCCTTTTTAGTGAGTCATGGTACCGGGTTTCAGATTTGAAGCCTCGCCTGCGGAGCCATGCCCAAATACACCGCCATACCTATCGGGGAAAGGATTGGTTTATCCTCCAGGACCATTCTACCGGCCGCTTCCATCGTTTTTCTCCGGAGGCCTATCATATCATCGGACTTATGGACGGCAAGCGCACCCTGAATGAAATCTGGGAGACAGCCTGTATTAAACTGGGTGACGATATGCCGACCCAAGATGAAGTGATGAGGCTTCTTTTTCAGCTACACACTGCAGACGTACTCCAAGCAGATATGCCACCGGATATCGCAGATCTGCACAAGCGTCACAAGCGTCAAGAGCGTATGCGCCTTTTCGGCCAGTTGATGTCACCTTTTGCCATCCGGTTCCCCATTCTTGACCCTGAGCGCTTTCTCTCTGCCACCCGGTTCCTGGCTCGTCCGCTGTACAGCCGGGCAGGTTTTTTGGTCTGGCTGGTGGTTGTGGTTTCTTCGCTCGTTCTGGTCGCCATTCACTGGGCTGAACTCACGTCAAATTTGGCTGACCGCGTCCTGGCTCTGGAGAACCTTTTTCTTCTCTGGCTGATCTATCCAGTCATCAAGATACTCCATGAGTTCGGTCATGCCTATGCGGTCAAGCACTGGGGAGGAGAAGTCCACGAGATGGGAATAATGCTCCTTGTGTTTATCCCCATACCCTATGTGGATGCCTCTTCCTCTTCAGCCTTCCGTGACAAACGCAAACGCATCATGGTGGGTGCTGCCGGTATTATGACTGAAGCGTTCTTAGCCGCGCTTGCCGTATGGGTTTGGGTGAATGTGGAGCCTGGTGTGGTGCGGTCCATGGCCTTCAATGTGATGGTGATTGCCGGTGTGTCCACGCTTCTCTTCAATGGCAATCCATTGCTGCGCTATGACGCCTATTACATCCTTTCAGATCTTCTGGAGATCCCCAACCTGGGATCCAGATCCGTCCGCTATATAGGCTACCTGCTCCAGCGCTATATTTTCCAGATAGAGGGGGTTGACAATCCTGTCTCGACTCCGGGTGAGGCCCCCTGGTTCGTATTCTACGGGCTCGCCTCGTTTGCCTATCGCCTCTTTATTGTGATCCGGATAGCCATGTTTGTGGCAAGCAAGTTTTTTGCCATAGGGGTCTTATTGGCGGGGTGGGGCCTTTTCAGTATGCTCATTTTCCCCTGCTTCAAGATATTTCGTTATGTCTTTACAGACCCGGCCATGCAGCGAAAGCGGAGCCCCCTGATTCTGGTGGGTGGGATCATAAGTATTTTCCTGGTGATACTCTTGCTGGTTCCGCTCCCCTCTTTTACTGTGGCTGAGGGAGTGCTCCGAGCTCCTGAAAAGTCACACATTTATGCGAGTACAGACGGATTTGTGAGGCGCGTTATTGCCACTCCCGGCGAACGTGTGTCACAGGGAGAGCCCTTGGTGCTTTGTGAAAATCCGGACCTGGATACGGAAGTCAAGGTATTAGAAGCCCAGCTCAAGGAATATGAGTCCAGGTGCAGGCTCAGTTCTACCAAAGATCGAACGGAGACAAAGATCCTGATGGATGAGATCGAACGCATAAAGGCCGAATTGGATCGGAAAAGGGCGCAAAGAGAAGAGCTGATCATTAGAAGCCCCGGCGACGGCATTTTCATCCTCCCTAATTCAGAGGATCTGCCCGGCCGTTTCCTGAGGAGAGGAATGCCCTTGGGATTTGTGGTGGATTTTTCCAAAGTAACGGCCCGTATCGTGGTATCGCAGCGGGATGTAGACCGTGTTCGAACAAGGACAAAGGGGGTGACTGTAAGGCTTGCAGAAGCAGTCAGTCAGGAATTCCCCGCTGCGATAAAGAGAGAGGTGCCCGCCGCATCCACTGATCTTCCCAGTTTGGCGCTTAGTCGGGAGGGAGGAGGCTCACTCGCACTGGATCCCCGGGAAAAGGGGGAGCCCAAGGCATTCGAAAAGCTTTTTGAATTCGATATCATCATCTCAACTTCCACCTTGAAAGCCATCGGTGAGCGGGTGTTTGTGCGCTTCCAGCATGCCCCTGAACCATTGGCTCTGCGTTTTTATCGGGGTCTACGGCGGACCCTGTTAAGTAAATTCAGTATTTAGTGACAGGTGTCGCCGGTTTTCATTCGTCCATCAGAGGCCAATATATGATAGACCAGCCAGCACATTTTCCTCCAGCAAACCATGTTCTTCGCCCGGAACGCAAAGAGCTCCGCTGGAGACTCCTTGATCATGCTTGGCGAATAATAACCAACGGTTTTGTACAGCTTTATCAGGAGCATGATCATAGGGTGTCAACGTTTGTGTCAAAGGTCGAGGATTACGGTCGGAGCATCGAGGGCATGACTGACTTGGAGCTGACAGAGGAGGCTCACCGTCTTCGGCGACTTCTCCATTTCCAGGGCCTTCAGAGGGAGCGCGTGGCCCGTTCATTTGCATTGATCCGGGAGGTGGCTTCAAGGACAATAGGCATGCGTCACTTTCATACTCAGATCATTGGCGGACGGGTGTTGTTGAATGGCATGGTCGCAGAAATGGAGACGGGGGAAGGAAAGACCTTGACGGCTACCTTAGCCGCAGGCACTGCCGCCCTGGCAGGGGTGCCCGTTCACGTAATTACAGTTAACGACTATCTGACAGCGCGGGATGCCGAATGGATGGGGCCTGTATATCGTGCATTAGGGCTTGAGGTGGGGTGTGTGGTGCACGACATGCCCCCTGAAGCGCGGCGTGCAGCTTATAACTGTGATGTAACCTATTGCACCAACAAGGAAATTGCTTTTGACTATCTTAGAGATTGGATAGCCTTGGGTAGCCGTGTCAATCCCTTGCGATTGCAGGCGGAATATCTTTATGGACAGGGTGCCCGCGTCCATAGGCTTTTGCTCAGGGGCCTCCATTTCGGAATTGTGGACGAAGCGGACAGCATCCTGATCGATGAAGCGCGCACACCGCTTATTCTATCAAAGAGTCTGGGCAGCAAAGGTGAGCGTGATTTTCTGGAAGAGGCCATGGCCCTAAGTGAAAGATTGGAGCAGGGAGCGGATTATAAAATCGATAAAGCGTCGCGGAAGATCGAGCTGACGGATCAGGGTAAATGCAAGCTCCGTGATTGGGCCTCGGAAATGGGGCCGTTGTGGACGGGAGCGGTCCGGCGGGAGGAGATCGTTCGTTTAGCTTTGACGGCGCATCATCTCTTCAAGCGGGATGAAGAATACATGGTAAAAGAGGGCAAGGTGCAGATTGTGGATGAGTTTACCGGCCGGGTGATGGCTGATCGCTCCTATGAACGAGGTCTTCATCAGTTGATAGAGGTCAAAGAAGGCTGCGAGGTTACGCAGCAGCCGGAAACATTGGCACGGATCAGCTACCAGCGGTTCTTCAGGAGATACCTTCACCTCGCTGGAATGACAGGAACTGCTTGGGAGGTGAGAGGAGAGCTTCGGTCCGTGTATGGGCTTCCTGTCGTTCGAATTCCGACCCATCGTAAGATGCAAAGGAGGGCGTATCCGGATCGAATTTTTCCAAATGAAGAAGAGAAATGGCAGGCCGTTGTGGAGAAAATCCGTGATATGCACGCTAATGGCAGGCCGGTCCTGGTGGGAGTTCGCTCTGTGGCCGCCTCGGAGAAGGCCAGCCGCTTGCTCGAGGGTATGGGATTGAGTCACCAAGTTCTCAATGCCAAGCAGGACAAGGAAGAGGCGGATATTATCTCCCGTGCCGGTGAGCTGGGGTGCATTACCATTGCTACCAATATGGCCGGGCGGGGAACGGACATCAAACTGGGCCCGGGGGTGAAGGAAAAAGGGGGACTTCACGTCATCCTGACGGAGCGTCATGAGGCGGCGAGAATAGATCGGCAATTGGCGGGACGGTGCGGCCGGTTAGGCGACCCTGGCAGTTATGGGGCCATCCTTTCTATTGAAGACCCCATTGTTGTTGCAGGCGGGGGTGGCCTTGCAGGTTGGCTGGCGAAACGCGTGTTTGGGCCTGAAACCCCCATCTGGCGCGTGCTGGCAAGACTTGCCATTTCAAGGGCTCAGAGGAAAGTGGAGCGTCTCCATGCCCGGATGCGGAAGAGCTTGCTCCGTGAGGATGAGCGAAGAGGGGATATGCTTTCCTTTTCCGGCAGGTTGGAATAGGTGAAAGGAGTTTCTATGCGATCGCCATTATCGCCGTTACGGATCATTTTTTGCAGCTTGCTGACCGTTCTTTTTATTTCAGATGGGGTTCCAGCTGGACAGGTGGGTTTATTTGAGGGCTTGATTGAACCAAGCGAAGTGGTGCAGGTGTGCAGTCAGGTCCCTGGCACTCTGGAAATGATCATGGTGGAGCGTGGTGATCAAGTGCGGAAAGGGCAGCTAATCGCCCGCCTTAACTCAGGCGTTGAAAGGGCCGCCGTTGACTTGGCTCGGGCCAGGGTGGAATTCGGGAAACGAAAGGTTGCAAGAAATGAGGACCTCTATCGTAAGAAGCTCATATCCATTCATGAAAAAGATGAGATGGAGACCGAACTCAGGATCTCGGAACTCCAACTGCGCGAGGCACAAGAAAAGCTCAATATGCGGACCATAAAAAGCCCAATTGACGGTGTGGTGGTGGAACGATTTATCTCGCCGGGGGAATATGTCGGTGAAGATACGGCCATTATGAAAATCGCCAGGATTCATCCCCTCTATGTTGAAGTGGTTGTGCCCGTTGATCAGTTCGGCACCATCAAGAGAGGTATGAGAGCAGAGGTGACCACGGAGCTGCCCGGGCTCGGCAAATACCGCGCTCGTGTAATCATTGTGGACAAAGTCATTGATGCCGCCAGCGGCACATTCGGCGTGCGGCTGGAAATGCCTAATCCCCATTACCGGTTGCCCGCAGGCCTCAAGTGCAAGGTGTTGTTCTCGGCTAAATAGAGAAGCACATTATTTGTTGGATTGAAAACTACGCCCCATTCCTTGCTACTGTGGGTTATCAGAGTGAAATTTAAATTATATCACGAAAAACAAAGCCTGCCCCATTGGGCAGGCTTTTCCTATCTGTGGCGGGGACGACGAGACTCGAACTCGCGACCTCCGGCGTGACAGGCCGGCGTTCTAACCAGAACTGAACTACGCCCCCGTGGTAGGCGGAACGGGATTTGAACCCGTGACCCCCGGCTTGTAAGGCCGATGCTCTCCCGCTGAGCTATCCGCCTCTGCTCCGGAAGTAGATGTAGCTAACAACTTCCAGTGACTTTGTCAAGGGCTCTCTGAAAAGAGGTCAATGGGCTGTGATAACAGTTGCTGAGGAGTCCTCCCTTTTTTCTCGAATATCATCAATGCAAAAGGGGGTAACTTCCTCCTTAGGTGCAAACAGCTCTTCCCCCTCTTCCAGAATCAAGGCCTCTTTAAGCACCTGGTCCATGTGCTCAACCAGGACAAGCTCGACCTTTTTCAGGATTTTCTTGGGGATTTCCTCGATATCCTTTTTGTTCTCCATGGGCAGGAGGACTTTAGTTACATTTCCTCGGTGTGCGGCCAGGATTTTTTCCTTGAGCCCTCCGATAGGTAGGACCCTTCCTCGCAGGGTAATTTCGCCGGTCATGGCCACATCCCGATTGACCGGCTTCCGGGTAAGGGCGGACACAATGGCCGTGGCTAAGGTGATGCCTGCCGAGGGCCCGTCCTTTGGAATTGCCCCTTCAGGCACGTGCACATGGATATCGATTTTTTCATAAAAATTGTCCGGCAGTCGCAGCTGCCTTGCCCTGGAGCGGACATAGCTCAGGGCAGCCTGGGCGGATTCCTGCATCACCTCTCCGAGCTTTCCTGTGAGGTTCAGGTTGCCCTTGCCAGGCATGATGGTGGCTTCGGTCTGCAGGAGTTCTCCTCCCACATCGGTC
Source organism: Deltaproteobacteria bacterium (assembly GCA_029933075.1). Classification (GTDB taxonomy): domain Bacteria; phylum Desulfobacterota; class DSM-4660; order Desulfatiglandales; family Desulfatiglandaceae; genus JAOZOW01. The sequence continues at coordinate 6,703 of JAOZOW010000051.1, read as the reverse complement.
CATGCCAGGCCCGTGGCCACACCAATGGTATTTTGTTCTTCAGTGCGGCCGTAACGATATTTGGTGACCCCGAGATATTTATGGATGGAGCTGGATTTTACCGCTATATAGGCATCAGGACCCTGTTTTACCACCTCTTTTGCCACTTTTCTGCAAATGGAGGCGATTTCCCGCTCCAGGTTCCTGACTCCGGCCTCCCGTGTGTAGAGTCTGATGATCCTCAATATTGCATTGTCGCTGAAAGAGATGTTCTCAGGCTTGAGGCCGTTGGCTTCCACCTGTTTTTTAATGAGAAAGTATTTGGCGATGTTGAGTTTTTCCAATTCCGTATAACCGGGCAGCCGGATGATCTCCATCCTGTCCTGGAGAGCAGGGGGAATGCTGTGGAGGTTGTTGGCGGTGGTAATGAAAAATACGTCGGAAAGATCATAGTCCAGGTCGAGATAATGATCATTGAAAGCGAAGTTCTGCTCGGGATCAAGCACTTCCAAAAGGGCAGCCGAAGGGTCTCCCCTGAAGTCCATACTCATTTTGTCCACTTCATCCAGGCAGAAGACGGGGTTGTTAGACTTGGCTTTTCTCAGGAACTGGATGATTTTCCCTGGCAGGGCACCTATATAAGTGCGCCTGTGCCCCCTGATTTCAGCCTCGTCCCGGACTCCTCCGAGCGAGAGTCTTACGAAATTTCGGCCTGTGGCCCGAGCCACTGACTTGGCCAGTGAAGTTTTGCCCACTCCCGGGGGGCCCACAAAACAGAGAATAGGTCCCTTGATCTTTTTGGTAAGGCGTTGAACTGCCAGGTACTCGAGAATTCTTTCTTTGGGTTTTTCGAGCCCGTAATGATCTTCTTCAAGAATCGCTTCGGCTTCCTCAATATTCAGTTTTGTCCGCGTTTTGTCATACCATGGAAGCGATAAGATCCAATCGATGTAATTCCGCACTACAGCGGCCTCAGCCGACATAGGGGACATCATCTTGAGTTTCTTAAACTCTTGCTTTACCCTGGCATGAGCTTCTTTGGAGAGCCTTTTTCGCTTAATTTTCTTTTCCAGCTCGTCAAGCTCCGCCTTGAAGTCGTCCTTGGTCCCCATCTCTTTCTGGATAGCGCGCATTTGCTCATTGAGATAATAGTCTTTCTGGGTCTTTTCCATCTGCTTTTTGACCCTGGTTTTCAGGCGGTGTTCGAGCCGGAGGATGTTGATCTCGTTTGTCAATTTTTCAAAGAGCTTTTCCAGCCGCTTGTTCAGCTCGACCGTTTCCAGCAACTCCTGCTTATCCTGAACACTTAGGGCGAGGTGGCCTGCAATGGTGTCGGCAAGCCGGCTGGGATCTTCAATAGAGGTGACCGTGGCTACTACCTCCTGGCCGATCTTATTGTTCAACTTGGCGTATTCCTCAAAATTGGAATTGATGCTGCGCACCAGGGCCTTGGTCTCGATAGTGATTTCATACTGCGCTGGAAATCTGGTCACCTCGACCATGAAAAATTCCTGTTTGTCCAGGAAGGTCTCGATTTTGCCCCTTTCCTTTCCCTCTATCAGGGCCTTCACCGTTCCGTCAGGGAGTTTCAGCAGCTGGAGCACGGTACTCAGGGTCCCGTAAGTATAAATATCCCGGGGAGCAGGATTGTCCGCTTTGGCGTCTTTCTGAGCGGCGAGAAAGATCTCCTTGTGGTGGGACATGGAATGCTCAAGGGCTTTGATGGACTTGTCTCTCCCCACGAACAGGGGTACCACCACGTTAGGGAACACCACTACGTCCCTGAGCGGGAGAAGCGGATAGTAGAACTTCTCCGGCGGGGGGGTATCATAATTATCTTTTTTACTGAGATTAAACATATCTTCATCCGTGTGCTATCCGTATTTCACTTGGTTTTCGTAAAGTAACAGGGGTCTTTCACCCTTTGTGATCACTTCTTCGCCGATAATACATTCTCGGATGCCGGGAGTGGATGGTATATCGTACATGATATCGAGCATTACACACTCCAGTATGGCCCTCAGACCCCGGGCGCCTGATTTTCTCTCGGTCGCCTGCTTGGCAACGGCCAGCAAGGCCTCGTCCGTGAATTTGAGCTCGACCCCTTCCAGTTCGAACAGCTTCTTGTACTGCTTGATCAGGGCGTTCTTAGGCTCTTTGAGGATTCTGACAAGGGCATCCAGGCTCAACTCCTCCAATGTGGCCATAATGGGGATTCTACCGATAAATTCAGGTATTAGCCCGAACCGTATCAGGTCTTCAGGCTGGACCAGCGGCATGACTTCGTTGATATCTTTTTCTCCCCTGCTTTGGATTTCGGCTTCGAAACCCATTACCTTGCTTCCGATCCTGTTGCGGATGATTTTGTCGAGTCCATTGAACGTGCCGCCGCAAATGAACAGGATGTTGCTCGTGTCCACTTTCACAAAATCCTGTTGGGGATGCTTGCGTCCACCTTTAGGGGGGACATTGGCCATGGTCCCCTCAATAATCTTCAGGAGCGCCTGCTGCACGCCCTCTCCGGATACGTCCCGGGTAATCGAAGGGCTGTCAGATTTGCGCGCGATTTTGTCGATCTCATCAATATAAACGATACCCTTTGATGCCGATTCCACGTCATAGTCGGCCATCTGGACAAGGTTCAGGATGATATTTTCCACATCCTCTCCCACATAGCCGGCTTCAGTGAGTGTGGTGGCATCCGCAATTGTAAAAGGGACCTTAAGGATTTTGGCCAAGGTCTGTGCGAGCAGGGTTTTTCCGGAGCCTGTGGGGCCGATTAGAAGAATATTGCTTTTTTCGATCTCCACGCCCTCCATGTCCACCTTGCTATTGATCCTCTTGTAGTGATTGTGGACCGCCACAGAAAGTATCTTTTTGGGGATCTCCTGCTCTATGACATATTGGTCGAGTATCTCCTTGATCTCCACCGGCTTGGGGAGTTTCCCCGCCCCCTCTTCTTCGCTTTCCTGACTATATTCCTCGCCGATGATCTCGTTACATAGCTGAATACATTCGTCGCAGATATAGACGGAAGGCCCTGCGATGAGCTTTTTCACCTCATCCTGGCTTTTACCGCAGAAGGAGCACAACAGGTCCTCATTGGATTCATTCCCTTTGCTCATAAAACCTCTCTTCCTATTTTTCGGTTGGGGTGTGCTGCATTTCTCTATTTGTGATGACCCTATCGATGATTCCGTACTGCCGCGCTTCTTCGGCACTCATGAAGTAATCACGTTCCGTGTCCTGGCTGATTTTTTCAATGGCTTGACCCGTATGCTTGGCAAGGATCTCATTTAGCTTGTCGCGGATTTTTAATATCTCCCTGGCATGGATATCAATATCCGTAGCCTGTCCCTGGGCGCCGCCTAGGGGCTGATGAATCAAGATCCTCGAATGGGGGAGGGCATACCTCTTGCCCTTGGCCCCGGCAGCCAGCAGCAGGGCGGCCATGCTTGCTGTCTGGCCCATGCAGATGGTTGCAACGTCAGGCTTGATATATTGCATGGTATCGTAGATGGCGAGCCCTGCGGTGATGGAACCGCCCGGGGAGTTGATGTAGAGATTGATATCCTTGTCAGGGTCTTCCGATTCAAGAAAGAGCATCTGGGCGATTACGGTGTTGGCCATGCCGTCATGAACCTGCTCGCCCATGAAAATAATGCGATCCTTCAGCAGCCGGGAGTAAATGTCATAGGCCCTTTCACCCCGGGTCGATTGTTCAATTACCATGGGGATTAACATAGGTTTAACCCTTTTCGCTACCTGATATTTTGTTGTTTCCAGATTCTTTTGTTTCTAAAATCTTAGCATGCTCCACCAGGTAGTTCAATGTTTTTTCCTCTAAGAGTTTTTGTCTGAGGGAATCTATCATGTTTCTTGCTTCATAATATTTTCTAAGGGTCTCCGCATCCTGCCCGGTGGATGAAGCCAGCTCCTCGAAACTCCGATTCAGGTCCTCCTCATTGATTGTGATTGATTCCCTATTGGCTATTTCGGAAAGTATCAGCATATTTTTGACCCTTTTTTCACAGGCGGGCCTCAGGTCATTGCGCACTTTCTCTTCGCTCAGCCCGGCCTTTTCCATACTGATTCCACTTCTCATGAGATTTTGTCTGATATTTTCGACGCCAAGGTTGATCTCGGACTCCACCAAGATTTGGGGAAGCTCGAAATCCAAGTGCTCTGAAATTTTTTGAAGGAGGGCCTCCTTCATCTCTTTGTCAATTCTTTCCTCCTCACGGGTTACAAGGGTATTCTTGATCCTTTCCTTCAGGTCGGATAGGTCCTTGAAATCGGCCCCCAGGCCCCTGGCAAACTCGTCATTCAACTCCGGCAGGTCCATCTCTTTTATGCCAATAATCCTGACCTTGAATAAAAGTGCCTTGCCGGCAACCCTGGAATCTCGAAAGTCCTTTTCAAAGTGAACGTTGATCTCTTTTTCATCCCCTTTCCTCAGACCAATCAGAGCCGTCTCAAAATCGGGGTGAAACTCGCCACTCCCCACCTTGATGAGGAAATTGGTGGATCTGATATCTTTAAGGGGGCGCTCTTGCTCAAAACCCTCATATTCCAGGACCGCATAGTCGCCTTCCCGTATCGGTCTATCCTGCTCCACAGTGACCAGCGTGCCATGGGCCTCCCGTATCTGGTCTAACTGGTTCCGGATCTCCTCATCCGAGACAAAACAGGTCCCCCTTTCAACTTCAACCCCAATGTAGTTTTTGAGCTCGAATTCGGGGCGTACCTCCACCAGCGCCGAATACTTGAAGGCCTTTCCCGGTTTCAGGGGTTCTTTTTCCACCAGGGGGGGGCCAAGGGGGGCGGTGTTGACCTGTTCTATGGCCTTGGCAAAGGTCTCTGCGATAAGGTCTCTGGTGACATTTTCTTCGACCTTTTCGGAAAAATAGCTTTCCAGGATTTTCCTCGGTGCTTTACCCGGCCTGAACCCAGGGATTTTGGCGCTTTTCCTGAGCTCCCGGTAGGAGGCATCGATTTTTCTGTTGACCTCCTCGGGGTCGATTTCCACAAGCAGTTTTTTCTTGACGCTACTGATTTCTTCCAGTGTGGTCTTCATTTTGCCTCTCGATTACGGATATTCTGCTGAATGGCTATTATCAGAGCAGGGTCCGGCCCGGCAAGCCCTTAATGGGGGAGATGTTTAGTAAACAGGGTCGTGGCTAAATAATAACAATGAATTTTTGATTTTCAAGAACCGCCAGAGGTAGCCCGAACTCAAGTAACGGCCTTTTCTTATGGGTGTCCCTTCATAGGGGGCGTTAAAGAGAATAAAAGAGTATCTATTACCGCATAGTTCATCTGGACTCGGTACCCATGTCCCTAATCAAGGGCGATAAGAGGGTGGTGCGAGAGAGGGGACTCGAACCCCTACGGATTGCTCCACTGGATCCTAAGTCCAGCGCGTCTACCAGTTCCGCCACTCTCGCTCAAGTGTCCATCGTCCCACCCCGTACGCAAGCCCAGGAATATTCCTCCTGGAGAAACAGATTTTTGATTTCTATGATTTCTGATTTTAGAGGGGGTGTCAAGGGATTATGGTGTGCGGAAGCGCTGCCGATATTCCGCCTCGAAGCGTTTGATTAGCCCGTCGTCCGCAAAACTATAATAGGTATTGTTCCCGATGATAATGTGGTCCAGGACCTTAATCGTCAGTAGTTTCGAAGCCCATACAAGATCCCTGGTAAGGTCCCTGTCTTCGGCAGAGGGCGTGGGGTCTCCCGAAGGGTGGTTGTGGACGAATACCAGACTGGCGGCTTTTTCCTCAAGGGCAAGTGCCATGATTTCCCGAGGATACACGGCGCTTCCAGTCAGGGTGCCGTAAAAGATGTCCCTGTCATGGATCAATGCGTTTTTGCGGTTGAGAAACATGACCTTAAACACCTCTCTTTTGAGGTCCCGCATGGAGTGAAAGAGATAATCAAAGACCTCACGGGAGGATCTGAAAAAGGTGCTTCCCTTGGCCCTGTCCTTCAGATACCTGGCAGCTACCTGATGAACCAGTTTCAGATACAATGCGTTTTTTGGGCCGATGCCCTTGATCTCCTTAAGTTTTTCAATAGGGGCTGAGAGCACTCCCGATAGGCTTCCAAATCGCTTCATGGCCTCGCGGGCCGAGGATTTAAGATCCCCCCTGGGTGTGCCTAAGGTTAGTAGAAATTCCACCACCTCTTCATCTGAAAATCTCTCAAGCCCGCCTTCAAGGAATTTAAGCCGTAGGCGTTCACGGTGGCCTTTGATCTTTTTTTCCCAGTCAGACCTGTCCATTTTCCCTGAAATTTCGTTGGTGACTATCCACCCCTATCCCAGCCTGTTTTCAAATATCCAAAGTGTTAGAAAAAAGCAAGGGCTCCTCACAAGAATTTGCGGGTTAAAAATGCCCGCATAACCAGACAAAGGGGCATTTTAGGCATATCTGAGTCAACCAAACAAAGGAGGCTTGGTTCATCCGACTAAGTACTTTTGTGTGGAAATGGCTTTAAGAAGGGCATAAAGGCTTTTCTTCGATTCCGGGTCTCCCGGGCTGGTATTTTCCTGCGACTTATCTGCGGGGGACACCTGCCTGCCGGCAGGCAGGCCTGCCCCCTCCGCATTCCCGGTCCTCAAGATATGAAAGTGTAGCCTGGAAGGATCGAAGAGAAGCAGAGTAATACAGTATGGGCACCATCTGTGTAAAGGGCTGTTGAGGACCGGGCTGCGGCTTCCC